>NZ_JBQKCL010000008.1:0-225865 GCF_052122375.1 Blautia sp. HCP3S3_H10_2
GGTGGGCTTCCTCCGATCATCAAGCGCCAGAGATACTATCAATCTTTGGACCTGGCTGCATAGTCAGTGATATCTTTGAGATAAATGTGTCAACCAATATTGACAATATCACTCCTTCCGTAATTGCAGCCCTGTGAGCCGTACCAAAGGTCTGCCAAGGCACTCATGGTCTTTGGCTTTTTCTTGTTAATCTGCTCTAAAAACCTTGGGTCTACCGTTCTGCAATATCTGTCCAGTCGGTAATGGTCAAGGTCAAGTGCCTTTGCAATGAGGTCTTCGTGGCTCGCCATGATGTTTGCTAGGTTTCTCATGGTCTGTGGTGTATGCCCCTTTGCTCCAATGTGAATGTGTACCCCGCATCTTCTTGTTGCATCACTCTTTGCCCCGGCGTGTCGAAGCTGTCTAATTAACTCCTGCAAGGTTTCCATGTCTGCGTAGGTAAGAATCGGTGTTACCAGTTCGCATTTTTCGCTGTCGCATCCGGCAATGCTTACATCCCTTTGAAATTTCCATTCTCTTCCCTGTTCGTCCCAAGCTGACCAAGTGTAGTATCCGTTCCTTCCGGCTGTGTTTTCGTAGCGTCCTGTTCCGAAGAACTTTGCCGCAATTCTCGCTGCCTTTTCTCTTGTGATGCTGTTCATTTCGACCTCAACTCCGATGGTCTGCTTTTTCATTTCTGCAATCTGGTTTGTGATTTTCTCGTTCATTCTATGTACCTCCTGAAAAGTATTCGTTTTTCGTTGTGTACATATATCACTCTAAAGCACATAAATTGGAATACCACTACTGGACAAAGATACACACCTTTTATTGTGTATCTTTCCAGCGGTTTTCTACTCTTCCCCATCCGTGCAGACAGCCTTTCCCATCGCAAGTTCCGCCACAATCTTGGCATATCGTTCCTGCTCACTGCCTTCGGAACCCGCCATTGCTTTCATATAAAATTCCAAAGCATCCTCCCGGCTGTCCCATTCTTCCTCATCGTTATAGCAGATGACTTTCACGGTATTCAGTTTTCTACAGGAATCCTCTCCGTAAACAACCCCAAGGCTGCATCCATTATCCCAATGCACATGAATGGTACCTGTGTCATCCACTTCCTTAACAGTTCCCTTTGTGCCACTTGGAATATCTCTGTATGGGTCATTCATGGAAATGAGTTCTACCCTTGAACCCGCCGGGTACTGTTCCTTTACCTTATTTACAATATCTCTTGGTGGGAAAAACATTACTGCTCGCCCCCTTTCTTCGCCCCTGCTTTAAATGCTGCCGAGCCATCAAGTTTTGAAAGAAGGATTTTTCTGTCTGCCTTGAACTCATCACCGATGAACCCAAGCCTTAAAAGGAAACATCTGAATGCATATTTCTCATTCTCATTTTCCTTTGGCTTTGCAGTAACTCTCTTCTGCTTTTTACTCATCTCACAAATGGCTGATATGAATTTAGTGTAGGCAAGTGCCTCTTCCGGCTTTACCTCTTCAAACCAAGGGAAGTTTACAACCTCGTCTTTTTCTTCAATGTGAACATTCTCGATTCCCAAGGCTTTCTTTATCAGTTCGCCTTTTGCTTCAAGCAGGCTTATTAAGTTTCCCATGTCCACTTTTTCAAGTGGTATGGAAACCGTAAGTCCAAGGCTCTCGCCCGTTTCTGCCCCTTTATTCGGCTCACTGTGGGGTTGTTCTGCCCCCACTTCGTTGCTGTCCCATTCTGCCGGGCTGACCCCTGTTGCCAAAACACAGGCATCAACAATCGGTGCAACCTCATCAAGGTCATCAAAATCTCCGAATTCCAATTCGCCATTCTTTCCTACCGTAAAGTTCCCAATTTCGTAGGCGCAGGAAGGAACTCCGAGGTATTTTGCCTTGCCCCCGATTTCCTTCTCGATTGCTTGAACCATAGCCTTTCGTTTGTCCTTTGTTACATTGAAATGTAGTACCATGTTTTGTACCTCCTTATGATTTTTTGGTATGTACATATATCACTCTGAAGGCACATAATAGCAAGCAAAAAAATATATAAAATTTAATTACTGTGTGATATAATTTTTGTAGTTGTGTTTTTAAGGAGGAAGATATTATGTCTATTATCAATCAACCTTTCCAAGGTCAACTCGGTGACATTCTAATTTCGGAGTTAAAAAACGGTTATACAAATTTTACTATTTTCTCTGCATTTGCAAAGAATAGCGGAGTTTTAAGATTAAAAGAATCTATTGAGAACTTCAAGTCAAGTGGGGGATACGTCAAAGCATTTATCGGTATAGATCTAGATGGAACTTCGTATGAAGCATTGCTTAATCTATTTTCACTATGCAATGAACTGTACGTTATTCATTCTGAAAACTTTTCAACAACATACCATAGCAAGATTTATTTATTGGAAGACTCGTCTACCGCTTGGTGTGCTATTGGTTCAAACAACCTGACTGGTGGCGGTCTTTGGACCAACTTTGAAAGTTGTTCAATCCAATCATATGATTCATCGACTGGAAAAAACGAGTTAGAAAACATTTATTCAATAATAGAAAAATATTCTGATACAGACTATTCGTGCTCTACCAAAATAAATTCCATTGATGACATTAACACATTATTAGAGGCAAATTATATATCCAAAGAAGTATCTCAGAAAATTGAGAATATCAGCAAAAGAGTATCCCAGAAGAAAAGGCAAAAGAAAAACAGCTTATTCGGATCTGAGAAGGTTACTATTCCAACAATAATAACCACTCAAAAACCTCATAAGCCGCTTAATAAATCATCTACTCCTGATATCGACTACATAATTACTCCCACCACTGAAAATGTACCTGCTTTTACCAATGAACAATTTTGGTTTGAAATGCGAAAATCAACAGGGGGGTCAAGAAATATCCTAGATTTATCAAAACTTGGACAGATAGAATCCGGTTCTGTCAAAGGAACTCCTTATGAATATTCTGATCCAGCACGAATGTATGGTGGTATAAAATTCTTTGATATTGACCCAGAAGATACTTCAAGACAAAAAAATATCACCATCAACTATCTCGGAAAGGATTATTATCCATCAACAATCAAATTTGCTCCAGATAACGGAAGTTGGAGAATCCAATTAAAAGGTGCTCCAAATGATGATTCTGAAGAATTATCAAAATACGGAAATCGAGGTGATTTCGTTCATAAAATACTTGTATTCGAAAAAATCAACACCGATTATTATGTTCTCTCTCTTTTAGATGAAAGCGAACTTGATCGTGTAAAATCCCTTAGCCGTGTATGGGCACGTAATGGTAGTGGTGCTACTTCAAAAGCATATGGCATGCTCTAAGTTTATCCCAAGGAGGTTGATGCTTTAAAAAAAGCTTCAACTTCCTTTTCTGAATAGTACTTACTAAAAGTATGCAATATATTCTTAAATCTTTCTTCATTTAATCCATACAAAAGTGCTACTAATCTATCTATTTCTGCAATTATTTGTTTTCTAGTAATTTTTCTCTTTATCGGATAAATACTCACATCCGCAAAAAAGTTATCCAGTCTTTGGTCGCTTGCATATAACATTCTTATTCGAGAATTAATATGCTTTTCAATTGTTGCTTTTTCTCCCATATAGACCAACTCTTTTTCAAATGATTTTGTACCCGGAATAGGAATCTGTTTAATTATTGTCTGCGTCAAATCAAGCCCCGCCATTTTTAATCTTACAATATAATCAAATACTACTGAATTAAATAATGCTAGTATGTGTAGCATTTCCTTCTTAGGCAATTGCAAAATTTGAATAGACTGACATGTTGGAATCAACGGAAGAACAGTTGCAAGCATTGTTCTTCTATTGGTAGCTGATGTCAAACTTCTCCAAGCAATCACACCTTCATCATTAAAATTTCTAGATAAATTATTCCAAACTTCTTCTTTTATAAAATAACGAGATTCTGGATACTCTTTGCCCTCTATGTCACAAATCATTTTAGCTGAAGCTTTGTTTTTATACTTATCGCTTTCATTCATCCCTGAAAATGTAGCATATTTAGCGGTATATAGCTCAATAAACTTTCCCTCATATATAGGAATATAGCCATTATCATTCTGTTTAATTATACTCTCCGAATGATTTGTCAAATGAACCAGTCTACCAAATTTACATTCTGGATAACGCATTCCGAATGTATCATATTTTTCATAAATGCTAACTAGAAATTCTAATTCTTCGTTATGACATATATTTGGAATCATTCCCGTTTCAGGATTAAGTTTATTCAATAAATCATATGACAATTCTATTTTTTCTCTATCAACAAATTTTTCATATCGTTCAATATTTAATGCTATGCTAAGATTTTTTGTATTGTTCTTTTTCAAGAAAATGACTGAAAATTCTTCACGAGAATCAATATTGAAAATCTTATTCCGATTTGTAAACATGTATACTTCATACAAATCTTTATTTTTTGTCATATCCCTAAAAAAAGCACTGTACACGGGCATCTTGAGAAGTGACGATTTGACTATCAATCCAATAATACCGCTGTTGCAAACCACATTTCGACATAATTCTGTAAAAATCGCATATGTATTTAACTCACCACAGCTTGATTCGCAAAAGCATTCCTCTTTTTTTATTAATCGCTTTGCCTTTTCGTAATCATCAATAAAACAATTATAAAAAAACTTATTCGTTTCTGAAATGTTCTGAATATATTTTTCTCGCCCTGCTTTTGATCCAATTTCTTGATTTTCTACATAATGCATTAAAAACTTCTTTTCTTCAAATCTAATCTTTTCCCAAGGTGGATTTCCAAGGGCAATCATTACATTGTCGTGTGATACAACACCCATTTCCAATGAATAAAATCTTCCTACCTCTGCCCTCTTAAATTTTTCTAATGGCTCTATATCATTTTTTGTAATCAATAATGGATTTCCTAATAAAATTTTATATCCCGAACTTTCTTCAAAACGCAATCTGTGTCTAGTTATCATTATTGCAATCGGATCTACATCATATCCGTAAATATCTGCACTTATCCCTTTTTGTCTGCATATTCGACATGCTGCAACCAAAAATGCTCCACCACCACAAGAATAATCAGCTATCTTTAACTCATTTACTTCTTCTCTAATATTATTTTCAAGATATTCCTCAATTGCTTTTTGAGTAATCTCATATGCAAATTCTTCTTGAGTATAGTATGAACCCAATATATCTCTATTGTTCTTTCCACCCTCGAATTTCACTTCACCATCCATAATAGAAAAATCTGTTGCTATATAACTTTGGTATAAGCAGTTTATATCAAATGCGTCATAATCATTGATAATAGATAATACCTCAGAAATAAATTCATACGAACCCGGTATTTTCAAGACATAGCACAATATTGATTCTTCAATAATATCATTCATTCCAATAATATTTTCTATTTCATTTGCAGCACAATCAGATTTAATCTCATGTGCGCAAAGAGTCATAAATGCTAAATATGAATATTCAAAATATTTTTTTCTAATATCTTCCCATTCTTCTATATCAATTGTTTTATTCATATATTTAGCAACCAAATTATGCAACTTTGCTGTCATACTTATGAATCACCCCATTTTCATATTGTAGATAAGGAACACCTTTAAATATCTCACTGTGTACTTTATTAAACGATTCCTGTATCCATTTACTATAATCAAAGTCTTTCCCAAACCTATCCATCAAATCAGATACCAATTCAGTTATTGCACATTCAGAAATTAGCACACCATTATCTGTGTTATAATCCAGTTTATATAAAACCATATTATGCAAAATCATATCCATATATTTATTTAATACTCTTTTCATTTCAAACGGCTTTTCCTGTATTTTTTTTACAACCACTTCCGGATTAACTCCTAAATCTTTAGCAACATATTCAAGGACTCCATCGCTTCCTAATGAATTTTTTGATGCTCTTGTTCTCTTTAAGCAGCAAGCCGCATCTATTAGTTTTTCTAGATATTTATCAAGTTTATCGATATCTATTTCCTGCGTTCTATCAATCAAATATGCACATTCACCAACACTATCTTGAAGATGCTTTTCTTCCTCTTCAGAAAGCCCATACTCCTTAAAAATGAATTGGTCTATTTTACTTTCAACTTCTAATTTTAGAAGTTCATTTATCAGATCATCATTAAACATTCGCCAAGCATCATTAAGCAAGTTACCACTAATATTTTGTATATATGTGGACTCATACTCTATATTATTAGGTCTTGTCGATAACATTTTCCTTTTTAGCTCAATACATAATCGTGCTTCTTTTTCAAGAACAACTGAAGAATAAATATTATCATTAACAGGAATTTGTCCAATATATCCGGCCGCTATTGTAAGTTTTGGAGACATCATTCTCACATAATATGCCGCTATTCTTGAATTCAAGAAAGCTAAATGTGCATATTCGTTTCCTTTAACAACTCTAATTCCCGGACCAGACGCAATAAAAATCTGATTATCCAGCAAAACTCTAACATTTAACCCTGCTGTTCCTGTATCACTAAATACCATTTGAGTATCACCAAAATATTTTACATTTCGTAACGCAGACCCCTTTTGAGACTTAATGTACTCGCCTTCCTTTCCCCATTTGACTACACTATCATTTAATCCCTGCCATCTGCAGTAACCGCCCCCATTACTTACAGCAACCCAATCTGTTTCACCAAAATGTTCCCAAAAATAACCCACAAGTTCTTTAGCATTACCTGTCGATGTTCCTTGCATTGGAACTGCAACATTCCGATACGGTTGCTTATTTGCTCCCATTACATTTAAGGTTCCTTTACCAGAAAAATCGTAACCATTCGGTCCATCTAACATATCTTGCCCAATATACAATCTACCTTCATTACTAATTAGCTTATCAATTTTTTCTTTTAATAAAAATGAAGATAAATTTAGTATTTCAACTTTATTATCTGACCTATATTTATTCGAAAATACAATAAGAGAAACATTTGACTTTTCTCCACTAAGGTCAAAAAAAGCACCAGAACCTAGATTCGCTATTTTTTGAATATTGTATTGCGTTGAGAAATAATTTCTTATTTCTTTAAATGACTTCAAATGCATCCATGAATTTTGAGATACTATTCCACATACACCGGTTGGTTTCAACAGATTGTGTATTGCTACCATAAACGAAACGCATGTATCACAGTTTGCATCAGGATAATTTTTTTTCAAAAATTCTTTTTCTTCTTGACGCATTCCCTTTATGGTTGCAAATGGTGGATTAGTTATTATTGCATCTGCATTTGAAAGTGCATCATCCATCCCCAACTCATTTCCATTTACAAGATTAACCACAACACGATTATCTTTTGCTAGGGAACCACAAATCGTATCTTCACTTTTTGTAACAAAGATATTAGGACAAATCTGCTCCCATAATTCATTTGTAACATCGATATTAGCTCGTTTCATTATAGATATTGCTCTTAATCTAATATTCACAATTGCTATTCTGGCAATTGACTTATCAATATCATATCCGTACAATCTACTTGTATTTAAAATAATTTCATCAACATTTATTTTTTCGCCTAAACAGTCACACAAATAATCTAAACATTCCACTAAGAAATTTCCACCACCTGCACATGGATCAACAATCTTTTTAGTCCTTTCATAATCGACAACATTTCCAACAAGGTAATCTATCATGTATTTTTCAGTAAAAAATTGAGTTTGACTATATATATTCCCATCAATAATTTTATTAGTATATTGATACGCCCAAGATAGAATATTATTAATATCTGGAGCATCACAGAATTTCTCTATAAATTCAGCTACAATTTCCTTTAATGAAAAATCTAAAGAAATTTCTTTCTCTTTCCCAGAAATATCTTTATAAATTATTTTATACATTTCATCTGTTTCTTTATCACCCAAATAAAATTCGAACAATGAATAAGCTATTGTAGCCAAAACCACACTCTTTTTGTCATCCTCATTTATATAAAGTCTCTCCGTAATGTTATACAATTTCTTAAGTACTTTTTTTAATTCCCGGCGTACTTCAGACACACTCTCTGTATTAGACTTTATTGGTGATTTTGTTCTAGCATCATTCGGTCTTTTTGCATCTGCAGGAATTACCCACATATTACCAATCATCTTTGCTCCTTCTATTCGTCCTTCTTTACACAAAATCTGTATTCTTCTCTTACTTATATTCCATTTATTAGAAAACTCTTGTACTGGTAAATAGTCCATAATTGATTCTCCCTTCATTTATTTTATTTTAATCTCATTCACGAATATTATCAAGCATTTTCTCATCATTTTGTCATCCATTTTATATTCTCACCCCCCACCAATTATCCATAGTTGTTCTTCAACACCATCCCTCCAACAGGAACATCATTGAACATATATGTTCGGGGCAAGGCAAAAGAAAAAGACCAACAGCAGCACTTCAAATTACTACCATTGGTCTTAAACCCCTTAATTTCTAGACATTTCTGCCTTTGCCTATTTTACCCTTGACATCAACACCACAGTCTCGACATGAACCGTTTCACAAAACTGGTCCACACTACAGCTCCGCCTGATCTCATATCCAGCTGCCAGAAATGCCGGAAGGTCTCTTGCCAGGCTAGTTGGTTTGCAGGAAATATACACAATATTTTCCACTCCATATGCCAGAATCTTCGGCAGTGCCTTGGGATGGATTCCGTCACGTGGAGGGTCCAAAATGATCATATCCGGCTTCTCCGTAAGGTCATCCAGCACTTTTAGCACATCTCCCGCGATAAACCGGCAATTGTCCAGGCCGTTAAGTGCCGCATTTACTTTCGCTGCCTCTACCGCTTCTTCTACGATTTCCACACCGATCACTTCTTTCGCTACAGATGCAAGAAGCTGGGCAATCGTCCCAGTGCCGCTATAAAGATCGAACACTTCTTTCTCCTTAGTGTCTCCGATGTAATCACGTACAATGGAATACAGCACCTCTGCTGCCAGGGAATTCGGCTGGAAGAAAGAAAATGTACTGATCTTGAAGCGCAGGCCAAGCAGTGTTTCGTAGAAATAATCCTGGCCGTAAAGAAGTCTGGTCTCATCGCTTTGCACCACGTCTGACAGGGAATCGTTGATAATATGCAGGATTCCCACAATCTTACCTTCCAGTGGCAGCGCAAGCAGTCTGGAAACAAGAGGTGCATAGTCATACTCTGCCTGGCTGGTGGTGATCACATGTACCAGTATCTCCCCTGAGGTTACTCCTCTTCGAAGAAGCAGGTGGCGCAGATACCCGGTATGCTGCATTTTCTTATAATGCACAGCACCAAGTTCTGTAAAAAAATCCAGCACACAGGAAAGAATGGCTGTCATGTCCGGATGCACCAGCTTACAGTCAGAAGCAGTGAGAACATCATATGTGCTTCCCTTCTTATGAAGTCCAAGAGACAATGGACCATCCTTGTACTCATCCCCGAAGGAAAATTCCATCTTATTGCGGTATCCAAATTCAACAGGGCTTCCATGGATTCCCTCCCAGTGAAGGTCCACATCCTCCCCTACTGCACTCTGCAGCAGGCTTTTCACCTGATTTTCTTTCATCTTCAGCTGCTCTTCATAGGACATGGTCTGGTACATACAGCCGCCACAGGCCGGGAAAATATTGCATACAGGCTCCCGCACTTCCAACGGCGATTTTTCAAGAACCTCCAGAAGTCTTCCCTCTGCCCTGCCAGAACGCTTCTTGTTGATCATAAACCGTACCTTCTGTCCAGGTATTCCATTCTTTACAATTACTTTCTCTCCATCTATATTTACATATCCCTTATTGGGAAAATCGACTTTTTCTATAATTCCTTCGTAAATCTCACCTTTTTTCATTTTCCAGCTTTCTCCATTTTCTACATACTATGATTCCAACAGATTTTCCTATTATATAAGAAAGAATCCTGCTTTGCAGGATTCTCCGCCTGCGGCGGGTCGCTCCATGCGACATCTACCGCTCCGCCGCAGTGCGATCCTGCCCGGCAGGGCTTTTTATGTAATAGGAGATTCCGACGGAATTTCCTATTACATAAAAAATAAGGTATACGGGAGAGCATAACCGCTGCATGCCCGTATACCTTCACATCCATTATTTATTCACTTATTTCTCTTCTTCGTCCTCGAAATAGTCATCGTAATCATCATCGAAGTCTTCCTCGAAATCCTCGAGATAGTCCGGTGCAAAGAAGCGATATACTGCAAATGCGATTCCTGCAACAGCAGCTACAGCGCCAATGATAGCCAGTACCCAGAGGACTGTATTCTTCTGCTTCTCATCTTCTTTTTTCTTAAGTAATGATAATAATTCCTCGAGCTTATCCATTTTAATGTTCATATGATACCATCCTCTCTTTCATACAGATTGCAGATACACAGCTTCCTCTATGCTATAGAACTGTGTTCTGCCATCAACGTCACTGCTGCTTCCGGCTCAGTAACTTTGTGCATGACCGGCACTTTCAGTAGTACCCATCAAGTTTATTTATTATACCACTTTTACAAGTATTTTGCCATACCTATTATCTATATTTTATAGAAATATATGCAATTGATTGCCGTTCACTCCATAACCAGTAACTGCAATTGCTCGAAGCCAATCGACTTTCATTTATGGCAATGTCTGCGTAAGCAGATATGTCCGTTTAGAAAATTCTGCTTTTTAGATCAGATTTTTTTCAGCTTCGCAAAGCTTGCAAACATCTTCTTCACACCGACCTTATCGAATTCCACCGTAACCTCATAGTCACGGCCGCCTTCTACAATCTCCTTCACGATTCCCACGCCGAATTTGATATGACGTACCGTATCCCCTACTTCGTAATCCAGGGAACTCGCCTTTGTCACTTTAAATTCCTTTGGTTTATAGTTCCGGCTCTGAAGGATTTCTTTCATCCTGGAATACTTCGCTGGTGCCGGAATCAGATCCTCGGCCTTTGGCTTTTTCTCCTGGATCGTATGTCCTAAATCCACCAGTTCCCTTGGAATCTCTCTTACGAACCGGGAAACCTTGTTATACTGGGTCTCGCCGCGGATCATTCTCTGCTGTGCACAGGTCAGGGTAAGATCCTTCATCGCCCTGGTAATTCCCACGTAGCAAAGCCTTCTCTCCTCCTCCAATTCCCCGTCATCGCCATAACTGATGGTCATATGGCTGGGGAAAATGCCATCTTCCATTCCCACCATAAACACTTTTGGGAATTCCAGACCCTTGGCACTATGTAATGTCATAAGAAGTACATAATCCTGTTCCGGATCTACTGTGTCAATGTCAGCAACCAAAGCTACTTCCTCCAGAAAGCATGAAAGTGTAGCTGGCTGATTCTGCTCTTCCATGGCTTCCTGATAGGCCACTGTCTTGGAAATCAACTCGTCGATATTCTCAATTCTGGCTCGGGATTCCTCCGTGTCCTCTGCCTCTAACTCTGCCACATAACCAGTAGAGTCGATCACCTCCTGCAGGATTTCTTCAACTGTCAGCACAGCCGCCTTGCTCTTTAATGTCTGGATAAAAGTAACAAAACCATCGATCTTAGACAAACTTCTGCCAATGGAAGGAACCTCCTCTGCCACACGAAGCGCTTCATACAGACTGATTCCCATATTGTCTGCATAATCCTGTACACGTCCAAGTGTAGTAGCTCCGATGCCGCGTTTGGGCACATTGATGATTCTCTGTACCGCCAGGTCATCCCTTGCATTATCAATTGTCTTAAGATAGCACAGAAGGTCCTTGATCTCCTTGCGGGCGTAGAAGTTCACACCTCCTACAAGCTTATACGGGATATTTGCCGCGATAAATTTCTCCTCAAAAATACGGGACTGGGCATTGGTGCGGTAAAGGATCGCGCAATCCCGGTAACTTCCAAGCCCTTCCCTCTTCAGCTTACTGATCTCCCCGGCTACATATTCAGCCTCCTCATAAGCATTAAAAAACTGGCGGAAATGTACCTTATTTCCCTCTTCATTCTCCGTCCAGAGTGTTTTCGCCTTACGCTCTGTATTGTTGGCGATCACCTGGTTGGCAGCACTCAGAATATTCTTCGTAGACCGGTAATTCTGCTCCAGGCGGATAACCTTTGCATCTGGAAAAACACGCTCAAATCCAAGGATATTCCCGATATTCGCCCCGCGGAATTTATAAATGGACTGGTCATCATCACCTACTACACAAAGATTCTGATAGCGCTGTGCCAGAAGGCTGATAAACTTAAACTGGGCGGTATTGGTGTCCTGATATTCGTCCACCATGATATATTTAAAACGCTCCTGGTAATACTCCAGCACTGCGCCGCAGTTCTGAAAAAGCTCTACTGTTTTTACGATCAGGTCATCAAAATCCAGGGCGTTATTTTTACGCAAAGCAGCCTGGTATTCCCGGTAAACAGCTGCCACTTTCTTCATATTATAATCACCGGCAGCCTTCATTTCCATGTCATCCGGTGTCAGCAGCTCATCCTTGGCATGGGAAATCTGGGCAAGAAGGGAACGCTCTTTATAAACCTTGGTATCAATATTCAGCTTCCTGCACACATCCTTCATCACCGACTTCTGGTCATCCGTATCATAAATGGTAAAATTGGTATCATATCCCAGATTGTCAATGTGACGTCTCAGAATCCGTACACATGCTGAATGAAAGGTAGACACCCAGATACTCTCAGAACCAAATCCCACCAGCTTGTCCACACGTTCCCGCATCTCCTGGGCTGCCTTATTGGTAAAAGTAATGGCCAGGATATTCCATGGATTTACCCCCATCTCCTCCATCAGATAAGCGATTCTATGGGTCAGTACCCTGGTCTTACCTGACCCGGCACCTGCCAGTATCAGAACAGGACCCTCTGTCTGCGCTACAGCTTCCCTCTGGGGAGGATTTAACGTATCATATATGCTCATTTAGGTTCTCCTTTATTGATTCTGTCCTTCATTATACATGAAATCAGCGTCTGCCACAACCCCATACTGCTCAAAAAAGCAAACATAGATTCGATTATCCAGGAAACTTTTCCCACAAACTTTTTGCAAACTAAAAAAAAACAGTTTACAAGTAGTTTTAAAAACTATATAATAGGGAGCAGAGGTGATAAAATGACAGCTGATGATAAATCCGTATTAAAAGGCATTCTGGAGCATATTTCCGGAATGGATTATATAAAACCTGAAGATCTTCCCAATATCGACCTGTACATGGACCAGGTCACTACATTCATGGAAGACCAGCTTGCTTCTACCAAGCGCTATGAGAAAGATAAGATCCTGACGAAGACCATGATCAACAATTATGCCAAGAACAACCTTCTCCCATCCCCTGAGAAGAAGCGTTATTCCAAGGATCATCTTCTCATGCTGATCTTTATCTATTATTTTAAGAATATTTTGTCTATCACAGACATCCAGAAGCTTCTTGGCCCTATCACGGAGAAATATTTCAAGGGTGAACCAGGTAAAGATATGACTTATGTATATAATGAAGTTTTTGGCATGGAGAACCGTAAGATTGACCAGTTGATCAAGAATCTTCTGAAGGACTACCGTTTCTCCAGTGCCACCTTCCAGGATGCTGATGAAGAGGATCAGGAATTTCTGAAGCGATTCAGTTTCATCTGCCTGATGAGCTTTGACGTATATATCAAAAAGATGATCATTGAGAAAATGATCGATGACATTTCTCCTGAGGAGAATCCCCCCAGAAAAAATAAAGACAAATAAGATTGCACTACAAAACCCGCGGAATCTTTTTCTTCATGATTCCACGGGTTTTCTTTCGTACATGTAGATTCAATTTTCTCTGCCGGTTATCTGGCCAGCTTTATTCATCCTTCTGATCCAGTGGACGATTCTGCTCTTTCTTCTCTTCCATTCTCTTAAATACCATATCATAGCCGTCATTTCCATAATTCAGGGAACGGTTTACACGGCTGATGGTCGCTGTAGAAGCTCCGGTCTTCTCAGAGATGTCAAGATAAGTTCTCTTATCCATCAGCATCTTGGCAACCTCGAATCTCTGGGATAAGGAAAGAAGCTCGTTAATGGTACACACATCTTCAAAGAAAGTGTAGCACTCTTCTTTATCCTTCAGGCAAAGTATGGCCTCAAAAAGATGGTCAACTGCCTCAGTTCTGATATTTTTACTCATTTCGCTACTCCTTTTTCTATATTTAATTCTCGCTATGTTCTTTTTCAATGATTACTATTTTAACACGGTAATGTGTGATAAGCAAGCTATTTCTGGAAATATTTTTTGTGGAACATTTATACTTTTCCATTTTCAAATTGCTTTTTTTCCATAAATTCGTTATACTATGTGTTAAGTTTATAGACGGACGGATGTTCTTACGGCAGGCAGAACTGTTTACGCGCTCCTCCCCCCATACCGTCTCCAAGATCAAACAGAAAAGAGGAATTTTTAATGGATCGTTTCTTTAGCATGGACAACAAATTTTTCACTTTTATGAGCAGAATTGCAGATCTTATCATTCTGAATATCCTTTGCATCATCTGCTGCATTCCAGTAGTAACCATCGGACCTTCCATTGTTGCCATGTTCTATGTCACACTGAAGATGGTACGCAATGAAGAAGCTTACATCGTACGGGGATTTTTCAAATCCTTTAAGCAGAACCTGAAACAGGGTATTGTGATCAACCTGATCATGCTTGCAGCAGGACTCCTGTTATTTCTTGACATTAGCATCTGCCGCAATACACCAGGCACTTTGGGTAAAGTTCTTATGGTGCTGTTTATGATGATCCTGGTGGTTTACCTGATGATCTTCCTGTACATCTATCCGGTACTCGCTAAATTTTACAATACCATCAAGAACACCTTTACCAATGCTTTTTTAATGTCCATCCGTCATCTTCCCTATACAGCCCTTATGATTCTGGTGACCGCTGCACCGGTTCTTGTGTTTTTCATTCCAAGCGCCCAGGTACAGTCTATGGTGATCCTTCTTCTGGTGCTGATCGGATTTTCCGGAATTGCTTACATCAATTCCAATTTCTTTGTAAAAATTTTCGACAAATACATTCCAGAAGAGACTTCAGAGCCGGATCCGGAATGTGTGGTAGACCATACTCATGATAATGGTAGTTCCGCTTCATGATGACAAACTGGAATGGAAAGCCCTATCATTCCCTGGACTATATGTTAAGAGAACGCTTCGGGGAAAAAGTTTATAAAGTTACCTTAAACGGCGGCATGAGCTGTCCGAACCGTGATGGCACCATCGGACATGGAGGCTGTATTTTCTGCAGTGAGGGCGGCAGTGGGGATTTCGCAGCAAACGCAGCTCTCTCCATTACGGAGCAGATTGACAGTCAGATTGCCACACTGTCTGCCAAACGGCCAATCCACAAATATATCGCCTATTTTCAGGCATATACCAATACTTATGCCCCTGTTCCTTATCTGGAAAAAATTTTCCAGGAGGCTGTCTCCCACCCGTCTATCGTAGCTCTTTCCATTGGCACAAGGCCCGATTGTCTGGGAGATGATGTGGTAGAACTTCTCTCACGGTTAAATAAACAAAAGCCTGTCTGGATTGAACTTGGACTGCAGACCATCCACGAATCCACTGCTGCTTACATCCGGAGAGGATATCCCCTTACCTGCTTTGAAGATTCCCTTAAGAAACTACGCAGGGCAGGCATTGAAGTCGTAGTTCATACCATTCTTGGGCTTCCAGGAGAGAACACAGATGATATACTGGCTACTATGGATTACCTAAATCACCAGGATATTCAGGGAATCAAGCTGCAGCTACTCCATGTCCTTAAAGGCACAGATCTTGCATATGATTACCTCGCCGGGAAATTTAGGGTTCTGGAACGGGATGAATATATTGATCTTGTTGTCAACTGCCTGGAGCATCTGAACCCTTCTATCGTAATTCACCGGGTCACAGGCGATGGCCCCAAAGAGCTGCTTATCGCCCCTTTATGGGCCAGCAGAAAAAGAGAAGTTCTGAATCTTCTTCACCACAGACTGAAAGAGCGCCAGAGTTTTCAAGGCAAAGCACTCATTTAATTTCACCAGAAAGGAGGCTGGAAAATGTCTACACCATTTACTGTTTACAAACTGATCATCCTATATATGCTTCGCAATTCATCTTCTCCCATCACCAATTCAGAGATTTCCGAATTTATCCTGGATCGTGAATACACCAATTATTTCCATTTGCAGCAGGCTCTTTCCGAGCTTGAGGAAACAGAATTAATTGAGAAGCGTACCATTTCCAATACTTCCTATTATTATCTTACCGAGGATGGCAGAAATACACTCACCTATTTTGAAAATGATATCTCCCAGGATATCCGTTCAGAGGTTCTGCAATACCTTGCCAAAAGAGGGGCCTCTACAAAGAATCAGGTGAAAGCACCAGCCGACTATTACATCAACAATCAGGGCGAATATGTGGTTCATCTTCAGCTTTTACAGAAAGGCGCATCTGTGATTGATCTCTCCCTTTCTGCACCATCCCTTTCCGCAGCGAAAGCGATGTGTAAGCAATGGCCGAAGAAATACGAAGAAATTTATGCAAAAATAATGGAGGGGCTTTTATAAGCCTCTCCATTATTTTTGCATAAACTCCATATATTCTTTCAATTTCTTCTCATATCCCATATCAGACAGCTCATAAAATTTCTCTCCCTGGATTTCATCCGGCAGATATTGCTGCTTCACATAATGATTGGGATAATCATGGGCATACTTATAACCGATTCCATGCCCCAGTTTCTCATGACCTCCATAGTGCGCATCCTGAAGATGGACCGGAACCGTTGTCTTTGTCCTTTTTACACTGTCCATAGCTGCAAAAATGGCATTTACTGCTGCATTGCTCTTAGGGGCACATGCCATATAAGTAGCAGCCTGGGAAAGAATGATCTGGGATTCCGGCATACCCACCCGCTCTACAGCCTGTGCCGCGGCGGCAGCCACCATCAGCGCCTGAGGATCTGCATTTCCAATGTCCTCAGAAGCAAGGATCATAATACGTCTGGCAATGAATTTCACATCTTCCCCTGCATATAACATTTTCGCCAGGTAATAGACGGCAGCATCCGGGTCAGAACCGCGCATGCTCTTAATAAATGCAGAAATGATATCGTAATGGTTATCTCCATTCTTATCGTAACGCACAACACGCTTCTGAATGCACTCAGATGCCACATCCAGGGTAATATGGATCTTGCCATCAGAATCTCTGGGTGTGGTAAGAATGCCCAGTTCTATGGCATTTAAGGCGCTTCTCGCATCTCCTCCTGCCATATCTGCAAGAAACTCCAGTGCATCCTCGTCCAGAACTGCGTTATAGCTTCCCATGCCTTTTTCCTTATCATTTACTGCCCGCAGGATCAGTTCTTTGATTTCCGGAATCTCCAGTGCCTTCAATTCAAACACAATAGAGCGGGAAAGAAGCGCTCCATTTACCTCAAAATATGGGTTCTCTGTAGTCGCTCCAATAAGTATGATCGTGCCATCCTCCACAAATGGCAGCAGATAGTCCTGCTGGCCTTTGTTAAAACGGTGAATCTCATCAATAAACAGGATGGTCTTTTTCCCATACATGCCAAGGGCGTTCTGAGCCTGCTTAACCACTTCCTCCATATCCTTCTTACCTGCTACGGTGGCATTAATCTGGGTAAAATCAGCACTTGTGGTATTAGCGATCACCTTGGCAAGAGTAGTCTTACCAGTTCCAGGAGGACCATAAAAAATAACAGAGGTCAGTTTATCTGCCTTGATCGCCCTGTAAAGCAATTTATCCTTTCCAACTATATGCTGCTGTCCTACCACCTCTTCCAGCCTGGTAGGGCGAAGCCGGGATGCAAGTGGGGATTCATTTTCCATTGTTTTCGATTTCGCATATTCAAACAGATCCATGTAATATTCTCCAATTTCTGATTATAAATCACGGTACATTACTGTGAAAGTTGTCTGCCGTACATTTGTTCTAATTATAATCCATCTGGCCGGATTAAGCAAGTTAATATGTATATTGCATTACTGTTCACTGGTAGCATTCCGCGAGGTGTTTTTTGTGACCAAAGGTCACAGAAAACCCGAGAGTTGCGGCGCGAAATCATGCGAATGCATGATTTCTGTGCATCGCGAAGCGTGTTGCTGTGAACGGAGTAAACAGTAACTATATTGCCTTCACGGCAGTATCAGTTCATCCACTGTCACAAATTCGTACCCCTTTGCAGTCAGCAGATCCACGATCTGAAGTGCCGCCTCCACAGAGCTCTGATAAGCATCATGCATCAAAATCACAGCCCCATCTTTCACTTCTGCTTTTGCGATTTTCAAAATAGATTCCACATTCTTGCTTTTCCAGTCCAATGTGTCCACGTCCCACAAAACCGGGAACATCTCCACGCAAAAATCCAGGTTTTTCACCCATGCTCCATAAGGCGGTCGAAGCCACTGAGGGTACACACCTGTTATTTCGTAAATCTCCTGATTGGCAGCTTCAATTTCTTCCAGTGCTTTTTCCTTTGGGATTTTGTCCAATTCCACATGATTGTATGTGTGATTTCCGATCAGATGCCCCTCTTCCTGTATCTGCTTCACCAGTTCTTCGTTTCCTTCAATATTCTTTCCCATAAGGAAAAAAGTGGCGTGGACACCGCGTTCTCTCAGCCCTTCCAGAAGCTGTGGCGTATATTTACTGCTAGGACCATCATCAAAGGTCAGCGCTACTCGTTTTTTCTCTTTGAAGTTGTTCTCTTTACAATTTATTTCTTCAAGGTCCTCCTCTTCATTTTCTTTTCCCTCTATATCTTTCATTCCTATTCCTTTAATATCTATAATCTTCTTATTGTCCTTTTCATAATCTGATGTATTACTTATTTTATCAGTCTTCTCTTCTATCTGACTTTGCACTGTCACCCTCTGCGCATTTCCATTCTTCACAAGAGATATACACAATCCTATAAGAACAAGAACTTCCGCCCCAATAACCAGATGTCTTATTTTCTCTTTCATATCCTCGCCACCTGACATCTGTCCTTCCAGATAATATATGTCTCTGCCATAAAAAAAAGCACTGATGATCTCACATGAAATCACCAATGCTCATTTTATTTAGCCATTAATTCTGAACATGTTTGAGAAATGTTTTCCTCCAAACAGTCGGTTATTTTTTTAGCATATTCAGCTGATACTCAATCTCTTCAATACATTTATCATATCCAAGCTTACTGCTATCCAGGCACAGATCATACTGGGTGGCGTCTTTCCACTCCTGTCCTGTAAATCTGCGGCAGTACTCATCTTTACGCTTGTCATCCTTCTGAAGAAATTTCTCAATTTCCTTTGTGCTCATACTCAGCTTTTCTGCTGCTTTCTCCATTCTGAAATCCCAGTTAGCATGAATAAATACGCGAAGTACATTTGGATAATCCTTCAAAATATAGTTGGAACATCTTCCAATGATCACGCAGGATTCCTTCTCAGCCAACTGACGGATGATCTTAGCCTGGTAATTAAACAGATTCTCATCTGAGGTAAAATCCTTGCTCTGAGGCGGAATCAGCTCCCCATTATAAATACCATTTTTTCCAAAAAGCGGCTTCTTGACACTGGAATACTCGTCAACTCTTCCAAAAAGAGTTTCATGGATTCCACTTTCCTCTGACGCCATGCGGATAATATCCTTGTCGTAATATCCAATTCCTAATTTTTTCGCAAGCATTTCACCCACGGTACGTCCACCGCTTCCGTATTGTCTTGCAATTGTAATTACGAAATTATCCATATCTCTCCTCCTTATTACACTGGTCAGCTTCCAAACTCATTGTTGTTTTCCTCTGTAAACAGCAGGTTGAACGTCTCTGACCAGATTATTCTCCCAGATAAGCCTTCTGTACAGCCTCATCATTAAGCAGATCACTGGCTTTGCCGCTCATTGTGATCTTACCTGTTTCAAGCACATAAGCGCGGTCTGCAATGGAAAGTGCTTTCTTCGCATTCTGCTCTACCAGAAGTACGGTAGTACCACTCTCACTTACCACACGGATAATATCGAAAATTTCATTTACAAAGATCGGAGAAAGACCCATAGATGGCTCATCCATCACGATCAGTCTCGGTTTACTCATAAGGGCACGTCCCATGGCAAGCATCTGCTGCTCTCCACCGGAAAGTGTACCGGCACGCTGCCCCTTACGTTCTTCCAGACGCGGGAATCTCTTATATACTCCTGCAAGGCTTTCCTGAATCTCAGCCTTATCCTTCCTTGTATAGGCTCCCATGATCAGGTTTTCATATACGCTCAGATCTGCGAAAACACGACGTCCCTCCGGAACATGCGCAATTCCCATCTCAACGATCTTATGTGCCGGAACCTTGGTAATATTTTTTCCTTCGAATACAACAGAGCCCTCTTTTGCAGAAAGAAGTCCTGTAAGAGTCTGCAGCGTAGTGGTTTTTCCTGCACCGTTGGCGCCGATCAGAGCAATAACCTCGCCCTGGTTTACCTCAAAGGAGATTCCTTTTAAAGCCTGGATCACACCGTAATATACGTGTAAATCTTTTACTTCCAACATTGCCATTTCTAATTTCCTCCTTATTCGCCCAGATATGCAGTAACAACGGCCGGGTCTTTAAGAACCTTGGCTGTCTCGCCCTGACAGAGAACCTGTCCAAAATTCAATACAGTCAATTCCTCACAAATACCACCAACCAGCTTCATATCATGCTCGATCAGCAGGATCGTCATGTTAAAATGGTCTCTTACAAAGCGGATGGTATCCATCAATTCCTGTGTCTCATTAGGGTTCATGCCGGCTGCCGGCTCATCCAGAAGAAGGAGCTTCGGATCTGTGGCAAGAGCTCTGGCAATTTCCAGTTTACGCTGTTTACCATAAGGAAGATTGCCTGCAAGAAGATTTGCTTCCTGATCAAGATTAAATACTTTCAGGATCTCGGCTGCACGCTCATTCATCTCTTTTTCCACTTTAAAATATTTCGGAAGTCTTAAGATTCCGGTAAGAGTGGAATATTTATAATGGTTATGCAGACCTGCCTTAACATTATCCAGCACCGTCATGTCTTTAAACAAACGAATATTCTGGAATGTTCGTGCAATTCCTGCTTTATTGATGTCTATAATACTTTTGCCTGTAATATCCTGCCCATCCAGCCTGATAATTCCCTCTGTAGGTTTATAGACACCTGTGAGAAGGTTGAATACGGTTGTTTTACCGGCACCATTCGGTCCGATCAGTCCGTACAGCTCACCTTTTTCGATTTTCAAATGAAAATTATCTACAGCGTGAAGACCGCCAAACTGGATAGAAAGATTATTTACCTCTAACATTGCCATAATTAAGCCGCCTCCTTTTCTTTGCCATGACCTTTGATTTTTTCAGCAATACGGCTTCTGAAATCTCTTGCTGCCGGAGCCCAGTTGAAAAGCATCATTGCGATCATAACTATCGCATAGATCAGCATACGGTATGTGGAGAAGCCACGAAGCAGCTCAGGAAGTGCGTAAAGCACGATTGTTGCAAGAATGCTTCCGCGAAGATTTCCCATACCGCCAAGGATTACATAGACCAGAATGGTAATGGACATATTGTAATCGAAAATGGACACCTTCAGCATGGAAAGGTTATGGGCATAAAGCACACCTGCCACACCTGCGATTGCTGCAGAGATTGTAAATGCAAGCAGTTTATTCTTTGTTACATTGATACCGATGGATTCAGCAGCGATCCGGTTGTCACGGGTAGAAGTGATCGCACGGCCACTTCTGGAGTTTACCAGATTCTGGATAATAAACAGTACAATAAGGATCAGAACTACACCGATCAGGAAAAAGTAATCTTTAATATCTTTATACAATGTTGCAGTTCCCGCAACACCAAGAGCACCTTTAATGATCTGCTTTCCGCCTGGATCCAGATGAAGATTGGCAGCACTTGTTGCAACGTGGAGACCTTTGTCATCTACACCCACATACAGGATGTTGATCAGGTTCTTGATGATCTCTCCAAATGCCAGAGTTACGATAGCCAGGTAGTCGCCGCGAAGTCTCAGTACCGGAATACCAATGAGCACACCAAAGACAGCTGCAACAGCAGCTCCTACTACAAATGCCAGGATCAGTCTTGGCACAGAAGGAAGTATATCACTGGTAACATGGGAAAACAGAGCACTGGAATAAGCTCCAACACACATGAAGCCTGCATGTCCAAGACTCAGCTCTCCTGAATAACCAACTACAAGGTTCAGGGAAAGAGAGGCAATCGTATATACACAGATTGGTACCAGAAGGCCGGTAAGCAGTCTGGACAGGTTTCCAGTTGAGGAAAGCGCCTGCACTACTACAAAAATCGCGATCACCATCGCATAAGTAATAAAGTTGTTCTTTGTTGTTTTGTTCATATTCTTTTTCATATCGGCCACCTCATACTTTCTCCTGAATGTTCTTGCCGAACAATCCAGATGGTTTTACAAGCAGCACGACAATCAGGACTGCAAATACGATAGCATCTGCAACCTGGGAAGAAATATATGCCTTACTGAAAATTTCAATGATCCCCAGAAGAATTCCACCTACCATCGCTCCTGGAATAGAGCCGATACCACCAAATACTGCAGCTACGAATGCCTTAATACCAGGCATGGCACCTGTATAAGGAGTCAGGGTAGGATAAGCAGAGCAAAGAAGAAGTCCTGCAATTGCAGCAAGTCCGGAACCGATTGCGAAGGTAAGGGAAATGGTTGCATTTACATTGACACCCATTAGCTGTGCAGCGTCACGGTCCTCAGAAACAGCCTGCATGGCACGTCCCGGTTTGGTTTTCTTAACAAACAGCTGAAGTCCGACCATGATGATAACACAGGCAAGGATCGTCACAATGGTAACTCCTTTGATCGTAAGCTGACCGCCAAACAGTTCCAGGGATGGAACATTGATAACCGGCACGAAGCTCTTTGCGTCAGCACCGAAGATCAGAAGTGCCAGGTTCTGTAAAAGGTAACTGACACCAATGGCCGTAATCAGAACTGCCAGATTCGAAGAAGCTTTACGAAGAGGTCTGTAAGCAACCGCTTCGATCACAACACCAGCAACTGTACAGATCACAACGGAGAGTATGATTGCCAGGATTGGGGACATATTTGCTTTGGTAACTGCGGTAAGGATTACAAATGCTCCAACCATGATAACATCACCATGTGCAAAGTTCAGCATTTTAGCAATACCATATACCATTGTATAGCCAAGGGCGATGATCGCATAGATACTGCCCAGGCTGATACCATCTTTTAAATAGGATATAAAACTCATAATGCACCTCTTAACTGGATTTCTCTTTTTCCATGAGCGTGTTTGAAAATTCATTCCCGCCTTTTTCGCTGCAAAATTGACAAAAACAAATGCAGCTTGCAGGTTCAGGTTCATAACTGTTTTAAATCAGAAAAAGCGGAAGTAAATTTTCAGACACGCTCCAGTTATCTTGTAATTGCTTGCTGTCCATACTGGGAACAGCGATTATTTCTATAGTTGCAAAGAAGGAGACGGACCCACAGGTAACCGTCTCCCCTTTGCTAACGGCCATCCCCTGCGCAATCAGGGAAATGGTTAAGACCTTGCCGCTATCCCGGCATATTGTCCTATATTCGTAACTGTTCAAGGCTAACCTCTAAAACACCTCGTTCTGAACAATTACCTATATTCTTATAAGATTACTCCATAGAAGCGTAAACGCCATCTTTGATCACATAAGCTTTCGGAGCTTTATCGCACTCGCCGTCCTCTGTCCATTTTGCTTCTCCTGTAAGACCATCAAGAGTGATGTTCAGCATAGAAGCGGACATTGCTGCGCTGATGTCCTCATTGGACATATCCGGTGTGATACCAGCGTCATCTGCTGCTGCTTTCATAGCGTAAAGTACGTCATATGCATCTGCTGCGAACTGGTTTGGTGTCTCACCGTTGTTTGCATCGCCATATGCTTTTACGAAGTTTACAGTTGCCTCATCCTCACCTGTTGCAGAGAATGGTGTCAGAAGCATAACACCTTCTGCAAGAGAGGTATCGAAATTCTCAACGTTCAGGATACCATCCATACCGTCAACACCGAAGATCTTTATGTCAAGACCAAGGTCATGAGCCTGCTGAAGGATCAGAGCGTTGTCAGAGTAGTAGTTTGGAAGGAACAGAAGCTCTGCACCGCTGTCTTTAATCTTGCCAAGCTGTACGGAAAAGTCTGTGTTGTTGTCTGTGGTGTAAGCTTCATCAGCTACAACCTCAAGGCCGTAATCACCGCAAGCTGCAACGAATGCGTCATGTACACCTGAGTTGTAGTCTGCCATGGAATCGTAAAGAGTTGCTACTTTAGTAGCAAGTCCTTTCTCGGAAATGTACTCAGCAGATTTGGTTCCCTGCATTGGGTCTGTGAAGCACATACGGAACTCATTGTCACCAGCTGTGATGCTGTCTACTGCTGTTGCGGATGGTGTGAAGAGGAATGTGCTCTCTGCTGCCTCTGCACCTACTGCGATACAAGCACCGGAAGTAACGGTACCGCAAAGCATCTGCATTCCTTTGTCAAGAAGGTCGTTGTAAGCGTTAACTGCTTTTTCCGGATCTCCCTGATCATCACCAGCGTCAAGGATCTCTACCTGATATCCATTGAATCCGCCGTTTGCATTGATCTCATCTGCTGCGATCTTAGCTGCATTGTATACACCAGTACCATACTGTGCATAATCTCCTGTCATAGGTCCAATGACACCAATCTTGAAGGTTTCCTCGCTCTCTGCAAATACAGAAACAGGTGTTACTGTGGATACTGCCATTGCTGCGGCTGCAGTAATGCTGAGTACTTTTTTCAGATTTCTCATAATAAATCTCCTCCTTAATTTATGTAAGAGTTTCTGTCATCTCGCCCTCTCACCGTGTCTACCACACTGAGGTAATAGAAAAGCCCACTGGTGGTTTCCCAGCCGGCTTTGGCTTCCATAACTTCTTCTCTTTACTACTTTAATGTTAAGATTATAGCATCCTGTTTTTTTGATTGCAATAGAAAATTTTATAGTTTTTTAAGAATTACAGAAAAAATTTCCGTTACTATGTCCAAATTTTCCTGTTTTTGTTATTTCTGCGGCGTACAAGCGTGCGCTATAGGACGCACTGCAATTCTATTATCATATTTTATATTGTAAATAGAGTGTATTTCAATTTAGTCCAATAAGGCTCTAACCCCCCAAATGCAAGTTCCTGTTGAACGCTTTTATGTAAAAAAATAGGAGATGGTTTCCCATCTCCCATACTTTATCTCTTATTTCGCAAAAATTAAGCGATTGCTTTCTTAGCGATCTCAGCAAGTGCTGCGAATCCCTGAGCATCGTTTACAGCCATCTCAGCAAGCATCTTTCTGTTGATGTCGATGTTTGCAACTTTAAGGCCGTGCATCATTTTGCTGTAGGATAATCCGTTCATTCTTGCAGCAGCGTTGATACGTGCGATCCAAAGCTGTCTAAACTGACGTTTCTTCTGCTTTCTTCCAGCGTAGGAGCTGGTAAGTGCACGCATAACAGACTGTTTTGCTACTCTATACTGTTTGGAACGAGCTCCTCTGTAGCCCTTTGCCAGTTTTAATACACGATTATGTTTCTTCTTTGCGTTTAATCCGCCTTTAATTCTTGCCATTTCTTATTTTCCTCCTGTTCGTCTTCTTCTATGCTATATCTTATAAATACGGTAATGCTTTCTTCATGCTCTTAACATTAGTAGAATCAACAACAGTAGCTTTTCTAAGATTTCTCTTTCTCTTCTGAGATTTCTTTGTTAAGATATGGCTCTTGTAAGCTTTATTTCTTACTAATTTTCCTGTTCCTGTTTTTTTGAAGCGCTTTGCTGCTGCTCTACAAGTTTTAATTTTTGGCATTGTAATTTCCTCCTTAATATCGTATCTATTTAATGTCCCTCATCCAGCCTGACGCCCCCGCAGGGTGTCTCTCCAAATGAATGCAACATCCTAGTGTTTCTGTGCTAAAAACATTGTCATGCTTCTGCCTTCTACCTTAGGTGCCTTCTCAACTACGGCAATGTCCTTCAGCATGTCGGCAAAATCATCCAGAACGTGCTTGCTGCTTGACATATGCGCCATCTCTCTTCCGCGGAAACGAAGAGTAACCTTTACTCTGTCGCCCTTGGTAAGGAACTTACGCGCTGCCCCAGCCTTTGTGTTCAGGTCATTGGTATCAATATTTGGTGAAAGACGCACTTCTTTGACATCGATGGTCTTCTGCTTTTTCTTGGCTTCTTTTTCTTTTCTGGCAAGCTCATAACGGTATTTCCCATAATCAATGATCTTACATACCGGTGGCTTCGCCTGTGGGGCAATCTTTACTAAATCAAGCTCTGCCTCCTGAGCCTTGTCCATAGCTTCTCTTGCGGACATGATTCCAAGCTGTTCTCCGTCCGGACCAATTAAGCGTACCTCTTTGTCTCTGATTTGTTCGTTAATCATTAAATTGCTAATTGTCGTGCACCTCCATACCTGATAGATGATCTGTTCTGATCCAGCCTCAAACCGCCGGACTCTCATTCCCCTTCGCAGGAAATTCCCGCCTCATACATGACACCGCCATCCTGTAACATAAAAAAAGTGCGGACAGAATCCACACTTCTCCTATTACACCCGCGAACTAAATCACGCGCTGCTGTGCAATATGAACCCGAGCCGCATCCAAACGTGCGCTGAGGTGAGAGTGAACTCTGCTTTCTTTTCATCACGTACTGTTACATACTACCACTCCTTTTTCCAAAAGTCAATACACTTTTTTATTTTTTTATTCCCATCTCACTCATCCTTTCTCCTCCCGCCCTCCATCCCCAGAAACAGCGCAGCGCATTTCGTCCACTCCCCCATTTTTATTTTTTCCTCCCAGTTGCCACTCCCTGGCGTCCCCCTCAAAAAAAATTAAAATTCCCATACATATTTTTCATCCCCCCTGGAAACCCTAAAACTGTTTCATAACACGAAACGCCAACCGAAATTTCACAATCCCAGTCAGGAGGTAAAAAAAATGACAATCCTAAAATGTTCCGCAACAACCTGTCTCTACAACGAAGACATGCTCTGCTCCAGAGGTGAAATTGATGTAATGGGTGAAAGCGCACGAAAAGCTGACGAAACATCCTGTGGAAGTTTCCGTGAAAAAAGTGAAAGCGCCATGAACAGCGCCAAAAATGGATGCGGATGTGAAACCATCCAGATTGACTGTAAAGCCCACAACTGTACCTACAATGAACACTGCAAATGTACAGCTGCTGCCATTGATGTAGCCGGAAGCGGTGCCAAAGCTTGTTCCGAAACAAAATGCGACACCTTTGAATGCCAGTGTTAAAAAAGAATACGCCTTTTATGTAATAAGAAATTCCAACAAATTTCCTATTGCGCAAAACAGCCTCCGCATCATACCTGCGGAGGCTGTTAATTATTTCTTCATTATCTATTTCTTAAGAAATCCGGGATCTGGATATCTTTCTTCTGCACTGTACTGGATGGTGTCTTCGCTGTGAATGGTGTAGCATTCATAGTCGGCATGCTGAAAGATGGCATGTTCAGATTCACACCGCCAGTTGTTGTAGAAGCTGGTCTCTTATTTGCAAATACAGAATTGCTTGCCTTATTTCCAAACGGGTTCGCTGCCTGTGCATTGTCAGAAAGACCGGTAGCAATAACTGTGATTCTTGCATAATCAGCAACAGAATCGTCATACATAGCACCAAAGATGATGTTTGCATCCTCTCCGGTAAGCTCCTGTACATAGCTTGCAGCATCATTAGCATCCATAAGGGAAATATCACCAGAAATGTTAATGATAACATGTGTAGCACCCTTGATCGTAGTTTCAAGCAGCGGTGAGGATACAGCCTGCTGAACAGCTTCCATAGCCTTATCATCGCCTCTTGCTTCACCAATACCAATATGTGCAATACCTTTATCAGTCATGACAGTCTGTACATCAGCAAAGTCAAGGTTGATAAGAGCTGGCAGATTGATCAGGTCGGTAATACCCTGAACTGCCTGCTGAAGAACCTCGTCTGCCTTTCTCAGTGCCTCTGGCATAGTGGTACGACGGTCAACGATCTCCAGTAATTTATCATTCGGGATCACGATCAGTGTATCAACAGATTTCTTCAGATTCTCAATACCAGCAAGTGCATTATTCATACGTGTCTTAGCTTCAAAACGGAAAGGTTTGGTCACAACACCTACAGTGAGGATACCCATTTCCTTAGCAGCTGCTGCGATAACCGGTGCAGCACCTGTACCAGTTCCACCACCCATACCGCAGGTAACAAATACCATGTCAGCACCTTCAATGATCTGCTTAACTTCCTCAATGCTCTCTTCTGCTGCTTTCTGTCCAACCTCAGGCTGTGCTCCTGCACCAAGACCTTTGGTAATCTTCTCACCGATCTGAAGTACAGTTGGAGCTTTGCACAGAGTCAGAGCCTGCTTATCTGTATTAACTCCTACAAACTCTACCCCGCCGATGGCTTCTTCAACCATTCTGTTTACTGCGTTATTTCCGGCGCCGCCTACTCCGATTACAATAATCTTCGCAGAGGATTCCGCCTCATTTGACATTATCTCTAACAATGTACTTCCTCCTTTATTTCTACCTTATATCCTTTATCTTTAATTTCAGCAAATATATACCAAGCTGCATATAGCTATATCATATATTTTTTTTATGAATTTATCAACCACTAATTTTGTTTTTTTTAGACTTTTTTCTCGAAATCTGCGGTTATTTCCTTAATATTCCTCTTCATCACCGCTATAATCTTCTTCATTATAGTCTTCTTCCTGGGTATCGCTGTAATCTTCCGTATAATCTGTGGTATCTCCTTCGTCGCCCCCATCACTGTTTTCATTTGGATTTGGGCCTACATAGTTTCCATCTTTATCCAGCTGGCCATAGCCGGTGTAGCTTCCATCTTCCATGTAACCACCAAGCCAGCTGCCATTTGCAGCGATACTCTCCTCCGTAGGTTTCGGACCCACATAGTTCAGGTTCTCATCATATTCGCCCTCGCCTGTATAGTCCCCTTCCTCGTCATAACCGCCATGCCAGTTTGCAAGTGCATTCTCATAAGCCGCTGCCGTATCCACGCTCTGTATGATTCCATCTTCTCCAAGATCCTGCTCGAATGTAATGGTCTTGGAATTATCATTTACATTTTCCAGGTGAAGAATTCCTTTTTTGCCGGAAAGCTTGGGCAAAATAGCGCTGACACGTGTCATCTTATCCTCCAGATACTCGTCCTTGCCAAGCATAACCTTCACATCTCCATAAGTAAGCGTAATCTGATAATTGGCGTCAAATTCAATATGATCCGGTATGGCATTGTTTTTTTGGAAAATAGTAGACAACGCCACAGCCGTAGTAAGGACAGAGCTTCCCTTGATCGGAAGTTTCTCACCTTTGATCACGTGACTTACTTCAATGCCGTCAAAAAAAGGCACCAGCTCATCCCTGTTCTTAGAACTTTCAATAAATGTCCCATTCCGGTCAAAATAGACATAACTGTCCAGATAGGGAATACAGCCGACTGCTTTTTTCTCCCGCACGCTGACACAGATACTATTGTGAGAAAGGCTTGTGATATTGAATCCTTCCACAAAAGGCACATCCTGCACATCAACCCTGGAATGGAGCAAAACTGCAAGAACAGAATTATCCGTAAATGCCCCCTGCAAGGCCATTGTCTTTATTTCCTCATCCGAATAGCGGGTGGTTCCCATTACCTCCACATTCGTCACATGAAAATAAGAAAAGAAAAAGACCAGGCCTGCAAGCAGAACTGCCCCCAGGGCACCCCAGATTGCTTTCTTATGTTTTCTATAGATCAGCTTCATTTTCAGTGATTTCATATATTATTATTCCTGCATCCTTTTTACTGCTGCTCCCAGCATATTAAGATCCTGGCAGATATGTTCGTAGCCCCTTTGTACATAAGAATAGCCATCCAGTATGGTAACACCTCCTGCCGCAAGTCCCCCAAGAATAAGTGCTGCGCCGCCTCTTAATTCCCAGGCCTTTACAGTCGTTCCATGAAGTTCCTTTCCTCCATAAACCAAGGCTTTCCTTCCCTGAATCCGGATATCTGCCCCCATCTTTACCATCTGCTGTGCTGCCTTAAAACGGTCTTCAAAAACATTTTCACAGATACAGCTTCTCCCTTTTACCGTAGTAAGAACTGCCATCACGGGGGACTGAAGGTCTGTGGGAAATTCCGGATAGGCGCCAGTCTTTAGCATTGGGGCCGGGCTTTGAACATTTTCTCCATCGACTATTAGTTTACCACTGTTACCTTTATATTGTCCACCCATTTTCCGATATACTTCCAGAAAGGAATCCAATTCCCCATCCGGGAAATTTTCCAGGGTGATCCGGCTTCTGGTTATGGCGGCAGCACAAATATATGTGCCCGCTACAATACGGTCTGGCGGAACCTGCATGCAGCCTCCATTTAACCTTCCAACACCATGAATTTTTATTTTTCCGGTTCCATCTCCATGGATTTTTGCTCCCATAGACCTAAGATACCTGCAAAGCCATACAATTTCCGGCTCACGGGCACAATTTTCCAATACTGTTTTCCCATCTGCCAGTACAGCTCCAAGAATCCCCTGCTGGGTAGCTCCTACACTCTTTTTTGGAAAAGAAACAACGGTTCCTTTCATTTTGGAGCATTCTGCTGTCAAAATCCCCTCTTCCTCCGTAATCACAGCTCCCAGATTCCGAAGTACCAGAAGATGCAGGTCAATAGGTCTTTTTCCGATCACACAGCCACCAGGATAACCCAGGCTTCCTTTCCCATTTCTTGCAAGAAGTGCTCCCAATAAGATCACTGAAGAGCGCATTTTCCCTGTAAATAAAAAAGGGACTGACCATTTTGTGGCATTTGTACAATCCATGTACAGATCATGGTCTTCCCACCAGGTCACGGCTCCCAGATTCCGGAGGATTTCTTCCATGCAAAAAACGTCTGCGATCCGCGGACAGCCTTTGAGTACACTGACTCCCTCGTGTAAAAGAGATGCCGCCATCATGGGCAGTGCTGCATTCTTGGATCCCTGTATGGAGATACTTCCCTTCAGCTGGTGTCCCCCTTCAATGTATATCCGGTCATTCAAGCCATTCACTCCTAAAGGGCCTCTTACTTTTTATTATATGCATTTTTGCCCTTTGCTGTCATTCACTTCCCATTTTTTACTGCTCAGCTGCCAGGCACGAATTAAACAGCAACTGATCATTCCATTACCATCCTCCTGCTCACGCTAAGCGCCAGCCCCATTTCCCCAAGGAGAAAAACAACAGACGTTCCTCCATAGCTGATAAAAGGAAGGGTGATTCCTGTATTTGGAATGGTATTGGTTACCACTGCAATATTCAGAAGCACCTGGATTGCCATATGACTCATGATCCCGCTGCAGATCAGGGTTCCCGCCAGGTCCCTGCAATGCAGGGCGATCACCATCAGCCGCCAGATCAGAAGACCGAATATGAATATGAGCAAAAAAGCCCCTGTCATCCCAAGTTCCTCGCAGATAATAGAAAAAACCATATCATTCTGGGCTTCTGGAACAAATCCCAGCTTCTGTAAACTGCTGCCCAAACCTCTGCCAAATATTCCACCGCTTCCAATAGCATAAAGTCCCTGAATGGTCTGAAACCCTTTTTCATATTTTTCCGGATCACGCCAGATTGCCAGACGCTCGAGACGATAACTTTCTGCTGCCAGAAACACAGTGATCACAGCTACCGCAGCCGCTCCCATCCCGATAAATCTGGCATATCCGGGATCGGATACAAAAATCAAAACCACACCGATTCCAAGAATAATGATCGCAGTACTTAAATTATTGGAGCCAACCAGCCCTACCACAGGGAGCAGAGTCATCATCGTCCTGCACATAAACCAGAATCCGGCTGTCATTTTCCTGCTTTTTGTGATCTGCCAGGTGAGAAACAGAATCACGGCAGCCTTGGCAAATTCTGATGGCTGAAAAGACAACGGTCCAAAATTCAGCCATCTTTTGGAACCATTGATTTCCTGTCCCACAAATAAAACTGCTGTGGAAAGTCCCATGGACAAAAGATAGGCAGCTGGTGCCAGCCGTACAAAAAAATGATAGTCCGTCTCTCCAACAACATACATGGCAAGAAGCCCCAGTGATGTAGCAAACAACTGTTTCTTAAAATAATAGGCAGAGTCGCCGAAGCGTACCCTGCCATTATATTCACTGATGGAAAACAGCATGATCAGTCCAAATACTGCCAGAAGCAGCACAAGGATCAATAAAACCGTGTCTGTTTTCGTTTCTTTATTTTTCCCACGGATCATAAAGGTCTGCCCCTGACATTTCCTGCCTTGGTTAAAGCATATGCCCGATCTGGCGGTTCTATGAACAGAATCTACAGGGCCCTTACATACTCCTTAAACATCTCACCTCTCTGCTCATAGTTATCAAACTGTCCCCAGCTTGCGCATGCAGGAGATAAAAGAACGGCATCGCCAGAGTTTGCCTTCTGGGCGCACACCTGTACTGCCTCTTTCAGGTCTTCGCAGAGAATGATATCATGGAATCCGTTTTTCTCAGCTGCTGCCTTGATTTTTTCTTTTGTCTGACCAATCAGAACCAGGTATCTTACTTTACCGTCAAAAGCCTGGATCCACTCATCATAGCTGGATTCCTTATCATATCCTCCGCCAATAAGAAGAGTCGGACGGTTCATTGCCTGGATTCCCTTGATCGCAGCATCCGGATTGGTTCCTTTGGAATCGTTATAATATGCAACTCCATTTTTCTCTGTTACATATTCGATTCTGTGCTCCACAGCAGTAAATTCGCAAATGCTCTTACGGATGCTGTCCATACCAACACCTGCATAATAAGCCATGGCAACAGCAGCCATTACATTCTCAAAGTTATGGGTACCAAGAAGCTTCAGCTCCCCAGTCTTCACAACCGGAATCTCCTCTGTCTCTGTGCGGAGGATGATCTGGTCGCCTTCCAGGAAAATACCCTTTTCCAGTCTTCTTGCACTGGAAAAATAAACGACTTTTGGAACAATGTTCTTACCAAATTCCCGAAGCACCTCATCCTCATAATTCAATACACACACATCATCCGGGCCCTGGTTACTGGTGATCAGCTCTTTCACACGGATATATTCTGCCATTGTGTGATGGCGGTTCAGATGATCCTCTGTGATATTTAAGATCGCGCTTACCTTCGGTGCAAATTTCCAGATTGTCTCAAGCTGGAAGCTGCTGATCTCGGCAACTGTGATAGTCTCATCTGTCATCTCCAATGCCTTGGAGGTATAAGGAGTTCCAATATTTCCCACAACAAATACAGATGGACGAGCGTCCTTCATAATCTTACCCAGGAGAGCTGTTGTGGTAGTTTTTCCATTTGTTCCGGTAATTGCAAGAACTTCGCCCTTGCCAGTCTGATAAGCAAGCTCAACTTCTCCCCATACCGGAAGTCCCTGCTCATAAAAGCTCTTCACGATCGGAAGATCGGTAGGAACACCAGGACTTAACACTACCAGGTCAAGACTTTCCTGCACTTCCTGCGGCAGTTCTCCGGCATAAATCGGAAGTTCATAGTTTCCGTTAATTTTATGTAATACACTTTCTTTATCAAGATCTGCTTTTCCGTCGTAAAGCACCGGGCAGGCACCAACTGCATTCAGAAGGTCAGCAGCACCGATACCACTTTTCCCGGCTCCGAAAACCAGAACTTTCTTTCCATTTAATTCCATGATTTATTTCCTCCTTAATGCCTTACAGGGCCAAAAGGCCAACCAGGCACATAATTGCAGTTACAATGGTAAATACTGCAACCACACGGGCTTCTGACCATCCACAAAGCTCAAAATGATGATGGATGGGAGCCATTTTGAAAATACGTTTGCCATGTGTAGCTTTAAAGTATGTTACCTGGATCATAACGGACAGCACCTCAACCAGGTAGATCAGTCCTACGATCAGGATAAACAGCGGCATCTGCAGCATATAGGCCACACCAGCCACGAATCCGCCTAATGCCAGGGATCCTGTATCTCCCATAAATACACTTGCTGGATATACATTATAAAGTAAAAATCCCATCAGGCCACCGATAACCGCGCAGGTAACCGGCTCAATCCCAGACTGGGTTCCAATGGATACGACCGTGAAAAATACTGCTACGATCAATGTAACACTGGTGGCAAGACCGTCTACCCCATCGGTAAAGTTCACGCCATTGACTGTTCCGATCACGGCGAAAAACAGTACCGGTACTGCCAGCCAACCAAGGTTCAGATAATGTCCGCTCCAGAACGGGATGCGCATGGTCAGTGATACATCTGTGTATTTCAGCAGATAGAACGTAAAAATACCGGTTACCACTACCTGAAGCAGAAATTTCTGCCAGGGAAGAAGTCCGTCAGATCTGCGGAGCACTACCTTCAGATAATCATCCAGAAAACCGATCAGTCCGAATCCCAGTGTCAGAAACAGCACTGGAATGATCTTGGGGTAATCTTTTACATAAAACAATGATGTAATAATCGTGGATATCAGAAAGATCACGCCGCCCATGGTCGGGGTTCCGGCTTTTTTCAGATGGGACTGTACGCCCTCTGTCCTCTCTGTCTGTCCCATTTTTAGCTTACGCAAAAAAGGGATGATAACAGGTCCTAATACAGCACTGATTGCAAAAGAAATCAGCACCGGGATCACAATATGAAATTCCATCCTCACACCTCTTTAACTCTTTCGTTTTTTCTTTTTAGTATAAAGCTTTTCCCCTTATTTATCAACCCATAGGTTTGTTTTCGTCAGATTTCCCCGCTGGCAATGACCGCCTCAAAAATATTTTTTATAACTGGTGCGGCAATAGTCCCTCCATAATACACTCCCTGTGGATCGTGAATGATGCAAAGTCCAAGGATCTGTGGATTTTCTGCCGGCATAAAGCCTAAAAAAGAGGAAATATAGCGATTGGCACTTCTGGGCAAGGTCTGGGAAGTAGCAGTTTTTCCCCCAACGGTATGTCCCTCAATCTGCGCATTTCTACCGGAGCCTTCTGATACTACTTTTTCCAGAATTCCTCTTACCGTTTCCGATGTTTTTTCGGAAACAATGCCCTCTTCTACCGGATATTCCAGCTTTCTTGCGCTGGTACCATCGTGACTTAAAACAGACACCCCAAAATGAGGCGTGATCCTCCTGCCACCATTGATCAAAGAACTGACAGTGGCTGCCAGCTGGATTGGTGTGATCTGAAAAGACTGTCCAAATGCTACCGTTGCCAGCTCTACCTCGCCCATATTCTCCATCTTATGCATGATCGTCCCTGCCTCCCCGGGCAGATCCACACCGGTCTTTTTCAACAGCCCAAACTGTTGGAAATAGTGATAATATTTTTCCACGCCAAGACGTAATCCTACCTCGATAAAAACCGGATTGCATGAATTCTGTGCTCCCTCCACAAAGCTTTGGGATCCATGTCCCGTGCGCCTTGCGCAGTGAATCCTTCTGTCCTCCACCAGCTTATAGCCAGGACAATAAAACCGGTCATTTACAGTTACCACGCCAGCCTCCAGCCCTGCAGACATGGTTATGATCTTAAATGTGGAGCCCGGCTCATATGTATCATTCAGACAGGGATTTCTCCACATCTGATTCAGCAGATCCTGTTTTTCCTTTTCACTCATCTTTGCTGTATCCACATCTGTATTAAGGGTAAAGGGATCGTTCAGATCAAACTCCGGCACGTTCACACACACATAAATTTCCCCGTTCTGGGGATTCATAAGCAGAATGGAAACCCTCTTTGCCTGTTTTTCCTCCATCACTTTCAAGGCTGCCTGCTGGGCATACTGCTGCAGATCTGCATCCAGGCTTATTTTCAGATTTTCACCAGGTACAGGATCTTCTCTGGTTTCTCCGATCTGGTCAATTTCTACCCCTCTGGCATCTGTTGTGGTCAGAATTTTCCCTGCCTGCCCTTTCAGGATCTCCTCATATTTTACTTCCAGGCCAATAATCCCCTGGTTATCACCTCCTGTAAATCCAAGCACCTTGGAGGCCAGTGAACCATAGGGATAATACCTTTTATAGTCTTCATCTACTTTCACGCCATCCAATCCATATTCCCGTATCTCATCTCCCACAGATTTTTCCACATTTGTTTTAATTTTTTCAATAGAAGATACTTTTTCCACTCTTTTTCGGATTGTCGCGGTATCCATTCCCAATTCCTTAGCCAAAACCGCAATTACTTTTTCCGGATCTTTTATCTGGCTGTGTATGACAGAAATGGTACATACGGTTTTGTTGTCTGCCAGAACCCGTCCTTTTGCATCCAGAATCTGCCCTCTTGCAGCTTTGATCGCACGCTCTCTTTCATGGAGATCCTGCGCCTTCTGGTAATAGTAATCGGATTTGAAGCCCATAAGATAAACCAGTCTTCCTGCAAGTCCCAGAAGCATCAACGCACAGACCAGAAATACCAGCCAGATTTTTTTCCTGTGAAAAGTCATGGTTTTTTTCATAAAAAAATCCCCATCTGAAATTATCATAATAATATATGCGGATGCCAGGGACAAAAGGTCAAAAAACTGTTCGTACTTGCACGATAAAACTTTTGCCCCTGACATCCTATGATAATTTCAGGTAAGGTTATATGTTATATTATGTGGAACTGGCAGATTGTAAGAGTGCTTCCTGGCTTTTTAATCAAGCCCGGCCTCCTCATTTGTCAAACCTTCACTTTCCATATTGTTATCCTCGATCGGATTGGTATTGTCCTCTGGCGGTCCTGGAACATTCGTATCAGAAACTGCCTCCGGCAAAGTGTCCCCAGCTGATCCGCTGTAAGAATCACCTAATCCGTCCAGATTGGAGGATTTGACATAATTGCCATTTTCATCTACCTGATAACTTCCATCACTGTTCAGAAGATATCCGTTTTCATCAATTCGGTTTCCATCCCAGTCAATACGGTTGCCATCGCCATCCACCAGATTTCCATTCTCATCAATCTGGCTGTCGGACACAGTATTTACATGTCCATTGAAATTCTCCCACAGCTCTGTCGTCGGAATTGTTCCATCTGTAGATTCATCCGGCTGGATGTTCATATATGGAAGAAGCTCGGAAAGAATCGCCTGTGCCACATACTGGGGATAAATACTGCTGGCCTGATCCTCAACATGCGGCTCATCAATTACTACATAGATCAGAACCTGTGGATCCTCAACCGGCGCAAATCCGATAAAAGAAACTACATATTTTCCATTTCCACGTGGAAATTTCTCAGCTGTTCCTGTTTTACCGCCTGAGCTGTATCCCTGTACCTTGGATGTCATACTGGTACCCTGCTCCACACTGGCCTGCATATAGCTTCGGATATCTGCCGAAATGCTGGAAGAAATCGTCTGCTTCTGCAGCAATGGATTGATTGTCTTCACAGTTGCTCCACTTGCGTCTTTAATTTTTGTCACAAGATGAGGCTGATAGTAATACCCACCGTTGATGACCGAACACATGGCATTGATTTCCTGGATCATGGTGCAGCTGAAGCCCTGTCCAAATGCGGAACATGCAAGCTCTGTTTCTTTCATAGTCTCTTTGGTATGCATGATACCATAGCCTTCATTTGGAAGATCGATTCCTGTACGGCTACCGAAATTAAATGTACTCTGTGCTTTCAGGAAATTTTCCACTCCCATTTTCGCACCGATCTGCATCATGGCATCATTACAGGAATTGGCGATTACTTCTGCCAGTGTTTCTGTTCCATGTCCATAGATATTTGCACACTTAATGGTAGTCATGTTTCCTGGCACACCAAAGTTCTGGAAACCATCACAGTAGAAAGTATCGCTTGTGGAAATTTTCCCCTGCTCAAGTGCCGCTGCCATAACAATAGGCTTTACTACAGAACCTGGTTCATAAATATCCGTAACGCAGAAATTATTCCACATGGCACTCAGTGCATCCATCGTCTCGCTGTCATTCATTGCGGCGATCTCATCTGAAGAATATAAAGAAGAAAGATCACGGGGATCATTCAGATCGTACCGGTCTCCTCCATCCATTGCAAGAATTTCCCCGGTTGAAGGATCCTCTACGATTACTCCGATATTTTTTGCACCTGTAGATTCCTTAAAAGCATTTACCCATTTCTCCACGATCTGCTGGGTTCCAAGATCAAGACTTATCTCCAGGCTGTTTCCATCCGTCGCTTCAATGATGGTCTGTTCTACGTTGGAATCATCATTGAAATATCCATACTGGCGGCCGTCCGTTCCTGTCAGACTGCTGTTATAATAGCCTTCCAGTCCATAATCTGCGGTATCTCTGGAAAAGGTGAACCCAAGGGTATCGCAGGCCAGCTCATTGTACGGATAAACTCTGAGATAGTCCTCTTCAAACCAGATGCCTTGTATATTGTTCTTTTCTTTAATCTCTTCCGGTGTCATCATTGTATCTTCAGGTACACTGCAGTAATCCTCAAATGCCTTTTTTTCATCCATGGAAACCTGCTTCTTTACCACCTGGTACTGACTTTCTTTTGTTTTCTCAGAAGTGAGCCGTGTACGAAGGTCGCCTTCATCCAATCCAAATATTTCCACCAGTGCTTTTACCGTAGGATCAATGTAATCTTCATCCGAGTTTACTGCTTTACAATCCAGTACAACATTATACACCTTGTTGCTGGTTGCCAGAACATTTCCATTCCGGTCATAAATGGTGCCGCGTTTTGCTGGCATGGTGCGGTTCTCATATTTCTGCTGGGCCTGGCTCAGCACCTGTTTCTTGTATTTTTCACCGCTGTGCAGATTGTAATAGGTTACAACTGCCAATAAAACGACTAAAGCTCCCAATACTATCAGAAATAGTATTGACAGCTTGTTTTTCATAATGTGATTTATTTTTTTTATTGGTTTTCTTTTCTTTTTTCTCTCTGAAGTACTCAATCAAACACCTGCCTTCTCTGGAGTGTGTTTAAAAAAGGCTTTCTGCAAGATGTGCGTCATAATTTGTGAGAGATTTTGTCCGATTGAGGGAGGCGTAGTGGGCTACGCCGACTGAAAGAGGGCAAAAACTCCCGCAAAATAGGACGTGCAGATTGCAGGAATGATTTTTCAAACACGCTCTAACCTTACTTTCCGGTTACGTCCTGATACTGCCTTACATAGCTGCCGCCTTCTGTAGTATAGGTTTCCGTCTGCTGGTTGCTTGGATATTTCATGCCCAGACGTCCGATGGCAATCTTTCTGATTCTTTCAAGATCAATGTTTGAAGTCACCTGACTCTCGTAAGCGTCATTGTCTTCTTTTAATTCTGCCAGCTGGGTTTCAAGAGAAGCCAGCTGATTTCTTTTACTTGTGCATTCCGTCTTCAGTCTCAGATAATTAATACTGCAAAACACGATCACAATACCAAGTGCAGCCAGGAATATAGCAAAGTTACGGTTCATATTGCTGGCCTTGGCGCGGTTTCTGCGAGTTTCCCGGCTAAGAGGCTTACTCTGCCGTGTCACCTGCTGCCTGGGCGTAAATTCTGGTTTTGCATTTTTCTTCCGAGCCGAATGCTCTGGCTGACGATATTCACGTTTCTGTGGAACTTCCTGGATCTTCCGGACAGTATTACCGTCAACATACGTATTTTGTGAACGTCTTCCGGACGTAGTATGAGTATGTCTGCCTGTCTCCGCCATTTTTTACCCTTCTTTTAAAATTTTCGTAACTGTTCAGAGCCAACCTCCAAAATGCGACCCATTTCGTCAGTGTGGCGTATACGCCAAATGGATTTTTGTACAAAAGTATTCGTTCATGCAAGCATGACTCACACTTTTGTACGAAAATCCGCTTGGCTCTGAACAGTTACAAATTTTCTTTCAAATATTCTAAGTTTAGCGCTCTTAGAACGCGGGTTCTCTTCCATTTCTGCATCACTTGGAAGGATCGGCTTCCTTGTGATCACTCTCCCCTTGGATTTCTTCCCGCACACACACACCGGAAAATCCGGCGGACACGTACACGGGTTCTCATTCTTTCGGAAGATCGTCTTAACAATCCTGTCCTCCAAAGAATGGAACGTAATAATACACAGTCTTCCACCGTCATCTAAAAGATCAATCATCCCGTCAAGGGAATCACGAAGTACATCCAGTTCTTTGTTCAGCTCAATCCGGATAGCCTGGAAAGTACGCTTGGCAGGATGACCTCCTGCTGCCTGTATTTTCATGGGAATTGATTCCCGGATGATCTGTGTAAGCTGGCCTGTAGTCCTGATCGGTGCCTGCTGTCTTGCTGCTACAATATGCTTCGCAATATTTTTAGCAAATTTATCTTCACCGTAATCGCGGATAATGCGATACAGTTCTCTTTCTTCATAACCATTAACAATGTCACTGGCGGTCTGCGTCTGTCTCTGATCCATGCGCATATCAAGAGGTGCATCTACACGGTAAGTAAAGCCACGCTCTTCATTATCCAGCTGATATGAGGATACTCCCAGATCCAGAACAATGCCGTCAACCTTATGGATTCCCCTTGCGGCAAGCTCCTGCACCATGTAACAATAATTGCTGCGAATGATTGTCACCTGGTCAAAGGCGGCAAGCCGTTCACTCGCAGCAATTATCGCATCCTGGTCTTGATCTATACCAATAAATCTCCCCTTGGCAGAAAGTTTCCTGCATACCTCTATGGCATGTCCTGCGCCGCCCAAAGTGCCATCCACATAGATTCCATCCGGCTTGATATTAAGCCCGCCAACGGTCTCGTCCAGTAATACAGATTTGTGTTTGAATTCCATTTCCGTCTCCTGTTGGATTATCGCTTATTCTATGCTCAGATGACGATTCCCATGTTCTCCATGCTCTGGGCAATACTGTCCATATCGTCATAATCGCAATTCTCGCTCCATTTCTCTTTGCTCCAGACTTCTACTCTGTTCAGATTACCTGCCAGAATAACATCCTTCTCCAGACCAGCGAACTCACGTAACGTCTGTGGTACGAGAATTCTCCCCTGCTTATCCAGTTCACATGTTGTTGCGCCTGCAACAAAAAATCGCGAAAAGGCTCTAGCGTCTTTGTTTGTAAGTGGTAATGCACGGAGCTTCTCTTCAAAGGCTTCCCATTCATCCATAGGATAAAGATAGAGACAACCATCAAGCCCTCTGGTCAGAACGAATTCTTCTCCTAAGGGTTCCCTGAATTTCGCCGGGATGATCAGACGCCCCTTCGCGTCGATCGTATGATTGTACTCGCCCATGAACATAAAACTCACCTACTCTCGTGAGATACAAGTCTCCCCCTCGTATCTCATGATGGGAAACAAATGGAAGTTCTGCCACTTCGTCCCCATTTGTCACCACTTTTCTCCACTTCCTACCACTTATGAAATCATTCTAACCCATTTGCTCCTAAATTACAAGTGGGAAATTATGAATTAAGTTACATAATTCTGTTACAAACTCCTTACAGTCGCTTAGAAATAGGGGGCTGGAGCCAAAAAACATTTTTTATTCGAAAAGCTTTTATATTTTTTTAGTTTTGAAAGCGTCAAAAAAGCGTCACTTAGTGGGGACTGTTCCCACCGAAGTGACGCTTTTTGAATATTTTTCTTTTTAACAGTTTTTAGCCCAGTTTCACATATCTGGCAATCATAGAATCAATCTTCCTGCTGACCGGCAGGTTTTTTCGCAAATCGCCGCGGCTTGCTATACAGCCATTCATCATCTTCTGAAAATGATGGATTCTTTGCAGCAGAAGCTGTTTCTTCAGAAGCATGATCAATGCTTTCCACTGTTTTTTCAGACTCCTCATTTTCCGCCAGATTTTCATCCTGCGAAGCGTTTTCCAGACTTCCTTTTTCCAATTTTTCATCTGGTTCTTCTTTACTTGAAGGAGCAGCTTCGCTTTTTTCCTCTGGAATTTCCTCTGACCTATCCAGTTCTTCCAGATTGCTGTTTTCTTCAGCGGAAGAATCTTCACCTTCTTCTGAATTCTCTTCGGAATTTTCTCCCGGATTGTCTCCCGGATTGTCTCCCGGATTTTCTTCATAAAATGCTGCATTTCCGGAATATGCCTCTGGTACTTCGCCTGATTTTTCATCCGCAAAAGCCCTCTCCAGCCTGATTCTGTCTCTGTACTCTTCTGCTTCAGCCTCCCTGGCAGCTCTTTCCTGTGCTTCATAGTCCTGTTCTCTCCTGCGTCTGCGCCTTGCAGCCCGCTTTTTCGCCATCGTTCCCTCAACGGCAGCAACCAGTGCGCAAATCAGAAACAATGCTGCTGAGATCAACTGGGAAACTCCTACAGAAGTACCCGGAATCAGCAACTTATCAGTCCTGAGATACTCGATCACAAATCGTCCCAGTCCATATCCAGCCAGATATCTGAGAAATACTTCTCCCTGAAAACGCTTTTTGCGTTTCCACACAAGCATGAGCAGGAATAAAAGCAGACACCAGAGACTTTCATACAGAAATGCCGGATGCACCTGAATATAAGAGATACCTCCTATGGTCTCCAGATTTTCCCGCATGGCAGAAGTCACTTCACTGGAACGTACAGCGGATAACGGAAGCTGCATAGCAAATATACTGTTTGTATACTCTCCGAAAGATTCCCTGTTAAAGAAATCTCCCCACCTTCCTATTATCTGCGCAATGATGATTCCCATGCTGGCAGTATCTGCCATCTGCATAAAAGACTTCCTGCGCACGCCGCAGTAAATAGCAGCTCCCAGAATTCCACCAAACAATCCTCCATAAAAGGAAAGACCACCATTTCTGATATTAAAGATCTGGGCAATATTCCCTTTATAAAGATTCCAGGAACAAAAAACGTACAGCAATCTGGCTCCTGCTACACCAAAAAGCAAAGAAACGATCATCATTTCCAGATAGCTGTCTTTCTCCTCACCGCAGCGTTTCGCTTCCAGGATCACAAATCCCATCCCCAGAAGCATTCCCAGAGCTATTATAAGGCCAAAAAATGTAATTTCAAATCCAAAAATTTGAATGGATTTTCCCACATAATCCAGGTTTATTCCCAGATTTGGAAACTGAATTGACATTTATGTTCTCCTTTTTCTCTCCGATCCGTATCGTTGAGCAGTATCGTCATAGGTTATTATAGGTTGTAAAAAGTTATCAGACATTAAATCTGAACAGGATCACATCTCCATCCTGGACTACGTACTCCTTACCTTCCATTCTGACCAGTCCTTTTTCTCTTGCCCCTGCATAAGAGCCGCAATCCAGAAGATCCTGGTAATTCACTACCTCTGCTTTAATGAAACCACGCTCGAAATCAGAATGGATCTTACCGGCAGCCTGAGGTGCCTTCGTTCCAATCTTAATGGTCCATGCTCTTGTCTCATCTTCTCCGGATGTAAGGAAGCTCATAAGTCCAAGCAGATGATAGCTTGCCTTTACCAGTTTCTCAAGACCGGATTCCTTCAGTCCCAGATCCTCCAGGAACATTTTCCGCTCGTCCTCATCCAGTTCGGAAATCTCTTCCTCAATCTGTGCACAGATTACAAAAATCTCACTGTTCTGCTCTGCTGCATATTTTCTTACAGCCTGTACATGTGAATTGCTGGCGCCGTCATCAGCCAGATCATCCTCTGCTACATTGGCAGCATAAATTACCGGCTTCTGTGTCAGCAGATTATAGGTTCCCATCCAGGCTTCCTCATCCTCATTTTCCAGCTCCATTGTGATAGCCATCTTGCCATCTTCCAGCCATTTCTTAATTTTCTGAAGGAAATCAAGCTCTTTGGCTGCCTCTTTATCCATACGTGCAGTTTTGGTAACCTTGGCAATTCTTCTCTCAAGGATCTCCAGATCAGAGAAAATCAGCTCCAGGTTGATGGTCTCAATGTCACGGATCGGGTCAATGCTTCCATCTACATGGATAACATTGGTATCCTCGAAGCAACGCACTACGTGAACGATTGCATCTACCTCACGGATATTGGCAAGAAACTGGTTACCAAGGCCCTCACCTTTGGAAGCTCCCTTAACCAGTCCCGCAATATCAACAAACTCTATAACAGCCGGTGTCACTTTCTTGGAATGGTAGAAATCCCCAAGCAGTGCCAGTCTCTCATCCGGCACTGTAACAACTCCCACGTTCGGGTCAATCGTACAGAATGGGTAGTTTGCAGATTCTGCGCCAGCCTTTGTCAGAGAGTTGAAAAGTGTACTTTTTCCTACATTTGGTAAACCAACGATACCTAATTTCATTTTAAATATATCCTCCTTATGTTTCTTCCGAAACATGTATTTCTACAGTAATGGGCACTTGTCTCATTTTCACTTTGCCCCATACCTATAAATCATACCACACACCGTTTGAAAAGTAAATTCTTATGTTTCCGTAAATATTGTAGAGTTCGCATTCACAGCAGCACTACGAATTTCCTTCCATTAAATAATAACTTCTGTATAGATATTTCCAATTATAAAATCATTTCTTCCTTTTCGCTTTATTTTATAAAGCATCTCATCTGCCGCATGCAGAAAATCCCAGTTCTTATTGCCCTGCCTTGGAATATCATAACAGACACCCTGGGAAAGAGTAACACAATCAGCTGTTTGGGAATATTCATGCCTGATATTCAGTTTCATTACCTCCTGCCGGAGGCCTGCCACCTTTTTGCCTACTTCCTCAAGACTCATATCGTGGTATAAAATGATAAATTCATCCCCGCCATATCTTGCACAGAAAATATGCTCATCTTCCATGCCGCGGATCAGCTCAGCCACCCTGCAGATACATTCATCGCCTGCCAGATGTCCGTAATTATCATTAAATTCTTTGAAATAATCAACATCCAGGATTTCAAATGCCAGCGGCGCCTGTCTCTTTAGACAGTCCTCCAGAAGTTTTTCTGAATAATCATTCAGACGGTAACGGTTAGCCAGCTTCGTCAGCGGGTCTGTTTCAGATTTTATGCGAAGCTCCTGTTCAAGAAGCTCCATCTGTTTGCGCCGTTCATTCTCCCGCTCCAGGCAGTTTCTCACATAAAGCATGTTTGCGATCATACTCTGGCTGTCTTTTTCCATCAGCTCTGTCAATTCATAAAAATGGATTCCCTCTACAGCAGCTTCCTTTTCCATGCCGTTTTTCTCATAATACTTCATCTTCAAAGAACTAAGCTTTCTCTGAATATTGGCAATCTCTGTATTTTTTGCAGCAGACTCCAGACGACTGATAATTTCCGGCAGTACATCATTTCTGCCAATCGTCAGAAGAACATTACAAAAATGGTACAGATCATCAAAAATTTCCATTATCGGCATATCCGATTGAATCCGCTGTCTGATTTCCTCTATGTAATGATTCGTCAGTTTAACATCACCACAGGCATGAAAAAATTCCACTTTCATGCAATCCACATATACATAATCTTCATCGTCATAATGAGGCATACATTCAATATCCAGTTTTTCCATAAACATACGGGTCTTGTCAAGATTTCCCCGATGCATATAACAGGCCGCAAGATTGGTATAGATCATGGTTTTTCGCGGAGTGTACTGGCCTGGCTCATTTCCATATAGCTTAAGCGCCCTTTCAAAATAATCAAGGGCCTCAAAGTACAGACTGTTCTCCTGATATAAGACTCCCAGATTCACATAAAAGCTGCCGATGATATCATCCAGCTTATATTGTTTGCAGTAATTGATCCCGTTGAGATAATAATCCATTCCAACAGAAATATTTCCCTTGGCAATAGACATAATCGCCATAAGATTATAAGAACGGGCTACAAGGCTCCACTGTTTTGTCTCATTCAGATATCCAAGTGCTTCCGCAATATTATGGAACATCTCTTCCGATTTGTTCAAAATGTAGTAGGACAGTCCTATGTGAAAATAAACATATCCCAAAAGAGCTTTATCCTTTGTTTCTTCCGCAATTCTTTTCAGTTCTTCACAGTATTCCAGTGATTTTTCTGTATTCTTCATACGGGTCGCACCAATCTGCTCTTTTAGCTGTACAATTCTTAACTCCGCGTCCTCTTTTCCCATAAGCCCCTCCTGACTTCCGCCAATTTTTATCTGTAATCTATTTCAGATCCCGCGACATAATCATCATAAGACTGCCTTTTTCATAAATTATCTCTGCCTGCTCCTCTGAAATTTCATTGCTGACAGTAAGCCCGCAGTCCTCAATCCTCAGGCAATACTCATTTAACGGATACTTGAATCCTTTCAGTGTAAGTCCTTCTACCTGACCGCCCACTGGGAAAAAGGATACATATTTTCCGAATTGTTTCTCCCTTTGAAGCAGCTTGCCGCTTGGTACCAGACAGATATAGTTCTGCTCATCTGCAAGTGCAATCTGAACCCCTTTTAATTTACCGAGAGTCAGGATTCCAAGATTTCCCAGAAAATGATCCAGTCTTCCGCCAGTTGCACCAAGTATGAGAATATTTTTTGCCCCCTCTTTTATTGCCAGATTTACTGCTGACTGGGTATCTGTGTCATCCTTTTCGGGAACAAGCTGTACGATTCTGGTATCCGCAAGGCTCTCCAGATAGGTCTTTCCTTCTCTGGACATACTGTCGAAATCTCCATCCACAAGATCCGGAACCAGCCCAGTCTCCCTGAAAAAGTCCATTCCCCTATCGGCAGCCATTAAAAACAGGCTTTTCTCTTTTCTCTCTTCTTTTATCTTATTAATAAAATCGAGGGCAAAATCTTTCTGGATCATGCCCCCGCTTACGATTACTGTATCTATCATGCTATCTCTCACTCGATTCTGTCGCCGATCTCTTCGATTTTTTTCTCAATATGACGGACATTTGCTGCGATATCTCCTCCAAATACCCAGGATCCTGCAACAAAAATATTTGCTCCTGCTTTCATAACTGTTTCCAGGGTACTGTCATTGATTCCACCGTCAACCTCAATATCCACATTCAGATTCTCTTTCTCGATCAGTTCTCTCAGCTCCTGAATCTTCTCTGTACACTCATCCATATATTTCTGTCCGCCAAATCCAGGCTGAACAGTCATGATCAGGACCATATCCACATCTTCAAGCATATGGCTGATATCATTTACCGGAGTAGCCGGCTTAATGGAAACTCCAACCTTCACTCCTGCATCCTTGATACGATCTATGGTTCTTTCCAGGTCTTCACATGCTTCTGCATGAACAGTGATAGAATCTGCCCCGCAATTTACAAAGTCCTGGATGTATCTTTCTGGCTCTGTCACCATAAGATGAACATCGAAAAACATCTTGGATTCTTTACGGATTGATTTGATCACCGGCATTCCAAAAGAAATGCTTGGAACAAAATCACCATCCATAACATCAATATGGAGCCATTTAACACCTTCGTTTTCAAGAATTTTAATCTGTTCGCCCAGGCGGTTAAAATCCGCTGATAAAATGGAAGGGCATAGCTGATACATAATTTTAGTATCTCCTTTTCTCTTTTAATTCCTCATATAATGCCAGATAGTCATCATAACGCAGCTGGCTGATTTTACCTTCTGCCAGTGCTTCCTTCACAGCACAGTCCGGTTCATGGATATGCATACATCCCTGGAAGCGGCACTGTGGTTCATATTTCACAAATTCCGGGAAATAATCCCGAAGCTCTTCTTCCTCCATATCTGTAAGATATAGAGAAGAAAATCCCGGAGTATCCACCAGAAAAGTATCCTTTTCCACTGGAATCACCTGGGAATGTCTGGTGGTGTGCTTTCCCCGTTTCAGCTTCTTGCTGATCTCACCGGTCTCCATCTGCACTTCACCCTGCATACAGTTGGTAATGGATGATTTCCCCACACCGGAAGGTCCTGCAACTACCGTTGTCTTCCCTCTCAGGATCTGGCGTATCTCGTCCATTCCCTCTCCTTCATAGGTACTGGAAAGTACAACATGATATCCACAGCCTGTATAAATCCCATACAGCTTTTCCAGTTCTTCTTTCTCTCCAAGATCTTTCTTGTTAAAACAAATGACAACCGGAATCCCCTGCTGTTCCATCATAATCAGAAAACGATCCAGAAGAAGAAAATTCGGCTTGGGATTTTCCATGGCAAATATCACAAACGCCTGGTCTACATTGGCGACGGCTGGCCGGATCAGGGAATTCTGACGGGGAAGAATGGCAGTCACACTGCCTTCCTTCTCCTCCTCATCCAGAACTGTAATTTCCACATTATCTCCTACCAGCGGCTTGAAATTGTCCTTCCGGAAAATCCCCTTTGCCTTACATTCGTAAATATTGCCGTCTTCTGCATAAATGTAATAAAAACCAGCAATTCCTTTAATGATCTTTCCCTGCATGGATCACTCTGCTTTCTCAAAAGTAAGCGGATAATGCCCAAGCTCCTGATAGCTTCCATCAGACTGCTGCTCGGACAGATATAAAGTTCCCTCTGCAACTCCAGGTGCTCCTGTAATATCCAGCTGATATGGGAATGTAAGCTGCTGTCCTTCCACGATTGAACTTGCCTTTGGCTCACCGTTTACTTCCTGGACCAGTTCCAGTCTGATAAGTCCACCGGTATATCCGGTAGGTGTATTCAGTCTCTGTGTACATTTCCATACTTCACCATTCGCTGCTGCCACAGAAGTATCTGCAGCAGAACTCTGTACCTGTGACTCATCTGTACTTTCTGACACGGAAGGATCCTGGTTACCACTACTTACGGTAAGTGTGATGGTATCCTGGTCCGGATCCCCATATACCGGATTGTCATCTGTAAATCCAACCGGATCCTGGGAAATAACAGTGCCTTCCGCTACATCTGTGCTCATCTGCATTTCCACATTGATATTAATGAATTTGCCAAGTTTGGCAATAGCCTCATTTTTCTCTAATCCGGTTACATCCGGGATCTGTACACTGTCACCATAGTTAATGCCACGGCTGATTGTAAGAGTAACCGTATCTCCAGCTTTTACAGTGCTTCCTGCAACCGGATCTGTATCCAGTACACAGCCGATATCTACTAAAGAACTATCATCCGGATATATTTTATTAATCTGAACGGTCACACCCTGACTTTCCAGTGTTTCCTGTGCTGTTGCACCATTTTGTCCAAACAGATCTGGCATCGTGATCTGCTCAGAGCCTTTACTTACATAATAATTGATTGTAGAATTTTTCGCGATCTGTGTTCCCTTTACAGGATCCTGGGAAGAAATCTTACCTTTTTCCTGTGTGGAAGCTTCTTCGCCTTTATAGCTCATTCCAATATTTAAGGAAGCACAAAGTTCCTGAGCCTCTGCCTCAGTTTTACCGATCAGGTCTGGTGCAGATACCATACTGTCGTCCTCACTGCTCTGTGTGGTATCTGTATTCTGTGCCTGCTGTTCCTGCTGATCCGAAGTTGTATCTTTCGATCCGCCGATCAGGCCTGCAGCTCTTCCCACTACCAGAATCACTGCGATCAGAACGACTGCTCCAACGATCAGTGCCACAATACTTCCAGCTACACTGACGCCTCTTTTCTGTTTCCTGATACGTCTCTCCCTGTCTTCGCGCTCTCTGTCACGTTCCCGGCTCTTTCGTGAACGCTCAGGCTTCTCATCCTCGTCATCATAGCCGTAATCGTCATCATCATAATTTGTCTCATTCAGTTCTTTTTCAAGAGCCTCAATGTCCGGCTTGATGGTCTGCTTTGGAGTATGTTTGATCTCCCCAAGCTCTTCATCCGAAATGACAACTGTCTTGGCATCTGTATCTACAGAATTAAGTTTTACGAAATCTCCCTGAGGGTCAATGAGAGAATGCTTCAGATCTGCGATCACATCCTCCATCTTATTGTATCTGCGGTCTACACTCTTCTGGGTACATTTCAGAATGATCTGCTCCAGGCTGTATGGAAGATCCGGAGAATATACACTCGGTGGTACCATCTCTTCCTGGAGATGTTTGATTGCGATGGCAACCGTGGTATCTCCATCAAATGGAACACGTCCTGTTACCATCTCATATAAAGTAATACCAAGTGAATAGATATCACTCTTTTCATCGCTGTATCCGCCTCTTACCTGCTCTGGTGAGCTGTAATGCACAGATCCCATAACATTGGAACTGATCGTATTAGAAGAAGCAGCTCTGGCAATTCCAAAATCGGTCACTTTTACCTTTCCATCTGTGGAAATGATAATATTCTGAGGCTTCACATCGCGGTGCACAATCCCATGGCTATGTGCAGCTTCCAGTCCCATGGATACCTGAATGGCAATGCTGGTAGCCTCCTTCACGGAAAGCTTACCTTTCTTGGAGATATACTCTTTCAGAGTGATTCCCTCGATCAGCTCCATTACAATGTAATAGACACCTTCATCATCCCCTACATCAAATACATTTACAATATTCGGATGGGTAAGGCCGGCTGCCGCCTGCGCTTCACTTCTGAATTTCTTTACAAAAGTTGCATCTTCCCTGAATTCCGGCTTCAGAACCTTAACCGCCACAAAACGATTCAGTTTATGGTCCATTGCCTTATATACGTCCGCCATTCCGCCGGTACCGATTTTACTTACAATTTCATAGCGCTCTGCTATGATCATACCTGTCTTTAACATGTTTCCACCTCATTCGTGAATGGTTCTATCAATATGATCGCAATGTTATCCTTGCCGCCGTTATTGTTGGCTTCCTGTATGAGAGTATCTCCCTTCCAGGTGATATCCTCATCAGAATTCAATATGATTTCTTCCATTTTTTTATCTTCCACCATATTACTGAGACCGTCAGAACACATCAGGATCGTACTGCCTGGTTCCAGACGCATATCAAAGAAATCCACATCTACAGTTTTCTCCGCCCCCAGAGCTCTGGTGATAATGTTCTTATCCGGATGGTTTCTCGCCTGCTCAGCAGTGATCTCACCCATTCTTACCATTTCCTGAACCAGTGAATGATCTCTGGTAACCTGCCGCAGTTGTTTATCAACCACATATAATCTGCTGTCTCCCACATTGGCAACATAAGCATACTGGCCTACAATAGTGGCTACCACCATGGTAGTTCCCATTCCACGAAGCTTCTCATCCTTCTGTGCCTGTTCTATGATCTCTGTGTTCGCAGTCTCAATGGCATGACGGATTACCTTTACAGGATTATAATCCGTATCCTCCCGTATTTCATCTACCAGTATCCTGACAGCATGAGAGGAGGCGTAATCGCCGGCATTGTGTCCTCCCATTCCATCGGCAACAGCAAAAAGATTCGGGAGATTTCCAACCGGGTCCTGGGAAGCGAACACATAATCCTGGTTCATCTTCCGCTTCATTCCTATATTCGTAGCTGAATATACCCTCATGTCACTTCTCGCTTTCTGTCCTCTTCGTGATGCTGTTTTCCTAAGCAGCATCCTTTTCGTTACTGCGGATCGTAACTTTTTTCCATATAGCTTTTTCTCAATTGTCCACAGGCACCGTCTATATCACTGCCCATTTCCCTTCTAATAGTAACATTAATTCCGCATTTTTCAAGTTTTATTTTAAAATTCTCCACTGCCTGGTGTGTCGAACGCCTGTAAGAACGCTCCTTGATTGGATTTACGGGAATCAGATTTACATGGCAGTTAATATCGTGTATCCTGCTGCTAAGCTCCTTTGCATCTTCATCACTGTCATTCACACCAGCCACAAGACTATATTCAAAAGTAATTCTTCTGCCAGTTTCCCGGAAATACTCTCGGCATGCATCCAGAACTTCATCCATACTGTACCGCTGTGCAATTGGCATAAGTTCCCGCCGCTTTTCATCATTTGGCGCATGCAGGGATAATGCAAGGGTGATCTGCAGCTTTTCCTTTGCAAGCTGGTAAATTTTCGGAACGATTCCGCAGGTCGAAACGGTGATATTCCTCTGGCTGATATTAAGGCCGCCTTCATCTGAAAGGAGATGCACAAAACGTACAATATTATCATAGTTATCCATAGGCTCACCGGTTCCCATTACCACAACATTGGATACTCTCTCTCCTGTTATGCTCTGGATCCGGTAAATCTGATCCAGCATTTCAGAAGGAAGAAGATTTCTGGTCCAGCCCCCAATTGTGGAAGCACAGAAGCGGCACCCCATTTTACATCCCACCTGTGAGGAAATACACACGGAATTTCCGTGTTTATAACGCATCAGCACGCTTTCTATCACGTTTCCATCCGAGAGACGAAACAGATATTTTCTTGTGCCATCAATGGCGGAAATCTGTTCATCTACCATTTCCAGGGCTGTGGTGGGATAATCCTTCAGTTTTTCCTTTAATTTTCCTGGTATATTTCCCATCTCATCGTAAGATGTTACCAGATGTTCATGAAGCCAGCTGTAAATCTGCTTTGCGCGGAAAGGCTTTTCCCCTAATCCGGTCATCAGTTCTTTCAGCTCTTCTTTATTCATTGACTTAATATCTGTCATATTTTTATTTCCTATTTTTCTGAAATTTCCTATTTTCTTCTGAATTTTGCAATAAAGAATCCGTCTGTCTTATGTACTCCCGGAAGAAGCTGCAGATATCCAAGTGCTGTAGTCTCTGAATGAAGCTCTTCTGGAAGATAAGGATCCAGACTTTCCAGCTTAAACGGATAATTATTCAGAAACCACATCATATTCTCTTCATTTTCCTCTTTTGCGATCGTACAGGTGCTGAATACAAGCTCGCCTCTTGGCTTCACATAATTGGCTGCACGATCCAAGATCGTCCTCTGTAAGATCACAATTTCGTCCTGCTTCTGGGGTGTCACGCGATATTTGATCTCCGGTTTCTTACCGATCACTCCATACCCGGAACAGGGCACATCTGCGATCACAATATCTGCCAGCAGCTCTGAATCCTGGTCAAAAACAGTTGCATCCTGAACTCTGGCCTGTACATTAATCGAATTGGTACGCTGGATATTCTCCTCAATAAGATTCACCTTATACTGGCTTACATCTCTTGCATCTACAGTGCCAAAGCCTTCCATCTTGTCTCCCATATGAAGGCTTTTCCCACCAGGTGCTGCACACACATCAATGACATAATCCCCTTTTTTCGGATTCGCCACTTCCGCAACCAGCATGGAGCTCACATCCTGAACCACAATCTGGCCTTTGATAAATGCATCCAGGGCAAGAATATGGTTAAAATCTGAAATGCTGTATGCATAAGGAAGATATGGTGCAGGTTCCACCTGGACCCCCTGGCTTTCAAGGCTCTTCACAATGTCTTCTTTGGAATTCAGATAGGTACGGCAGCGGATAGTAAGAGGATGCTCCGTAAGAAAATCTGCAAGGATTTTCTCTGTGGTTTCCTCACCATATGCCTCCAGCCATCTATTCACCAGCACCTCAGGCATGGAATATTTTACAGAAAGATACTTCAGCAGGTCATCCTCTTTTTTTGGGAATTGTACCTTGTCCATTTCCCGCACAATTGTCCTAAGGACACCATTTACAAATGGCTTAAGATTATAAAAGCCCTTTCTTTGTGCCAGCTTCACGGCCTCATTACACACCGCACTGTCCGGCACGCTATCCATATATTTCAGCTGGTACACAGCACTTCTTAATATTTCCCGGATCGCAGGCTTCATTTTATCCACCGTTACCTTGGAAAAAGAATTGATGATATAATCAATCTGAATCCGGTATTCCAATGTTCCCTCACACACACGGGTAATAAATGCCCGATCCTGTTTCGGAAGGAACTGGTATTTGGAAAGGGCATTCCGGATAGCCACATGGCTATGCTCCCCCTCTTCAATTTCAAGCAAAATTTCCAGGATCATCTCCCTGGAATTAATTCCATTAATCATCCCGTCTTCTACCTCCGGAAAGTATGATCAGTCTCAAAAGCTGTAAAATAGAGGACGCCAGGGCAGCTACATAAGTAAGGGCAGCTGCTGTAAGGACTTTCTTCGCCCCTGCATTTTCTTCATGACTTAAGATTCCGGTGCTTTCCAGCATTTTTAAGGCTCTGGAAGAAGCATTAAATTCCACCGGAAGTGTTACCAGCTGAAACAGAACTGCAAGTGAAAACAACACAATTCCTGCAGTCGTAAGTGCTGGAATGGACATGATCAGCCCCAGTATAAAAATAGGCCAGGAAAGAGAAGAACCGATATTTGCCAGCGGAACGATCGCAGAACGGATATTCAGCGGTGCATAGTTTATATTGTGCTGGATCGCATGCCCGCATTCATGGGCTGCCACACACACAGCAGCCACTGAAGTTCTTCCGTACACATCCTGGGAAAGTGCCAGTTTTTTAGTTCTTGGATCATAGTGGTCTGTAAGACTTCCGGAAATCGGAACAATTGTCACATCATAAATTCCGGTAGCACTTAAAATCCTCTGGGCGGTCTGCGCTCCTGTAAGTCCGGAATGACTGCGTACCTGCTGGTAACGGGCAAAAGTGCTTTTCATCTTTCCAGATGCCGCAAGGGCCAGCAACATTCCAATAATCAGCAAAACATAAGTAGGATCAAAATAAAATCCATAAGGATATCCATACCCGTATCCGTACATACGATCACTCCTTTTTGTCCGTAAATCTGCTTCCGGTTTCTATATGGCATCCGCGAAGGAATGCATCTGCATCCATTCTCTTCTTTCCCTCCAGCTGTACCTGGGAAAGTACCAGAATACCCTCACTGCAAGCCACATAAATTCCTTTTTTGTCTGTTTTCACAACCGTTCCGGGCTCTGCTGACTGCACCTCCAGATTTTCCAGGTCTTCGCTGCCAGCTACAAAGCTCTCCCACACCTTCAGTGTCTTCCCATTCCAGAAAGTAAAAGCGCTTGGCCACGGATTTAATCCCCGTACCAGTCTTTCCAGCTCCACTGCTGATTTCTGGAAATTCATAAGTCCCATCTGTTTGGTGATCATGCCAGCATAAGGAGTCGGACTTTCTTCCGGCTGCTTTTCATAAACAGCTGTACCGTCAAAAATACGGGGCAGAGTCTCAATGAGAAGCTTCGCTCCAGCCTCCGCCAGTTTATCAAAAAGACTTCCCCCTGTCTCATCTGCTGCAAGAGGTACCACGATTTTGGAAATCATATCTCCAGTATCAAGGCCTGTGCCCATCCTCATGATCGTTACCCCGGATTCCTTTTCCCCGTCAATAACAGCCTGCTGGATAGGAGCCGCACCGCGGTATTTCGGAAGCAGAGAGGCATGGATATTAATACAGCCATACTTTGGAAGCTCCAGAATACTCTTCGGGATGATCTGGCCAAAAGCGGCCACAACAATAATATCCGGATTCAATGCTTTCAGGGTTTCCTGAAATTCCGGCTCCCGCACCTTCACCGGCTGATAAACGTCAAAGCCATGCCGGATAGCCTCTTCCTTTACAGGCGTCGGCAGCATGGTTTTTCCACGGCCCTTTGGTTTATCCGGCTGTGTCACAACGCCTGCGACTTCATACCCGGCTTCTGCCAGGGCTCGAAGAGGGTTTACCGCAAAATCCGGTGTTCCCATATAAACAATTTTCATTTAATCTTCTTCCTCCTCGTTATCGTAGCTTACATGATGTAATTCCCCCTCAACCAGGCGGGTATACATTTTTCCATCCAGATGATCGATCTCATGGCAGAATGCGCGGGCAAGAAGACCCTCTCCTTCATAGATCTGCTCTTTCATATCCATATCAAGAGCTTTCACTTTTACATAATTGGGACGGGTAACCTGACCGGACATTCCCGGAACACTTAAGCATCCCTCTTCACCAGTCTGCTCTCCGGAGGTCATAAGGATTTCCGGATTGATCAGGATCAGCGGACCATCTCCGACATCAATCACTACGATTCTCTTTAAAATACCAACCTGAGGAGCTGCAAGACCAACTCCGCATGCATCATACATAGTTTCCAGCATATCTCCTACCAGATCCTTGGTACGCTTATCGATTTTCTCTACTGGTCTGCAGACCTTCTCCAAAACGGAATCTCCCTCTGTTCTGATTGTTCTAAGTGCCATTTTTTCGTTATCTCCTTTTATCTTTTCTCTTTGATGATGTCAGGGGCAAAAGCTTTATCCCGCAAACAGGAACAGCTTTCTGACTTTTTGCCCTGTCATCATTTTGATCATGAAAAATCAAATTGTATATTTACCTTTCTGAAGCCGGAATTAATCTCAATGTATTTCTCCATCCTGTCCTTGATCCAGACAAGCAAGTCATAGTTCCCATGCTTCAAGTAGATTACTCTTCTGTATACGTCCTTTACTTTTCCCACAGACGCCGGGGCCGGACCGATCATGTGAAGATCTTTCCCCCCATAAAGCTTACCTGTAAACAGACTAAGGTAATGCATCGCCGTCTCAAGAAGCTTCTCATCTTCTGACGCCCCAAGTACTGCCATCATATGAGCTGCCGGTGGATAATCCATCAGAAGACGGTATCCCATTTCCTCTTCGTAAAATGCTTCGTAATCCTGCTTTGCTGCAGTCTGGATGCTGTAATGCTCCGGATTGTAGGTCTGGATCAGAGCATGACCTTTCTTTCTTCCTCTTCCGGAACGACCTACCGCCTGTGTAAGCAGCTGGAAAGTCCGCTCCCCGCTGTGGTAATCATCGGCATTCAGGGATAAATCTGCCGCAATAACTCCCACAAGGGTTACATCTGGAAAATCATGTCCCTTAACGATCATCTGGGTTCCAATAAGAATATCTGCCTCATGTCTGGAAAAAGCGGACAAAATCTTTTCATAGCTTCCTTTTGCCCTGGTAGTGTCATAATCCATCCTAAGGATCTTCGCCCCTGGAAATTCTTTCTCCACCACCTGCTGGATCTGCTGGGTTCCTGCTTTGAATCCTCCAATATAAGGGGAGGAGCAGACAGGGCATTTATCTGGCTTCACAGTTTCATATCCGCAGTAATGACAGATTAGTCTCCTGCCGTTATGCTCACTTAAAGACACATCACAATGCGGGCATTTCATCACATGTCCGCAGGACCGGCAGGATACAAATCCTGCATAACCGCGACGGTTCAGAAACAGCATAGCCTGCTCTCCCTTTTCCAGACATTTTCCCATATCCGCTTTCAGTTCCAGGCTTAGGGCCAGGCGGTTCCCTTTCTTTAATTGTTCCCTCATATCAATAATTGATACTTCTGGAAGAGGCCGTTCTTCAAACCGCGCTTCTAGTTTCACCAGCGCATATTCTCCTTCTTTCGCCCGGTAATAGGCTTCCATGGAAGGTGTAGCAGAACCAAGCACTACCTTCGCACCTTCCATCCTGGCTCTGTGAATGGCCGTCTCCCTTGCGTGGTACCTGGGACTGTTTTCGCTTTTATAAGAAGCTTCATGTTCCTCATCAATAATGATCAGTCCCAGCTTTCCAAAGGGCGTAAAAAGTGCTGAACGGGGACCTACCATCACCTGAAGTTCCCCCTGCTTTGCCCTTTTGAACTGGTCATACCGTTCTCCCTGGGAAAGCCTGGAATTGATCACAGATACCTTGTCTCCAAAGCGGCCATAAAACCGCCTTACCATCTGGTAAGTCAGGGCAATTTCCGGAATCAGCACGATTGCCTGTTTTCCTTCCTTTATTACCCTGTCGATCAATTCCATGTATACCTGGGTTTTTCCGCTGCCCGTAACTCCATGGAGAAGAACCGGTCTAGGATCATTCCTTTCCCATTCTGATAAGATCTGTACTACCGCTTCCTGCTGCGGCTGGCTTAAAGTGTCCAAAGCCGCATGGGGAATGCTCTCCGCATCCTGTATCGCACTTCTGTATATCACATCCGTATCAACAGAAGCAATCTTCTGTTCTTCAAAATATTTCAGGACAGAAGCCGTAGTCCCAAGCTCTTTTCCCGCCCAGGCTGTCTCCAGTTTCCCATCTTCTTTCTGCAAAAGCGCTTCCAAAAGACGGATACGTGCCTTATAACGGGTCTGTTTCATATCTTGCAGAAGTTTTTCCCCATCCTCCCTGGAAATAAGAAGGGTTATCCACCGTTTCTCCTGGGCTTTCATCTTTTTTTGGATGGGAAGCACTGTTCTCAGCGCCTGGATCATGGTGGAACCATAGTGCTCTTTCATCCACCCCGCCAGGGCGATCAATCGGGATTCTGTAGTTTCCTGGTCATTTTCAATTCCTGCAATGGATTTTATCTGAATTCCTGTCACCTTGGGTTCCCCGGAAATCCCAGTCACATACCCCTTGCGCAAATGATTTCCACGCCCAAACGGAATGGAAACCACCATTCCCACCTGAATCTGATCCTTCAGATTTTCCGGAACCAGATACTGGAAACTTTTGTCCAGCTTCTCGTGGGAAATATCTACAATAATATCTGCATATGTCATGTTTTACTTTCCAGCAAGAATATCTGCGATCAGCACACGCTCATCCATGGGATATTTCCTGCCTTTGATTTCCTGGTAATCCTCATGACCCTTTCCGGCAAGCACTACAATATCCCCAGGCTCTCCATGGTGAATCGCATAGGCGATTGCTTCCTTGCGGTCTGGAATTTCCACATATTTGCCCTCTGTTTTTGCCATGCCCACTTTAATATCATCAATGATTGCCTGTGGCTCCTCATCTCGCGGATTATCAGATGTAATGATCGTAAGATCCGCCAGACGTCCGGAAACTTCTCCCATCTCATAACGGCGGAGTCTGGAACGGTTTCCGCCGCAGCCAAACAGACATACCAATCTGTGTGGATGATACTCCCGCAAAGTGGTAAGAAGGCTCTCCAGTGCCATTGCATTATGTGCATAGTCAATCATCAAAGTAAACTCATCGGATACCTTCACCATCTCAATACGGCCTTTCACTTTCGCCACCTTTAAAGCTTTCAGGATATTCTCCTGGGAAACCTTGAAGTGGCGGCAGATTGCAATTGCTGTAAGAGAGTTATAGATACTGAATTTGCCTGGAATGTCGATTTCCACAGGGAAATCCATAAGACCCTTCAAATGATAGGAAATTCCAAGATAGCCCTTTCCACCTATCAGCTTAGCATCCTCTGCACGAAGATCTGCTTCTTTGGAAAAGCCATAAGTCTCAAGAGTACAGGTATGTCCTTCAATAATTCTGTCAAAATGCTCATCATCCCGGTTTACAATGCCCACACGGCACTGTTTCAACAGCATGGATTTGCAGGCCAGATAATGGTCAAAATCCTTATGTTCATTAGGACCGATGTGATCTGGCTCAATATTTGTAAAAATTCCAAAATCAAATACAAATCCCTGGGTACGGTAAAGCATCAGTCCCTGGGAAGAAACCTCCATCACCACGCAGTCACAGCCAGCTTCCACCATTTCGTGGAAATACTCCTGTACCACATAGGATTCCGGAGTCGTATTAGAAGCCGGAATCACCTTATCTCCAATGATCGCCTCGATGGTTCCGATCAGTCCAACCTTGTATCCGGCATTTTCCAAAATGGATTTTACCATATAAGTGGTCGTGGTCTTACCTTTGGTTCCTGTAATTCCAATGGTTTTCAGCTTCTCTGCCGGATGTCCGAACCATGCTGCTGCAATAAATGCCATGGCATATCTGGTATCTGCAACTTTAATCACAGTAACATCAGAAGGTGCAGAAGCATCCTCCTCTACAACCAGAACTTTTGCCCCCTTGGCTACCACATCCGGAATAAATTTATGACCATCTACAACAGCGCCTCTGATACAAATGAACAGCGAACCTTCTGTTACTTTTCTGGAATCATAAACAACACCAGTGACTTCCTGCTCTGTGCTACCCTGTACGCAGGTGTATTCTAACTTCTCTAATAAGGATGATAATTTCATAAATATATGCCTCCTTTTACAACAACGCATACTCTTTTATAGAATAGCACACACAGAATTTCTTTTCAATCTTTCCTTCTAAAAAACATACGTCTGGCTGACAGTGCAGAAAGGAAAAAGGAAAGCAGGATCAGCACCTGAAACACCTCTTTATGTGAACAGTCTCCTGTTTTCACGGATGTAACAGAGGTGCCTATGCTGCCATCACTGCCGGATTTTCCTGTACCGTCTCCCACATTTTCTGTCTTTTGGGATTCGACCCTGACAGTTGCCTGATCCCGCACTGCACTTTCTTCTCCGGTCTCATCTGTCACTACGATAATCTGATTAACCAGATCCTGGTCTTCAAGTTCCTTTGGAAGTACAACCTTTGCTTTTAAATTCACACAACCGCCTGGAACGATTTCCGGAATCTTCGCCTGGGTCTTACTCCTATTCAGAGTGACCCCCTCCTGTTCCAGAAAAGTGGCAGTTACACCTGCAAGTCCGAAACGTTCTGTAGTGATCACAGAATGAAGGGTCTGTTCCCCGGTATTGTGAATGCTGATCTGATAGGTTATGGTATCTCCCGGGCTGGCACTTTCACAGTCCGCCGTTTTCTTCACGGAAAAAGAGGCTTTAAGCGGATGGATCACCAGCTGTGTACTGGATGATTTTTCGATTAAAACGGGATTTTCCGTTTGGGCCGCAACTGCCAGTTTCAGGTCACCGTTCTTCGTTACTGCCGGGTCCAGATAAAAAGTAACCTTTCTTTTTTCTCCTGCTGACAGACTTTCTAACACCGCACTATCCCCGGAAATTTCCAGACCAGGCTCTTTTTCCCACACAGGTACTGCTTCCATTTCTTCTGTTTCTTCAACCTCTTCCACTTGTGCTTTCAGGGAAATCCCATAAACCGGGACTTGTCCACAGTTTATCAGATCTACATCCATATAGATCCGTTCTCCAGCTCGGTGTGTCTCTTCCCGCGGATTCATCTCAACATTAAAATCCATATCAGCCGCTGGTATTTCCAATGTCTTCGAAGATGATCTGCATAAAATCTCCTTTTCATTTCCACACTTTTTCACAATATAGATGCCGCCTCCATTTTCCTCGTTCCAGGCATCATTAACATGCAGGATATCCTGGCAGACCGGGACCGTTCTGTTTTGAGCCGGAAACCGGTATTCTTCCCGCAATGTAACTGGAATAACCAGCTGTTTTCCCGCCTCACCAGGATTGATCTTCCATCTGAATCCGGTAATCGTGCTCGATCGTCCATCTGCAGTATTTACAGGAAGCTCCTCTTTCAGACAACCCTCTGGCATTACCAGTGTAGCATCTGGCTGGAAATATTCCGAAAGCCACACTACTAATTCATAGGATATGGGAACCGATATATTTCCCCCCTCAGGCGCTTCCAGGGAAGCAATTTCCTCTATATAATCAGAAAATCCATTCTGTAAATCTACCGCATCTCCAGCTGTGTTTCCAATGCTTTCTCTTTCTGTATTGGAGGGTTCACTTTCCCATACAAGTGTCTCCAGTCCATATGCATTTACCGAAACCTCTGCCTTAAATTGCTCCATTTCTTTCCATGCCGCCTCATGAGCGACCTCTACTGACCCATTTCCAGCTTGTGCCCCATACGCCACCACAGGCTGTGCTGTACATCCAGCCAGAATCCCAGCCTGGGCAAGCAGTCCTGTGCCTGCCGCCAGTATCTTTTTCCATATTCTGTTTTTCATCCTTCTTCTCCTTTCTGACACAATTATCCAAATGAACATGTCTGCTGATGCAGAACTCGCCATAAATGAAAGTCGATTGCTCCTGGCTTCCCATCCATTAGCGCTTGTAAAAAATCACTGGCATTCCATAGGCACCACACCTTTCTTTCTGAAGCGGTTCTGTTTCAGACAGTGCCTTTCAGGCCAGATTCTTTTCCATAATCCGCAACAATCGTCAAAAAACGCATAATACGCCTGGTTATGTAGTTACTTCCAAAACGGACATGTCTGCTTACGCAGACATCACCATGAATGAAAGTCGATTGCGACCCGCCATTGACGCTCCCGCAATCGCCACCTGTATTCGTAATCCGGGCTATCGCCCTACTTACTCATACAGTCTAGCCTGTGCGATATCCATAAATCCACCATGCAAGCATGGTGAATTCATGGCTGCCGCACAGGACTTTCATAGTAAAAAATGGGTTATCTTGCGTCGAACCGACGCTGTAGAAATTCTTTCCTGCAGAACGCAGAAATAAGATAGGCTTACTTTACCATATCCTGACTTTAAATGCAAGAAACTGTCGGATTTTATTTTCATTTCATATTTTTTCGATTTCTTTAAGATTCTGGACACAGTTCCCTCACAAATTACCGATATAATGATTCTCGGATAGATGAAAAACCACTCTCTATCTCCCCCCTCAAAAAATATAGGAAATAAGCCATCTGCCCACGCAGGTGGCTTTTCCTGTTTGAATCCAAAGAATCTATTGCAATTCCAGCTTTTACCTTTTATAATGAAAGATATTACTTAAGGATGTCCGGGGGAAGCCAATTATCTCTGATATCCCACATTATATTTGACAGAAACGAGGTATCTCCTATGAGTGAAAAAATCGTAGTAGTTGCATTAGGCCACAAAGCTCTCGGTACCACACTCCCAGAGCAGAAGGTAGCCACTAAAGCCGCAGCAAAGGCAATCGCGGATCTTGTTGAAGATGGTGCCAAGGTGGTGATCTCCCACAGCAATGGTCCACAGATTGGCATGATCCACACTGCAATGAATGAATTTGGAAAGGCACACCCGGATTACACATTCGCCCCTATGTCCGTCTGCTCTGCAATGAGCCAGGGTTACATTGGTTATGACCTTCAGAATTCCATCCGCGCCGAATTCATCAGCCGCGGAATTTACAAGCCGGTTGCTACTGTTCTGACACAGTCAGTTATTGATCCCTATGATGACGCATTTGCAGATCCTGAGAAAATCATCGGACGTGTCCTTACTGAAGAAGAAGCCGAAGCAGAAGAAGAGAAAGGTAACTTTGTTACCAAGCTTCCAGAAGGTGGTTACAGACGTATCGTGGCAGCGCCTAAACCTCAGAAAATCGTAGAACTTGAAACTGTACGTGCGCTTCTTAATGCAGACCAGGTTGTAATCGCAGCTGGCGGCGGCGGAATCCCGGTGCTTGAACAGGGCATTAACCTGCACGGTGCCAGTGCCATCATCGAGAAGGATCTTGCAGCAGGACTTCTTGCAGAGGAGCTGAATGCAGATACTCTTCTGATCCTTACAAGTGTAGAAAATGTATGCCTGAATCTTGGCACAGCCGATGAGCAGAAGCTTAGCACCCTTACCACTGCTGATGCGAAGAAATACATTGCTGAGAATCAGTTTGCTTCCGGATCCATGCTTCCGAAGATCGAAGCAGGTATCTCATTTGTAGAAAAAGGCGAGGGACGCACCACTGTTATCACAGATATCGCCCACGCGAAACAGGGTTATGAAGGAAAGACAGGAACCGTTCTCTGCTAATCTTTCTCTCATATAACTTCATACACCTTTTATCTGCAGTAAACAAGTCTGCCCTTGCAGACATTGCGATAAACAAGAAAAGGAACCTTAGACGGGGCGGCTTTTCCCAGCTCGCTCCATCTGGTTCCTTTTTCTTATATCCTGTAATGTTCTTTTCTTTTTCCAATACGGAATTTCCCGTACAGTTTCCAGATTCCCCACACGATTCCATAACAAATGGAAAACTGTATCACATACATGATAAAAATAACCGGAGGGGAGATATTCTCTTCTTTAATCTGGACATCTGCTGTATCTGCAAGAGCCTGTATCTGCGTCTCATCTGACACTGAACTCTTCAGGGAATACCACTGGCTGCCCTGCTCCTGCTCATCATAGATCAGCACTACATAGGAGCCGTTTATGCATTCCATATCATCTACCAGCTTATCCTGTACATACTTTTCCAGTTCTTCCATGGTCACCACGTCAGACGGGTGCATGGATTTCCAGGAAATCCAGGTAAATACAATGGCAATAACAGCGATCGTCCCTGCCACCAATATCCACTTTTTGCTTTTTCCAGATTTTTTCTTCTCTTCTGTCATATCCAGGCTGTATCCTTTCTAAAATGAAAGTCGATTGCGACCCGCCTATGGCGCTCCCGCAATCAACCACTGTATTCGTAATCCGGGCTGCCGCCCTACTTACTCATACAGTCTAGCCTGTGCAATATCCATAAATCCATCATGCAAGCATGCTGGATTCATGGCTGCTTCACAGGACTTTCATAGTAATTTAGGCTGTTTAAATGGGCTTTTTGCAAAATAAGACGTACAGATTGCAGGAATGTTTTTTCAAACAGTCTATAGTTAATCCTATCTTGTAATAAGCTGTAAAACACAGTCCTCGGACTGCGCATCAATCACTCCGATAAAGTCTCCATCCTTTAAGGTGACCTTGCGTTCATCTCCCGCTGTTACAGTAATACTTCCACTTTCCCCATTATCTCCCACGATCATGAAGCTTACATAGCCATCTTCACAAGAGGCAACATAATGTCCAGGCTGAATCGTTCCTGAACCGTCTGTACTAACTTCCAGCACTTCTCCTATTTTCATTTCGTAAGCAGCCGAAGATGCAGCAGAATCTTCAATTCCCTGCTGGATCGCAGGCAGGATATCATACTCTAACGAATCGCGGATCTCAGGCAGGCTTGTACCGATAAATCCAAGTAGAATGAGCCAGATCAGCCAGGATTTCTTCTTTTTCGCCTTTTTCTGGGTATAAACACCGCCATTACTGGTTAACTGCTTATACCCACTGCTTGTCTTCTGCGTCTTGGCGCTCTGACCAGCATAGCTTCCACTCTTCACATTTCCCTTATTATAAGCACTTTCACCAGCAGCGCTCTTTGCCTTGCTACCCGTCTTAGATCCGCTGCCTGCATTTCCCACCTTTTTATCTCCAAGCGGGATCTCTTCCTGCCGCATGATTGCCCTGGCTTTACTGGTAGCATGACGGTAATGGTCACTTCTGTTCTCATTCAGATGATACAAGGTTTCGTCATTTCTGTATGGCATTCCGCACAGCTTACATCTGCCATTTACAACAGGCCCGTCACAGACCTGGCAACGTTTTCTCTCCATAGACTTCCTCCTGGTTATCTGTTTTCCCTTCTTTACACACGCACTGAGGGGAAAAGCCCCTGCTTTCTTTATATTTCATTGTAACTTTTTTATATATTTCTTGCAAGGTGTAAATTGCCAACTTGGAAAATACCTGTTATAATAAACCGAGATTACCAAAATCAACAAGGAGGATTCCCATGGAACAATTAAAAATTCCGATGGGCTATCATGCAGACCTTAATCTCCATGATACTCAGGTAGCAATTAAAACTGTTAAAGACTTTTTCCAGCAGACACTTGCACAGAAGCTGAACCTTCTGCGTGTTTCCGCTCCTATATTTGTAGACCCAAGTTCCGGCCTCAATGATAACTTAAACGGCGTGGAGCGTCCGGTAAGCTTTGACATCAAAGGCATGGAAGGCGATGCTGAGATCGTACACTCCCTTGCCAAATGGAAGCGTTATGCACTGAAGAAATACGGTTTTTCCGAAGGGGAAGGCTTATATACCGATATGGTTGCCATCCGCCGCGACGAGGACGTGGATAACATCCACTCCATTTATGTGGACCAGTGGGACTGGGAGAAGATCATCTCCAAGGAAGACCGCAATGTAGAGACTCTTATCAATACAGTCCGTGCCATCTACAGCGTTCTTCGCAAGACTGAGAAATACATGGCAGTCCAGTACGACTACATAGAAGAAATTCTTCCAAGAGAGATCGCATTTGTTTCCACAGAAGAACTTGTAGACATGTATCCAGACCTTACTCCTAAGGAAAGAGAATACAAAATTGTCAAAGAAAAAGGTGCCGTTTTCCTTATGCAGGTCGGTAAAATGCTTTCAAACGGAGAGCGCCACGACGGACGTGCCCCGGACTATGATGACTGGGAATTAAACGGTGATATCCTGGTATACTATCCGGTACTGGATATTGCTCTTGAGCTTTCCTCCATGGGTATCCGTGTAGACGAGACAGCACTTGACAAACAGCTGACAGAGGCTGGCTGTGATGACAGAAGAGATCTGCCATTCCAGAAGGCCATCCTGAACAAAGAGCTTCCATACACCATCGGCGGTGGTATCGGACAGTCCCGTATCTGTATGTTCTTCCTCAGAAAAGCCCACATCGGAGAGGTACACGTTTCTCTCTGGCCAAAGGAAATGCAGGAAGAAGCTGCCAAAGGCGGTATTCCGCTTCTGTAAAAAAGAAACGAGGGATCAAATTGAATATACTTTTTTTCTTAACACCGAAAAGCGATATTGCTTACATTTTCGAGAATGACACCTTAAGACAGACCCTTGAGAAAATGGAACACCGGAAATTTTCCTGCATTCCCATGCTGAATCCGGATGGAAAATATGTGGGCACTATTTCCGAGGGTGACCTTCTCTGGGGAATGAAGAACCTGAATATTACCGATATGAAAGCAGCCGAGGAAGTTCCCATTATGGCAATCACCCGCAGAGCCACCTACAAGCCAGTCCATGTAGACTGCGATATGGAGGATCTTCTGGACCGTGCCATCAATCAGAACTTTGTGCCGGTCATTGATGACCAGGATCACTTTATCGGAATCGTCACAAGAAAAGAAATCATCAAATACTGCTATAAAGAAATGAAGAAAAACGGATAAAAACAGCAGCTGGAAGTAATCTTACCCAGATTCATTCCAGCTGCTTTTATCTTTGTACAAAACATGACAGCTTATAACTGTTTACTGCAAAAGTCCTCTTCAGATATAAGCTGTCATTATACATTTTACAGAACCTTGGATAAGAATTCTTTCAGTCTTGGGTTCTGTGGATTTCCGAAAAATTCCTCCGGCGCATTCTCTTCCTGAATTTTGCCGTCATCGATAAATAATACTCGCGTAGCGACCTCTCTTGCAAATCCCATCTCATGGGTAACTACCACCATGGTCATGCCGCTCTGTGCCAGTTCCTTCATCAGCTCCAGAACCTCTCCAACCATCTCCGGATCCAGTGCAGAAGTAGGCTCATCAAAAAGCATCACATCCGGATTCATGGCAAGTGATCTTGCGATAGCAATACGCTGCTTCTGGCCACCGGAAAGCATATCCGGATAAGCATTTGCCTTGTCTGGCAGACCTACACGGGTAAGAAGCTCATCCGCACGCTTGGATGCCTCTTCCTTTGTCATTAGCTTCAGGGCAACCGGAGCCATCATAATATTCTGCTTCACAGTCTTATGAGGAAACAGATTAAACTGCTGGAAAACCATCCCGATTTTCTGACGATGCCGGTTAATGTCAACCTTAGGATCTGTAATATCCGTTCCCTCAAACAGGATTCTGCCCCCTGTCGGCTCCTCCAGAAGATTCAGGGAACGGAGAAAAGTAGATTTACCGGAACCAGATGGTCCGATAATGGCAACCACCTCGCCCTGGCAGATATCGGTGGAAATCCCGTCCAATACCTGGTTCGCTCCAAACGCTTTCTTCAGATCCTGTACCTGGATCAAAACTTTGCTCTTATCAACGCTCACTGGTTCTCAGTCTCCTCTCCAGTTTATTCATAAAGAATGTCAGTACCATAACTACGATCAGGTAAATTGCTGCTGCTGCCAGAAGCGGCATAAATGCATTGTAAGTACGGCTCTGGATCAACATTGCACCCTTGGTCAGGTCCATCATTCCGATGTAACCGATAATGGAAGTCTCTTTGATCAGCACGATAAATTCATTTACCAGTGCAGGAAGTACATTCTTAAATGCCTGTGGAATAATGATCAGACGCATGGTCTGGGTAAAATTAAGGCCCAGGCTTCTGCCAGCCTCGGTCTGTCCCTGATCAATGGACATGATTCCGGAACGGACGATTTCTGCAACATAAGCACCTGAGTTAATACCAAACGCCAAACTTCCTACCAGAATCTCATTGACACTTACAGAACCGAACACAACAAAGTTCATGATCAGAAGCTGGATCACAGTAGGTGTTCCACGGATTACAGTCAGATAAACCTTGCAGATGGCATTTGCAATCTTGAAATTCCCGGATTTATCATGGGAAGAACGGATGATAGCCACAAGAAAACCAATACAGATACCGATGAGCAATGCAAAAACGGTAATGATCATAGTATTTTTCAGACCGTCCAGCAGCCATGTGTATCTGTCATCTTTTATAAAATTGATATAAAAATCGTGTCCAAATTTTTCAAACATATTTTTTCCCTTTTTATCTGTTTATCAAATGGTGCAGTGCCCATTTCTTTTTTTCGGCACCATTCCATATAGGAAAAGCTGCCAGAACTGTATGCTGGCTGTTTTCTTTCAGTCAGTAACATTAGTATGAGTCACCTTGATCTGCATGTATCCAAAGCTTGTACACTCCCAGCTTTTTCTAAACAGCATTCATCTAGGTGACCCATACTTCTCTGACAGCTTAAGCTGTATTCTTTCTATCAGTCAGCTTTTACAATAATAACCTGGCTTGCATTTGCGTATGTATCTGTGAAATCAACGCTCTCAAGACGGTCCTCTGTAACAGTCATTCCGGCAGCACCGAAATCTGCTTTACCAGACTGTACAGCAGCAAGGATCGCATCAAATTCCATATCATCAATCTCAAGCTCATAACCAAGCTTATCACAGATTGCCTGTGCGATATCAGCATCGATACCAACGATCTCGTCACCGTCACGGTACTCATATGGCTCGAACTCAGCGTTTGTAGCCATTACAAGAGTTCCATTGGAACGGTCTACATCTTCCGGAGACTCATATGGTGTCTCACCGATGTTATCACCGATGTAGTTATTCATGATATTATCAACAGTTCCATCCTCTTTCAGCTCTTTTAAAGCTCCGTTGATCTTGTCAAGGAGATCGTCATTGCCTTTCTTCAGGCAGATCGCATACTCTTCTTCTACGAATGGCTCGTCCAGGATCTTCAGTCCGTCTGCATTTTCTACGAATTTCTCAGCCGGCTGGGAATCGATGATCACACAGTCGATCTGACCAGCCATAAGTGCCTGGATTGCTTCGCTTCCTTTGCTGTAACGCTTAACAGTAGCGCCATCAGCCTCATATTCGCTTGCGTCAATATCACCAGTGGTACCAAGCTGTACACCGATGGTTGCATTCTTCAGATCATCCTTTGACTCAACAGTTGCAGCAGATACGCTGGCTGCCATAGAAACTGTCATCACAGAGCAAAGTGTAAGAGCTACTAATTTCTTCATATTCTCTTCCTCCTCTTAATTTCATATGCGAAAACCGTTCTCATATTGCCCTGCTGGAAAATGCTCATCCAAAAGGCAACATAATTATTCATGTTTCCTGCATATTCATTCATCTATCTTTTCCCCATTTTATCAGCTTTTGGGAAAAATGCAAGACTTTCCATAAGATTCCTTATTTTTTGATCTTGATTTTCTTCACTGAGCTATAGGAACCATACACCTTCTGACCTTTTGAATCTTTTTTATAAGCTCTTACCTTTACATAATATGTCTTGTTCTTAGTAAGACCACTGATGGTCAGAGAGGTTTTGGAAGTTGTTTTTGTCTTGGCGCCGGTAAATTGGGAGTTTGCCGCATAAAGGATCTGGTAACCTGATACACCACTGATTTTTTTCAGGCTTACGGTCATTTTTTTACCTTTTCCATTTGTCAGCTTACTTACTGCACCCTTAGAAACCGTCACTTTCTTCCAATGTGCATAGTAGGTGCATGCTTTGGTGACCTTGGTAGAAGCTTTAATCTTCGTTCCACCGGATTTCTTCGTGTACCAGCCTGCAAAGGTATATTTCGCTCTGGTAGCTTTCGGCAGAGTTCCTACAGAAGCTTTTGCCTTTACGGTTCTGGGGCCTGCTGATGCAGTTCCACCGTTGGCATTAAAGGTAACTTTATAGGATTTCACAGCAGGCTTACTGGTGGTCTGACTGGATTTTGTTACTGTCACTTTCTGGGTAACTGCTTTTTCTTTATATCCCGGATAATACATGGTGATCGTGGCAGTTCCGGCACCTTTGGCTGTGATTTTTCCATTGCTTACCGTGCAGACTGCAGTATTAGAGGATTCTGCTGTAGCTCCGGACTGACCAAGGTCATAGCCATTCCAAAGGTTCTGGATCTGGGTACTTTCTCCTACCTTCAGGCTGGCCTTGGTAACTTTGAAGGAACCACTATAGTATGGGGCATCTTTTTTCACAAGTACACTTCTGGTCTTTGCTCTGTCGGAATAAGAAGAGGCACTGACAGTTCCACTTCCTTCTTCTCCAAAACACTGCACCCAGTAAGTAACTCCGTTAAAAGTAACACAACCAATTCCAATTGTTTTAAATCTGGCAGTTAAAATATTTTCCCTGTGACCTTCAGAATTCATCCAGGAATTCATAACACCAGACGGTGTCGTCTGTCCTACTGCAATGTTTTCACCAGACATCTGCTCATTTGCTGTGAAACAATCTGTTCCGTCTGGCCTTGTGTGAGACCAGTAAAGCACCGTTTCAGCAGCACGGAACATTGCAGTTTCCAGAAGACTGGTGTCCATCGTCAATGCTGCAAGCCCCTGTTTTGCTCTCTCCTGGTTCACTTTCTTCAATACTTCAAAAGCGTAGGCATACTTCTCCTGTACTGTCACATTTACCCGGATGCCGTCAATATAACTGCCATCCTCTTTCCATTCTCCTGACAGATTGTCACCTGTTACTTTCGTATTGGAGCCAAAGGAATCAGATTCAACACTTGTAATCGTATCTGGCATTTTTATGCTTGTAAGCTTAGGACAGTTAGCAAACGCTTCGCTTTCAATTGTTTTGACACCTCGTGGAATAACCACATTGGTCAGGTTTTTCACTCCATAGCAACACCATTTTGGAATTGTGGAAATCTTAGATGAAAATGTAAGATTCACCAGATCTTCACTATAAATGAATGTAGAATCCCCAAGCTCCGTCACATTATCTGGAATAATTACCGTATCCAGTGCCGTGTAAGCAAAAGCAGAATCCGCTATTTTCGTTACATTTCCAGGTATTGTATAGGAACCTTTGCGTGCTGCCGGGAACTGGAACAGGGTCTTTCCTCCGTCGGAATAAAGAACACCATCTTTTGAACTATAGGTGCTGCTTCCCTGAATTTCTATATTTTCAAGATTCCACATTCCCGTAAGGGCAGTACCCTCTTCCAGATATTTCAGGCTGGACGGAAGCTTCAGAGTTTTGATCCCGGTTCCCCAGAAAACATCGGAATAGATATTTTCCACACTTTTTCCGAAAACCACTTCTGTCAGTGATTCATCATTGGCAAATGTATTGTAAAGAATATTCTTTACGGAATCCCCGATCACTACTTTGGTAAGATTTTTACAGTTGATGAAGGAACAATAGCCGATTTCCGTAATTCCATCTCCTATGTAAACCTCTTTGATTTCATCCAGATAGTCTTTCCACGGCTGTTCTGTTTTCTCGATTATTTCACCAGTCCACCAATCCTTAAGCGTATGATAACCGTCCATTACTCCGGTTCCGGAGACTCTCAGAATTCCGTTTTCCAAAGTCCAGCTGGCGCTTTCTCCACAGGTTCCGCTGATTACATCAGAAGGATTCAGTTCCGCTGTCTCTCCTTCTTCTGAAACAAAAGCGTCTATCTCATTTTCGTTTTCTTCCCCAGAGGAAAATCCCTCTTCTTCCAGTACTTCCCCTTTTTTTCTTAATTCGGCTGCACCTTCTCCAGCCTGTGTTCCGTCCGGAGTTACCTCTTCTGTTGTCTTCTCCTCGCCTGGTTCTGCCGGCACTTGCTGGTTATTTCCAGAGTTATCATTCCCGTTCTGACCTTCTCCGGGATTTTCCGCTTGCTGCTGGCTGTTTTCCGGATTTTCTATTATCTCCTGGTTTTCTCCAGGGTTCTCTGTCAACTGCTGACTGCCTCCAATATTCCCGTTCGCCTGCTGGTTGCCTTCTAATTTTTCTTGCTGGTTTCCAACTGTTTCTATGGCTTCACTGTAAAATCCATCTGCAAAGTCCTCCGCATAAAGAACCGCAGGTTCTGCTGCCATAGTGGCGCAGAGAACTGCTGCCATTAATTTTGGAAGCCATAAGTGCTTCTTTCTCATAAGTCTTTTCCTCCTAATTTTTCCAAATTCTTATCATCCATTCATTATAAAACCATCAAAGGATCAGAAAAATCAAGCATCTAAATCTATCCATATGGCTGGACGGATATATTCTTTCATCCCAAGTGGGTCTGTAGAATCCACATAAATTTTTGGTTTTTGCTTAGCAAACATGCCAAAACACCCAGTACTCACCACTTCTATTGCTTTATTGTTCTTTCCAGGTGTCCTCAAACTCCATAAGCAGCTAGTAGGTCGTTTAATTTCTTTAAGGCTATGTGAATACTTAAGTTTATTTGCATAAGCAGTTCCACCATATAATTTTCTTTCTTTCTCTATATAGTATTCTCTGGCTTCACTATCACTAAGCAAAAATACATAGTCTTTTGTATCATTTCCAGGGTCTGAATCATATTCCGGATTTCGATCAGCCACTACCGTACTTAATAAAATCTCATCTCTCTCCCATCTTTCAAATACAGTATAAAAAAATGACTCATTTAGCCATTTTCTCAAACTGCAATTTTCCCAGGTAACAGGTTCAAATGTATCATGGTAAGGTTGATAATCTAATGCGTATTTACTGAGTAAAAATACTTTAGTACCTTCCATCTTTAAAATAACCCACTCAATTGGTTCAATTCCATTTCCTTGCTCGTAATGCCCAAATTTCATATGTCCATCTTTTATATTCAACTTTTCAAGAATGCTCTTTTTTCTCTTTTCTCTGACTTTTTCCGAATACCCTTCACTTTCCTTACCGGCTTCCACAGCTTTCTGCTGCGTCTCACTGACTTCTGTTATTTTTTGCGAAATTTCACTGCCTATTTCATTCCTTCTTTTTAATAATTCATCCAAAGCCCCTTGAGCCTGTTTTTTCTCAATTACTTTAAATATCCCGAGACTTCCAATATATTTTTCCTTTTCTTCTATCTTTTCACCGAGAAGGCGCTCTTCCTCTTTAAGTTTCTTAAGTTCAAGCTCTCTATTCTCTACTTCTTTACGTAATTTTTTAGCTTCTTCCGTAAGCCTATTCTGTTCTTCTTTCTCATCCTCTGTCAGCTCAATCGGCTCACAGCATACCTGCTTATACTGACTTACCACAGGTTTTCTTTTTTCTCTTATTTTCTTTGCCGCGGCTTCCTCCGCTTCCAGTTTTGCCTGTTCCGCTGCTTCTTCTTGTCTTAATTTTTCCGCTTTTTGTTCCTTCCAGCCATTAAGTTCTGTCAGCAACTCTCCAGCAGCAAACTGATTTGCACGCACCCAGAAACGTTCCTGTTCATAATTTCCCTCTACATACATCTTTTTGGCATTATCCCTGTTTTGTGCCTTAATCTGCGTCATAAAAAGTCCCAGATACGCCTCGGCATTTTCGGCATCTCCATTAAGAACATTGTCAAAACATTTTTGTGCCTCATCAAAAGCACTGTCTTCCAGACTTATAAAGCCTCTTTTCAAAAGAGCTTCTATGTTTCCCCCTCCAGTCACAATCTGCTGAACCACAGGCTGACTGGTATTTTCACTTTCTTCTTTCGCGCTTCCCACCAATTTTTCTATTCCACGGATCAGATCCTGAACAGCACCTACTTTTCCCATATCCTGGGATTGCAGTTTCACAAATTCCTTAGGCATATCATAAGCATCTATATCCTTATAACACGGAATCAGATATTTATTTTTATCCTGCGCCATCAGTTTCAGATAACGGCTCCATTCATTTTTCACCCAGACAGAATTGTAATACTCATAATCCGTACCAAATGCCAGCATAACTTTGGCACTATTTAAAGCTGCAAAAATATAAGGCTCATATTCCTGTCCAAGCTTATCCTCCAACGTAATCCTGGAAAAGAACACCCGGTATCCTTTATCCGTTAACGCCTCATAAACATCCTGTGCAATTACGCTGTCAATGGTACGCTCTCCCTTTTCATCTGTTTCTTTATAACAAATGAAAATATCGTAGGGCTGTTCTTTTCCTGATACCTCAATAATGCCTTTCCGAAGCTCTTCAATTGCCTTGGCTTCCTCGCGGTAAACCTTTCTTGCATAAGTATCTGCATTCTCCATTGCCTGTTCGAAATCCACATCATCCATTACAGAATCAAATGAGCTTCTATGACAGGTCGGAACCTTCTTCCCTGTTACCGGGTCATCAACATACTCAATACCATATTTACAAAGTACAAGTCCCCAATAAGCCTCAGCCTCCTCTGGGAACTCAGCAACAATTGATTCGTAAACTCCTGCTGCTTTATCAAACTCACACGCAAACCGCAATCGGTTCGCGCGTCCAAATAGTGTGATTTTCTTTTCATTATCTACAGATGGAACGGTTTGCTTTGTACCACAGTATTCACACTCGCATACTGTCATCCCTTCTTGTATTTCCAGGCTTCCGCCACACATTTTACACTTTAATTCAGCCATCTTTTTCCCTCACTCTACTCTGTAATGTCCCAGTCAACATGTAAACTGCTGGAAATATAATTTTCCTGATAGGCAGCAACTGGTGATTTATAAACCTGTCCACCAGCCTCTCCTTTTCCTGTTTTAATCTCACCTGTCGATATTTTTACAAACAGTTTTTTCCCAGGATATCTCCTGATGCAGTCTTTGTATTCTCCCTTTAACATTACAATCATACGTGTCTCTTTTTCGTAGCTCCATGCATAATCCTTTAAATATCCTGTCAATTCATTATACACCTGCTTATCTATGCAGCTATGTTCTTCTGCCCTGGTTATCAGATACTTTTCTTCTTTTCCATTATCTATTTTTTCTTTATTGACAGTCTTACTTTTCACCTTGCTATAATAAAGAATATCTCTAATCTCTATATCAAATCCCACTTTAGGAATGGTCTGTAAATGCACAAACATCCCATTTTCTGTTTTTGCCAGCAGTTCTATTGTTTCAGTTTCCAGAATATTATGCATCTGCTTTTTTGAAAAGGAAACCATAGCTCCTGTTTTCCCGCCGTTCCCTCCATAAAGCATCCAAAGTGCTATATTTTCTGTAATTGCATAGCTAAAGCAGGTAGAAAACACTACACCTCTTCTGGTTCTGTCATCTTCATCATTCCAGTCACTTCCATCTGAAAGATATAAAGCTCTTTCTTTTATGTTTGACTTAATATGATCCAGTTTACTATATTTCCGGTACTGTACGTGATTCTTTCCTTTAAGTCCGAGGTATTCCAATATTTCCGCACTGTTCCTGCAATTACAAAGTCTGGAAATTTCTTTTTTTATTTCCATAGCTTCTTCCTTTATCCTATCTTCGTTCCGCATTCCAGGCAGAATTTACCACCTTGGGGGACCTCAGCTCCGCAGTTTGGACAACGACTTACCAGAGGCTGTCCGCATTCCATACAGAACTTCCCCTTCAGCGTTTTCTTTCCGCATGCAGGGCAGATGACCTCATTCTCTGCAAGTACCTCTATTTTGTTCCCACATTCCATACAGAATTTTGCATTTTCCGGCAGTTCATTTCCACACTTAGGACATTTTATGGTCTTATTTTGCTGTCCCCCAATGATATCCGAAGCTCCCTTAGGAGAAAAACCTTTCATCATTTCTCCCACTTGTGGAGCCATGGCGCCCATTGCCGCCATCCCAACTCCCATACCAAGCATATCCCCCATGATCGAAGAACCACCGCCTGCAGAAATCGCAGGTCCCATATTTCCAATTCCTTCCGCATATGCTTTTTGGACATCTGCCTGCAGGACATCCTTCTGATTATATCCTTTTGCCTGCATAACAGCAGCTTCTGCCATTCCTTTCATCTGAGCAGTCTGTGCCTCAGTCTGTGCCTGAATGATTTTTCTCTCTGCCTCTCGTCTGGCGATTTCTGTTTCTGTTGTCTGGGCTTCAAGAATGGCACCTCTCTGGGCCGCTTTAATTCGGGCTTCCGCATCCGCTTCTGCGGTCATATAAAGTGCCTTACTTTCCGCCTGGGATGTTTTCATCTCTGCTTCTGCAAATGCCATTCTTTTCTGAAGTGTAATCGTATGTAGCTCTTTTAACCTTCTGAAACTTGGATCTGCCTCTGGTAAAACAATATTCGTCAAATAAAACTCTGGAATTGTGAGCCCATATTCCTCGAAACCTGGAAGGATTTTAATACGAAGCTCATCTCCTAATTCCATCAAGTGCTCATCTACTTCAACAATATCAATATTACGTTGCTTGATTGCTGTCGGGAGGTTTGATTTCACAGCAGTGGAAATCAATGGACGAAATGCTTTCTGGAGGGATTTGGTAAACTCGTTTCCTTCCGCTTCCCAGGAAATCCCCTGCATGGTACCTACTAACTTAAATAATAATTTTCTTGCGTCTGCCACAGCAAGATTCATTTCACCAGATGCCCCCAGTTCTACTGGTACACCTAATGTTGGTTCTACGAATCTGACCTTCGAATCAGTTCCCCATTTCACAGCCATCTGCACTGTTTTATTAATGAAATATACCTCACAGTGGAAAACGCTTACACCCGTTACCCAGTTGATCATTTTGGTAAGAATTGGAATATTCTCCGCATCCAGTTTATATCGGCCTGGTCCAAATGTATCTGCTGCAACACCATTTGCAACAAAAACAGCCTCCTGACTTTCATGAACAATCAGTTCTGTCATATTATTAAAATCTTCATTTGGATATTTCCAGATAAATGTCGAATTATCACCTTCGTACTTGATCAGTTCTGATAATGCCATATACAGCAGTTCCTCCAGTTTTTCGTTTTCTTATTCAACCATAATAAACAATTAAAGCACAAAATTTTCGTTTTTTTTATTATAATTCAATAATTGTTATCTGTCTATCACTTAATTTACCAGCCACAATTTTTCCTAACAAATTATTAAAAAATCTAATTTTGCAAAAATTCACCCTTTCCTAACAAATCTATGCTATGATAAAAAAAACGAGGAGGTAATTTATTATGAAATTTACGAAAATGCATGGTATTGGCAACGATTATGTATATGTAAACTGTTTTAAAGAAACGGTGAAAGATCCTTCCGCGGTTGCAAAATTCGTAAGTGACCGCCATTTTGGAATTGGTTCAGATGGGTTGATTCTGATCAAGCCTTCAGATATCGCAGACTGCGAAATGGATATGTATAATCTGGACGGCTCCCAGGGAGCCATGTGCGGAAATGGTATCCGCTGCGTGGCAAAATATGCTTATGATTACGGTATTGTAAATAAGACAAGTATCAGCGTGGCGACAAAAAGCGGCGTGAAATACCTGGATCTCTCTATCCGCGATGGTAAAGTCAGCATGGTGAAGGTCAATATGGGAGCCCCAATTCTTCAGGCTCCACTGATTCCGGTTGTATCTGAGTCCGAGCAAGTTCTAAATGCTCCTATCGAAGTAGATGGACAGACTTATCATTTCACAGCTGTTTCCATGGGAAATCCTCATGCCATTGTGTACATGGATGATGTAGACGGGCTGGAAATCGAAAAGATCGGACCATCCTTCGAAAATCACATAAATTTCCCAGACCGTGTAAATACGGAATTTGTAAAAGTGATCGACCGCCACACTGTCCAGATGAGAGTCTGGGAGCGCGGCTCTGGCGAGACTCTGGCATGTGGAACCGGTGCTTGTGCCGTTGCTGTTGCTTCTATTCTGAATGACCTTGTTGACCGTGACCAGCCGGTTACTGTAAAGCTTCTCGGCGGAGACCTGAATATTTTCTGGGATGAAAATGACGATCAAGTTTATATGACTGGTCCTGCAACCACTGTATTTGATGGGGAAATTGATCTGGCATTTCTCGGAGAATGAGGCAAAACGCTATAACCTTCCGGATAAATGTGGCAACACTCCTTCTTAACAAACAAACACCGGATATTCAGGTTCCCTCCCAGCCCTGAATATCCGGTGTATTTATTTGCGCTGATAACCATTCCATCAGGTCACAGTTACACGCTTTGTGATATACCAAAAGCAAACCATCTTGTGCAATGCGCAGGAAAAATGTTTGCGATTGATATTTTCACTCTTTTTATGTTTACTCTTTTTATGTTTACTTTTTTTACTTTCCCAGAACCGCTTAATTTCCCAGAATCGCAGAGATTTTAATCTCCTTTTCTGTCTCACTGAGATCATATTCCCCGCCATCTTCTACGGTCATATGAACCTCATACAGCGTGTCTGCTGTCAGAGATTCTGGCGTTTCACCCTCTTCTGTCTGAATGTGCCACAATTCTGCAGGAACTTCTGTCAGTATTCCTTCCATGTTATACGCATAGATCCGGAAAGCAGCTGCATCCCCTGAAATTCCTTTCATACGCAATGCCACCGTCGTATTCGGATGAACATTTTCCACCGTTACTGTATTCAGCCATCCAGCCACATTTCCCTGGCCGCCATCTGTCTCAAATGCTTCCTGGCCAAGTACATTCCGCATTGCCTGATCCAGATTCACCTTGCGGTAAGGCATCTCCGGCAGATAAACAAATCTGTCCTGAAGTCTTAGTAGTTCCAGATAACCAGTCGGGCAATAAAGTGTATTTCCACTGCTTCCGGCATACATACCGATGACCATATTATTATATCCCGGCTTATTGGAAACATCCATTGTAAATACTGTCTCACCAGTTTCAAAATCCAGCATGATATACTGCCACATACCAGTTTCCAGATTCTGAACATAACCATAAACATATCCGGTAGCCGTGGAAAGCTTCATCATGGAAGTATCGGACAGATCTTCTCTGCACCAGATGCTCTTCATCTCATAGCCATTTTCTGTCTTCACCGTATCCACACGTTCTACCCCAGGCATAATCATCCGGTTTCCCTGTCTCAGCCAGTTTACATCATAAATATTTTCGTAACTCTGAACAGAAGAATCACTGTCTGCATTTCCAAGGTTTGCACTTCCTGCGCCAAACCAGTTGCATACAATTGTGCTTACCGTTCCTTCTTTGTTGTCATAAACGATTGCGGAATTTTCAACAGATACCTGGATATCCTCTGGAAATTCATCCATTACAGGTGTACTCGCAACAACTTCCCCTGTTTTCATATCCAACGCAAGAAAATTCACCGGGCTCTGATTATCCGTAAACATTACCAGATTCGGGGTAAGTGACGGCGAACAACCGCTTCCCCATGCAAGACCGCCGCCTGTGGTCGCATCCCCTTCTTTACTTTCCTTGGCGCCCACACTCTCGTAAGGAGTTTTCCACACAGCCTTTACTCCATTGTCTGCCTGAAGCAGATAACAGTTCTGATTGGTCAGAATCACCGCCCCGTCCTTTGAGGCTGCAATTCCGTTTTCCGCGCCTTCCCCTGGTGTCAGTTCGTATACAAATACAGAATCCGAGAGATTGATATCTTCTCCATTTAAGATTCCATCAATTGCCTCTCGGGAAATATATCCCATTGCTCCCTGCTGCTGGCGATCTGGATAAATACGGAAGCCACCGGTTGCAAACCAGAGATTTCCTTCATAATCAAACACCACTGACAACAGATTCTGATCCAGTGTTTTTCCAAGAGCCTCTTCAGCGGCTGCCTTAACATCTATATCCAGCACTTTTTCAAACTGGGGAAGCACATTTCCTTCCTCATCGGTTGCTTTCAGCATCAGTACATGATTGTTGCTGGTAGGGCAGACCAGACGGTTGCTTTCATCCACAAATGAATAAGAGCTCTGGATCATATAACCGCCTCCATCCTGCTCTTTCGGGGAAAAATACCCTTCCGTCTGTGTTTCTTCTGCATTAATATCCCGGATTGCCAGTCCCCCTAAATAAGGAACTACAGCATGTCCATAGCTGTCAAAAAAAATTGCCGGAGATGCATTTGCATTTGTTTTCTCATAAGAAACATTGATTTCCGGATAAATGTCTACCGGCAGAACTTCATCTGTGGAATCTGTATTGTAACAATCATGGTGAATATTTGAATCCCCCTTTGCCATATATGGGTTCTTCTCCACTACCTTCGCTGTAAGCGGTTTTATTAGAAGTTCTCCTGACTCCGCTGCCTGAACTATTTTTCCCATTCCACCAGTTGTGGTAACCATACATGCAAGCACGGCAAGAATTAACGCTCTCTTCTTCATTTTGTTTTCCTCCTGAATGTTTCATGATAAGTATTTGTAAATACCTGGAAGCCAGTTTTTTCAGATGATTCTTAAAGAACCCTGTTGCGTTCCATCCATGCCAAAAGGCCTTCCTGAATTTTTTCTTCCTCAGCCGGTTCCAGAAAAAAATACTCTATCCTAAGCCTGAATGCGTGAATTGAAAAATCAAGGTCACTGCACCAGATAATCCCGCATTTGGGATATAACGAGCGGAGATGTTCTACCGCATTCAGCCCGGATACTTCCGGCAGTACAAGAAATACAAGGTCTGGTACTGCACTGCATATTTGCTGAAAAAACATTTCCACATCCTGGTAAATTTCCACCAGAGGGAATACACCTTTACCTGCACAATAATTTTTGATACATTCTGCATAGCCGGAGCCATTATGTTCTTTGTCTGTTAAAACAGTGATGCAGTACACAAGGTCCCTCCTTTTCCCGAAACCATTTGGCTCTGAACCATTCCATTTTGTTATTGTTGAGCCCATTATAAATAAACCAGAAAACTTTTCAAGCCTTCTGTCACGAAGTGTGGGAAAATAGCACGAATGGTAACTGTAATTCGTAGCTGGCATGATTTTTTTATGGTATACTACAATTAAAAGATACCAGAGTTAAAAGGTCAGAAAGCAGTTCATGCTTGCACGATAAAGCTTTTGACCTTGGCACATTCGGAAATCACAAAGGAAAACATTATGAGAATTGCAATTGTCGATGATATAAAAGAAGAACGGAAGCTGCTCCTGGACAGACTTGAAAAACAGCTTTCCAGACGTGGAATCCACGAAGATCTATTTGAATATGAAACGGGAGAGGATTTTCTTCTGGCCGCAAAGGAGCGCCCTTTCACGGTTGTTTTTCTGGACATTTATATGAACGGTGCCAATGGAATTGAAACAGCCCGGGCACTCCGGAAATTTGACTCCGACGCCCTTTTGATTTTCACTACTACCTCCACGGATCATGCTCTGGACGGTTTCAAGGTCCGGGCCATGCATTACCTTGTGAAGCCATACCACGAAAATGAAATCTCCAGTCTGATAGATGAGATTCTCTCACGGATACCAGATTCTGGAAAATACATAGATGTAAAAGTAAACGGAAGCAATGTCCAGGTTCCATTTCGGAATCTTGTATATGCCGAGCATTTTTCTCATATGATCCACATTCACACTACCGCAGACAGGGAATTGATCACCCGTCAGTCCTTTGAAGATTTTACTGCATCTTTAAAAATGGATTCAAGATTTTATCTTTGTAGCAGAGGAGTGGTAATCAACCTGGAACATGCCGTTGACTTTGATGGTACCTTGTTTATTCTGGATGATGAAACCAGGATTTCGGTCAGCCGGAAGCTGGTCAAAAATGCAAGACAGACTTTTATGGATTTTCTATTTCAAAGGGGACATTGAACATGAATACGATATTAAGACCGGTGCTGGAACTTACTCCAATGGTTTCCGGCTTATTTCTTGCATACCTGCCTGTACAGACATACCTGAAACAGCCGCCTCTTAAACTGGCTGCATGGCTTACGCCGCTTCTTACAGCAGTATGCCTTTTCGAAGGAGGGCTTTGTTATTTGCTGGATCTTTCCACCTGCCCAGTGCTTTTTCTTACCTTGCCCTTTCTCATGGTAATCTACCACAAAAGCCTGAATATCTCTATCTGGAAATCTACCAGTATTTTTCTGGCTGTATGTGCCGTCTTTGCCTGTGTAAACAGTCTTTCACGGGCTGTGAATGCCATTGCCGCTGCCAGACTTGGACTCTCAGAAACAGAAATATGGTTTCACACAAGTGCCGCAGTCTTTTACAATGTAATCTGCCTGCTGTTTGTTCTTGCGGCCTGGTATCCTGCTTCCCATTGTGTCCGCACCATGATTGATGACGAGAATTTTGCCCAGACCTGGTACATTTTCTGGATATTGCCACTCATCTTTATCGGATTAAATCTGTTTATGGTTCCCAGATATAAAGGCACATTATACACCGGACGTATTTTGCAGGGATACATTGTGATCAGCCTGGTTCTTCTTGTAATTCTGGTTCTCTTTTACGCCATGTTTCTTATGATGGCAGAAAGCCTGAATAAAAACGCAAGACTTCAGCAGGAAAATCAATTTCTTTTTCTTCAGCAGGCGCGATACGAAAACCTTTGCAACGCTATAGAAGAAGCACGGCAAGCCCGCCATGACATCCGGCATCACTTTTTGCAGTTCTCCTCTCTTGCTGAAAAAGGAAATCTGGAAGAAATAAAGGAATATCTTTCAAATGCGAACACCAAGATTCCAGACTATAATCTGCATTTTTGTGAAAACCGGGCCGCAGACAGCGTAATCAGCCATTATGCAGCCCTTGCCAAACGGGAAAACATTCCATTCCACGCCAAAGTGGATCTGCCCGCACACGTTTCCACAGATGAAATAGACATGTGTCTGGTTCTCTCCAATCTGCTGGAAAATGCTATCGAAGCCAGCTTGAGAACCCTCCCTTCAAGGCAAAAAATTAACGCAGAGGTCTATCTTCATCACAAACACCTTCTCCTGATCCAGGTAGAAAATACTTTTGATGGTAAAATACAAGAGAAAAATCATATTTTTCAGTCATCCAAACGTTCTGGAAACGGCGTCGGAATCCAGTCCGTCCGTCACATTGCTGCCAAAAATGGCGGAGATAGCAGCTTCACCTATGAAAATGGTATTTTTACTGCAAAAATCATGCTGCGTATATGAAAAAGTTCAAGAAAGAATCCCGCCCGGCAGGGCTTTTTATGTTATAGGGAATTCCAACGGAATTTCCTATAGCATAAAAAAGGCCCTTGCGGGCATAAGCACTATACTATATAGTACTTACGCCGCAAAGGCCATAATTCTCTCTACGATAAACACTGCCCCGCAGGCAAACAACGCCACCGTCAAAAGGCTCTTCTCTTTGTACGCAGCGATCAGCGCCACTACAAATCCCACCACAGCAGAAATCACACTTGCCGTTGCCGACAAAATCGCCGGAAACGTCATCGCCGCCAGACAGGCATAAGGAACATAGAACAGGAACGATTTTATAAATGGATTGGTAATTTCCTTCTTCGCCAGTGCAAGCGGCAGCATACGGATCAGATAAGTAACTCCTGCCATCACCAGGATATAAATATAAACATTAGGCTTCATGTGCTTCCTCCTTGGCATTTTCATCTGCAACCGGGCAAAGCCATGCTGCCAGTCCAGCCACCAGAATGGTTGTAATAATGATCACAAACCCGGATGATACCTTTGATAAAACCGGAACCCAGGCAAATAAAGCGCTTACCGCCATCGCCCCAAGTACCACCAGAAGAACTGCCCTGTTTTTCTTGGACGGTGGAATGATTACTGCCAGGAACATTCCATAAATAGCCACTCCCAGTGCACTCATAATAAAATCAGGCAGCAGACTTCCGGAAATCGCGCCAAGCAGGGTGCCAATGGTCCAGCCTGGAATTGCCACGCTCATCACGCCATAGTTATAAAAGGCACTGACCTTCCCCGGCTTGCTGGCGCTGACTCCGAATATCTCATCTGTCACACCAAATGCCACGCCATACCGGTGTCCCCATGGTTCATCCCTCCGCAGCTTCTGGGAAAGAGAAAAGGACATCAGGCAGTATCGCAGATTAATGATCAGCTGGGTAAGTGCCATCTCCCACAGGGAACCTCCTGCTATGATGATATCCAGACCTGCAAACTGCCCCGCTGACGTAAGATTGGTCAGAGATATAAGTACTGCCTGCCAGATGGTAAGTCCGCCCTGCACTGCCATCATACCAAATGTAAAGGAAACCGCCAGATACCCCAGGGCAATGGGGATTCCATCTGTGATTCCCTGTTTAAAACTCTCTTTTTTCATAAGAGATCCCCTCCGGTTTCTTATGTAATTTTATAACTGTTCCGAGCCGTTACATAATTCTATGTGTGCTCATATAAACAGCCCGAAAAACACCTCTATGCTTTCCAGGCTCACTTATTGTAGCACTTTGCTGTGGTAAATACAATCCCAGCTGCCCGCGTCAGATAATACACTGCATCTGCTGCCACACAGACCACATTCTCTTCATGCATAAATTCTGTAATTTCCGAATCAAAAAGCATGTTCGCCTGGGCGTCAAATTCCTCATCCTTATCCCAGAATAATACTGCAATATTCAAAAACGGAAACACCGGAAGCACATATCCCACATCTCCCTGCGGAAGCGGAGTTCCGCCAAGAGCCTCACAGGCTTTTCTTAATGCATCCGTCTTTCCCGAAAAAGTATCCTGTAATCTGGAAATAATGGTTCTTCTATATGCAGCCTCAAAAGGATAGACTCTTTTTACCTGACGGAAAGCTACCAGATTCCCGGAAGCCACCGGATGACTGGAAGAATAATAAAAAGTATTATAAATATTCATCACTGTATCAAATCCAGGACGCTTTCCTTCATCTGTAATCTCCCCTGATTCCCGATTGATCCGGAGTTTTCTGAAAAAATAAACAACATAAAGGAACTCTTCATCCGCTTCCAGCTGAAATTTGCGAATCAGTTCCTCCTGATCCATTTCCAGGAATTTCCGTCTCCAGTTTTCAATCACCTGATCATAATTTGATATTTTATTTTCCGGATTATACATGTGCCTCCCGCCTTTCCCTGCGCATTACTTTTCCAGCCTTTTTCACCCGGTACATCTGCGCATCCGCTTCTTTTATGGCACTTTCCACATCTGTTTTCTCCGGATTAAAGAAAATATAACCAATCGACACATACGGAATCCGCTTATCGTTCTTCCGAAGCTCATCCAGCTTATCTTTCAATTTCTGATTCAACTCGTCCACAGAGTTCAGCTTCTTCTCAAGAAGGACACAAAACTCATCCCCGCCGATCCGGTAACAGTGTCCATAGGACGCATACACCTCCTGCAGGCATTTTCCAACTGTCTGAAGACAAAAATCCCCCACATGATGACCATATCTGTCATTTATACTTTTAAAATCATCAACATCAAAATAAAGGATCACTGCCGGTACATTCATATGTTCCAGATAACTTTCATAACTGCGTCTGTTCAGAAGATTGGTGATGCTGTCTGTCTTCTCCACGATTTCAGTATAATAAATATACAGAATGATTGCATCGATTGCCACGCAGAGATAATCTACATGTATTTCTGAATTTGCCAGTCTGAGGATCATCCCCGCAACGAGGAAAAGGAATACCATTTCCAGGATAAACCGGTTGGCACTCTGATATTTTTTACTGAATCTGGCAGCCTCTATGAGAAGATTAATGGTGCAATAGAGGTAAACTGCAATATAAATCCAGTAATAAGGTCCATGATAGTACACATTTTTATCATCAATATAATAAATAAATCCAAAGTATCCGGACGCAGCCTCAAGAATCCCGTGAATTACCAGGATTGGTATCAGTTTTTCTGCTTTTTCCCTGGTTGACAGAATATTCATAAAGATAATGGCAATGACTGGTGCCACTGAATGATCCAGACATTTCATTGCGATATGCAGGATTCTCAAAGATTCTGACTTACCGTCCAGAAAATTTCCGAACCACTCACTCGCTGCAGACACCATGATCATCGCAAAAATAGCAATAAACTCCGCTTTCTTCTGCTCCCCAAGCAATTCGTTATTGCGCACCACCAGTATCATGATAAACAGCGCAAATAATATAAGAAAAATCGTTGCCGTGTACTGTGCATTCATAATTTCACATCTTTCCGTCTGTCTTTGGCAGACTAGCCTCTACTCACTCAAAAGGACTTTACAACATTTTTTGTTACAGGTAATTCCATATTTTAATATCCTATGAATTCCCTCATATTCTAATTCTTCTGCATAATGCCTGCTTTCAATCTGCTTCAGGGCTTTTTGGCATTCTTCGGTCATCTTTTCTTCCTGGGCATACTTTACCTCAATCACAATTCCGATATCTGCGTCGTCAATTCTTATCATAATATCGCTAAAGCCTTCCCCAGCCTCTTGATTTGATTTTACTGACCAGCCTTCTTTAAAGCCTAAGATTCCAAGTAAAATCCCATGATAAAAATTTTCCTTTAACGCATTTCTCGCAAAAGTATCTCTCACACTTATTGTTTTCTTCAGATATTGTGTTAAAAGCTTTTCAACCTCACCCGCTTTTCCTTCTACCAAAGCAGTACAGAATTTTCCAAGCGTCTCCCCATCATGTTCAATATTTGCCTGAAATAATTCTAAAATATGATCCGTTATGATATTCCGAATCTCCAGGTTCGGAATTGCCAGATTATACCTTTTTCCCTCTGCTTTTCCGCGACTAGTCAGATATCCAGTCATCAATAAAGCACTCCAGATATTTCCCGGCGACGCATACAATTCCTTATACGTCAATTCCTGGCAGATTTCTTTTTGGACCGTGCCTCCGTTTACCAGATTCTCTAATTCCATCTTGGTAGGCTGCTGACGACTTCCTATTTCTTCAATAAATGTCTTAATAATTTCATTTCCACTGGTATTCAGCCAGTAATTTTCTGCTTCTTTTTCAGGATTTTCTATATGATCTGCACAATAGCATATTACATCCCATGGACAATACACTTCCACATTTCCGAATTGGTAACCATCATACCACTCTTTAATCGTGTTGTAATGTTCCATCTGGTCATAATATTCAACAAGCGCTTTTACTTCCTGATTCGTAAATCCAAAATATTCATCAAAGTTCACATCTGTAAGCGGATATACCTTAAAATTATTCATTCCGGTAAAAATGCTTTCTTTTGCTACACGAAGGCATCCAGTAAGAACTGCAAAATACAGATTATCATTTGTTTTTAATGCATTACCAAAAAAATTACGGATAAGATCTGTCATCTCATCATAATAGCCACGTTCATTCGCCTTCGCCAGAGGAACATCATATTCATCAATCAGAACGATCACTTCACGTCCATATTGCTTCCGCAAAAGCTCTGTGAGCTCACGGATACTGTAAACAAGCACAGATTCCTTCATTTCCGGATTCATCAGGTCTTCAAACAGTCTTTTGTCAATTTCTGTAAGCTTTTCACTTTGAAGCAAAAATTGGAAGCGTCTTGCTTCCTCGTTGACCAGTCTGATCAATAAATCCCTGGCTTCTTCATATGTTCTGGCTTCAACACCTTTCAGACTAATGAAAATAACTGGAAATTTCCCCATATATTTTTCACATAGCCCGGTATTTTCTTTTATATAAAGTCCATCGAACAGACTTTTATCACAATCAATTTCGAAAAAATATCTGAGCATGCTCATATTTAACGACTTACCGAAACGTCTTGGTCTGGTAAAAAGATTAACACTTCCGCCATTATTTATAATTTTCTCTATCAAACCTGTCTTATCCACATAATAACAGTTCCGCTGTCTGACTCTTCGAAAATTATCTTCTCCAACTGGCAGTTTTTTTAGTTTCTCTTGCATCTTCTCACACTCCCTTCGCTCCGTTCTTCTTTTTATTATTCTATCAAACTTTCCCTTGATATGCAAAACCTTTCCGAACTTATTATTAAAAAAGAGAACTGCTCTGGACTGATACCAAAATCTGATAGTAAAGTCCATCACTAGTTCTCTTTCTTTTCTAACTATGCCATATAACCTGAAACCTTCCGTTTCCAAGTATTTTTGCCAGCTGCTCCAGTTCATCCGAATGCCAGTTTTCTGCGGTTTCTGCCATTCCTGTAAACTTTACGCAGGTTCCACAGGAAGAGCTTAAATTCCTTGGCACTGGCATGATCACAGCCGGATACCCTTCTTTGTCACACTTTTTCTTAAAAGCCATGGCCCCAAAATGGGAAAAAAATGTGGCAATATATTCTTCCATTATTTTTCCAGGGTAAGAACAAAGTCTTCCCCGTCCTCTTTTACAGACACCTGATAACCCTGGTGGATTGCAAAACGGGATACGTTTTCTTTTGCAGTTACATTATCTACCATTATCGTGTATGCTTTTTCACCGGATGCCAGTGCATTTTTTGTGCGGATCACAGGTTCCGGGCAGGAAAGCCCTCTTGCATCTATTGTTTTCATATACTCAATCTCCTTTCACGGAATTTCTCAACTTAGATTCACGCTTCGCTCTTACGCATGGAATTGACTGTAGCAATCACGATCAATACCACAAAACCGATCACAACTGCAATCTTACCATTTGCTGTCGGACCTTCTCCTGAAGAAGCCAGTCCAAAGTTATGTGCTACAGCAGCGCCAGCCATCAGACCGAATACCGTGATCGCAGAATCAGTGTTTCCCTCTCCTGCCAGTACCAGCTGACGAAGCGGGCAGCCACCCAGAAGTACACAGCCAAATCCGGCAAGAGCCATTCCAAGTGCATTCCACAGACCATCCGTATGTGCGATCGGCTGACCTGCAAATCCAGGATTGAAATAGCCAAGGATTATATTTCCGATCAGTGCACTTACCAGAATCGCAACAAATCCAAGTAAAAGCTTCCACTCGCCAAACAGAACCACATCACGGATACCGCCAACCATGCAAAGACGGGTCCTCTGAGCCAGTGCTCCAACCAGAAGACCTGCGATCAGGGAAATGGCGATTGCCGCATGTTTTGCACCAGGGCCGCCGTCTGCTTCTGTAAAATGAATAAATGCAGGTGCCGCGATAAGAAGCACCAGAATTCCGATTTCCACAACTGGGAAAATACCACCTTCAATGGGCTGCATCTTGTAAGAGCGTTTCAGTGTGTAACCTTTTTTCAGGAAAAATACGCCGGCAAGAATTCCCACAATAAATCCGATCAGACCAAAAATCGCGTTAAAGTCACCACCGGCAAGACGCAGAATCATACGGAACGGACATCCAAGAAACATCAGGCATCCGATCATAACGAACATTCCGATCACGAAACGGGTAACAGGGGCTGAACCGCCTCTTGGCTTAAATTCCCTGGTTGCCAGTGCCAGAATACAGGAACCAAGAACCAGGCCCACGATCTCAGGACGTATGTACTGTACCGCTGCTGCGGAATGAAATCCCAGTGCACCAGTGGTATCACGCAGAAAGCATGCGATACAAAATCCCATGTTTGCAGGATTTCCAAAATAAACCAGTGCTACCGCAATGATTCCTATGATAATACCCGCGCCAATGATCATAGGCGTCTCTTTCTTTGACAATGTTTCTTTCATACTCTTTCCTCCTTGTACAAATGTCAAATCTTTTCTCTATTTTAGCATGTTTTTTCAGAATACTCTAATTGATTATATGGGACTTTTTTATAGTTCTATAGATTTTTTCTATAAATTATGTTATTATAATTTCAATATTTCACAGACGAAAGGACCATCCACCATGAACCGAATCTACCTCGACCAGGCCAGCACCTCTTTTCCAAAAGCCCCAGGCGTCGCCCAGGCTATGATGGACTACCTGACCCAAAATGGAACCAATATAAACCGGGGCTGCTACTCAGATGCTTATTCTGCTGAAGAAGTGGTCTACGAAACCCGCCAGCTGCTGGCAGAGCTTTTCCACTTTTCCAAATGCAAAAATGTAATTTTTACACCAAATATCACTACCAGCTTAAATTTTATATTAAAAGGACTTCTGAAACCCGGCGATCACATCCTGGTATCTGCCATGGAACACAATGCAGTTATGCGCCCGGTCGTCCAGCTGGCCTCCCGTGGAGTCTGCTTTGACCGTATCCCATGCAAAGAAGATGGCTCTATGATCCTGGAACAGATAGAACCTCTGATAAAGCCTGAAACCAAAGCCATTGTCACACTCCACGCTTCCAATGTATGTGGAACTATAATGCCCCTTACCGCAATAGGTGAAATCTGCCAGAAGCACCATCTTTATTTTATTGTAGACTCAGCCCAGACAGCCGGAATTCTTCCTATTGATATGGAAGAAGCACATATTGACGCGCTGGCTTTTACCGGACACAAGGGACTTCGGGGGCCACAAGGTACAGGTGGTTTCCTGGTATCCCAGGAGCTTGCAGAGCAGATGGAACCACTGATTTCCGGCGGCACCGGAAGTATTTCCCACACAGAAGAGGTTCCGGATTTCCTGCCGGACAGGTTTGAACCCGGAACCCCGAATCTGCCTGGAATTTATGGCCTCCATGAAGCACTTTTGTTTCTAAAAACACAGCCTTTGCAGACGATATATAAAAAAGAATTGGCACTTACCAGTTATTTTCTGGAACAGCTGCAGGCGCTGGACGATACTGGCAGACACATTCGCATTGTTGGGAAAAAAGACCTTTCTGACCGAAGTGCGGTGGTTTCGATTCAGACACCAGAAATCGACATGTCCCAGGTAGCATGGCAGCTGGACAGTGCATATGACGTTATGACCAGAGTCGGACTCCACTGCGCTCCCAATGCCCACAAGACACTTGGCACTTACCCGGCCGGAACCATTCGTTTCTCCTTCGGGCCGGAAAATACAAAAAGTGAGCTGGATTTTGCCCTCCAGGGATTAAGGAAGATTTTGGATTTATAAACTCAGATATAAATTAGCAACACTTAGCTAGTCTTTGAGAAAGGAACCAGTGTTTTTACTGCGTATATACCTCTATGGAATTTAAACAATTAGAAGCCTTTGTGGCTGTTGTAGAAAATAAAAGCTTCTCCGAAGCAGCCAGGCAGCTGAATCTGACTCAGCCCACCATCAGCGCCCACATCAATTCCCTGGAACAGGAATTGAACTCCCGTTTATTGATCCGCACCACTAAGAAGCTGACCATCACCCAGCGGGGACTTCAGCTTTACGACTGTGCCTCCAATATGCTGAACATGCGCAGCAATATCATCGCAGAATTTACCGGAGAGAACAAAAAGATCATCGATCTTGCAGTTTCCACCATTCCTTCTTCCTATCTGCTGCCCGGAATCTTAAGTGACTTTAACAGCCAGGTACCAGACGTATATTTCCACTCCTGGCAATCTGACAGCCTCGGTGCCATCTCAAGGGTTCTGGATGGCAGTGTGGATATGGCTCTTGTGGGAAATACCTTTGACGAGCCAGACTGCTTTTTTATCCCCTTTTGTAAAGACAAACTGGTGATTGCCACCCCTGTGAATGAACATTATCTTCAATATGAACAGAAATCTAATTCCGGAAATCTGGATATTTCTGACTTTCTCAAAGAACCTTTTATTATGCGCGAAACCGGTTCCGGAACCAAAAAAGAAATCGACCGTTACCTGGAAGCACACAATATCCCAGATTCCTCCCTTCACATTGTTGCCCGCATGAATGACCTGGAAGCAATCCGTAAGTCTGTAGCCGGAGGCCTTGGCATCTCCATCCTTTCTGCCTGCTCCGCAAAGGACCTTGCCGATACCCATCAGATTCTGATGTTCCCATTAAACCACGAAGAAGCAACCCGGACCTTTTATATCGTCTACAGCAAGAACCGGATATTGAAGCCACATGTTAAGCAGTTTCTGAAATTTGTGAAATCCTTTTATCACTAAAACAGGCCCGGCTCTAGTTATCACAGTATAAAAAGAAGCTGCCTGCCAATTTCTTAGCAAACAGCTTCTTACATCACTACATATTCAATCAGGCACCACACTTGGTTCAAAATAAAACCTATGCATTAAACCTGCTTATTTCTCTTCAGCAGCCTCAGCATCCTCAGTCTCGGTCTCCGGAACTACATTGTGTACCGGAGTAACGGTTGCGATAACAGCTTCCAGATCGGTTGTAATATGGATATTTTTATTCTTAGCGATCTCAAGGTCTTTCACACGGAGAGTATCACCAATCTTCATACCTGCAACATCCACTTTAATCTTGTCAACCAGATCAGCCGGAAGTGCTTTGTATGCAACTTCTTTCAACTCATCCTGCAGAACACCGGACATAACCTTCTCTTCATTTTCCAGAATGATCTCAGCAGTGGAATGAACCATCTCATTGCTTACCAGTGCCTGGAAATCTACCTCTTCTACTGTATGTGCAAGGGGATTATAATCAACTTCCTTGATCAGCGCATCGTAGGTCTTACCATCCAGCTCCAGCATTACCTGGCTTCCTTTGTTGTTGTTCTTTAACAGAACTTCAATCTCTTTTTTGGTGAACTTAAGGGGAATGGAACCTTCGATTTCTCTGCCGAACAGGTTACCTGTTACAAATCCTTCTCTTCTTAATTTCTTTGCTTTGACGTCCATGCTTCTTTTTTCAGCTTTTAAAGTATTCATTTATCTTTTCCTCCAAAATTCTGAAACGCTTAGCAGCCTTCAACAAAGAGGTTTTGTTAAGTACTTCTTTTTTCTTTTTACGTCCCTTATTATAGCCACCTGTTTCAATTATGATTAACCAAACATATTTTTTTTCGTGATGTTTTTTTGTGGAATTTACTTCTTGATTTTTGGTTCACCCGGGTTTATAAATAGATTGGGTTCGCCACTTATATCTGATATTTTCACTGAAATTATTGTTCTTTAATTTCCCCGGAATCATAGATTACTTTCTTTCCGATTCACATTTTTCCGCATATAATTTCCAATCTCAGTCAGACACAATAAGGTCACGATCAGAAACGCGCCTGGGATCACAATAATCCACCAGGAGTTTGTCATCAAAGCCTTTTCCGACAGAGACAGCATACTTCCCCAGGAGATTACCTCCACTGGCAGACCTATTCCCATAAAACTGAGCGTAGATTCTGAAATGATCGCACTTCTTACATTCATCACCACCATGAACATGATCGAGGAAACGAAATTCGGTGCCAGATGGCGCCAGAGTATATGGAAAAATCCCCCACCCATACATCTGGATGCGAGGACATACTCACTGCTTTTGATCTGCCGTACTTCCGTACGGATTACTTTGGCAATACTTGTCCAGCTGGTCAGTCCGATCACAACAGACAGACTCAGTATATTCGCTTTTCCAAGAATCGCCTGCAGCAAAACCACCAGCAGCAGGGAGGGAATACTTAGAAAAATCTCCGTAAAACGCATGATCAGATTATCCAGCCATTGTGGGGATATTCCACTGAAAGAACCTATCACGACAGCAATAAAGACAGAAATAACCGTAGATAAAATTCCGATCAGCAAAGAAATTCTTCCTCCATACCAGATCATGGAAAAAATATCCCGTCCCATCGTGTCTGTTCCAAACAAAAACTCCCGTCCAGGTGCCTTATTATAATTGAGCAGATCCATATAAACAGGGTCTTTTGTCATCACAATTTCAGCACATATGCAGCCGGAAAAGATCACCAGAAGAACAATCATTGACAGAAGTGGTTTTCCCTGCTACCACTTCTTTTTTACAGCAGCTTTTCCACAATCTGTTTCATGCGCACCTACAATTTCAAAAGATGTCCCCGTCATACTTTTTTACCTCCGACATCTCCGTCACTTCATTTGCCTTTATCCTGGGATCAATATGTTCATTGATAATCTGGCTCAGCATATTGCAGAAAATCACAAAAATACCAGATATTATACATAAAAGCATGAGGAGATTGTAATCGTGATATCTGGTACTTTCATAAGACAATGCCCCGATTCCCGGATAAGAAAATACACTTTCCACTACGAAGGTACCCCCAAGCACATGTGGAACCGCAATCGCCATAATGCTAAGATATGCAGGCATCACATTTCTCAGACAGTGTTTCAAAAGAATATCCCTTTTCCCCAATCCCTTGGACTTTGCCAGAAGCACATACTCTGCCCGCACCTCTTCCAGAAGCTTGTTGCGTATCATATAAGCGTAATACCAGAGATGTTCCAGTATCACAACTGTAAGAGGTAAAATAAGATGTATGGTTCTGTCCCCTATATCCTTCGCCTTTCCAGTGGAATAAGCACCACTGCTTGGCAAAACCCGTAAAGTCACTGCAAAGATCAGGATCAGTACAAGTGACAGCCAGAATTCCGGAATGCAGCTTGAGATGGTTCCGATCCTGCACAGGATCCGGTCTATCCACCGTTCTTCCTGCCATGCACAAAATATACCAAGCAACAATGAGCCAGCGAAAATAAACAGAAATCCAATTCCGCCAAGAAGCAGGGTATTTACGATTCTTCCCTGGATCACCTCCAGAACATCCTGTTTGTACTTGAACGAAATTCCAAAATCACCCTGAACTGCATTTTTGATCCATTTTATATATTGTACATAGATAGGCTCATTCAGTCCCAGCTTTTCCATTGCCCATTCCCGCTCTGCAGGACTCATTTTCTCCGTCCGGTCCCCGTAATAGGACACCAATGGATCTCCCGGGGCAAGACGTGCCACATAAAATACCACAACTGCCAGAACCAGAACACTGAACAAAAAAGCAAGAATTTTCTTTCCGTAATACCACAGACGGTTACGCTTCGGCATTTTGGTTTCCTCCTTTCTTTTCCAGAACATAATGTCCAGGAGAAATCTCCTGCATTTCTCCTGCTGTCCAGTCGTTTTCTTCGTATATCTGTATCTTTCGTTTTCTTTCCCTTATGGGATCCGGGATTGGAATTGCAGATAAAAGTGTTTTGGTATATCCGTGTCCTGGATTAGAAAATACCTCCTTTGCCGGACCGATCTCCACTAATTGTCCGTGATACATCACCCCGACCCTGTCACATAGATACTCTACCATGGCAAGATCATGGGCAATAAACAAAAAGGTAAATCCATGCTCTTTCTGCAAATGTCTGAAAAGATTGATCACCTGGGCCTGAATTGATACATCAAGGGATGCAACCGGCTCATCTGCTACCAGAAATTCCGGTTCCATGCTAAGAGCCCTGGCGATTGCTACTCTCTGTCTCTGTCCACCTGACAGCTCTGAAGGATAACGCTCCAGAAAGCTTCTGTCCAGACCTACATATTCCATCTGGAACTCTGCCTCTTTACTGATACTGCCTCTTGGCGGAACAACATGATTGATTTTCATAGGCTCCTGAATAATATCTGCCACCTTCATTCTGGGATTCAGGCTGGATGCTGAATCCTGAAATACCATCTGCCTTTTCGCCTGAAGTATTTTTTTGTTTTTTCTGAATTGTTTTTTGTCGCAGATATTGATTCCGTCATAACAGATTTCCCCTGCAGACGGCTGATAAATATTCATAAGACATCTGGCAGCTGTCGATTTCCCAGAACCGGATTCTCCTACCAGTCCGAAAACTTCACCTTTATAAATCTGAAAGGAAACATCATCCAGTGCAGAGATCACCAGCTTTTTGGTCAGATGAAACTGGTGGGTCAGATGTTTCACATCCACTAAGACTTCCCTGTTCAATGCATTTTTCCTCCTACAGGCGGAATGATCCCAGGTGCCCGTTCATCCAGAAGCCAGGTAGCCGCATAGTGGGTATCTGTAATCCGGAACATTGGTGGCATCTCTTCATAGTCAATTCCAAGTGCATATTCATTTCTGCAGGCATAGGCATCTCCTTTCGGCGGGTCAAGCAGAGACGGCGGCATTCCCGGAATTGTATAAAGAGTCTCTTTTCCTTTTGAAAAATAAGGCAAGGACTTCATAAGCCCCCAGGTATATGGATGTCTGGGATCATAATAGATTTCTTCTGCTGTTCCGATTTCTACGATTTTCCCGGCATACATGACCGCCACCCGGTCTGCAGCCCTGGCTACCACCCCCAGATCATGGGACACCAGAATCGTGGCTGTTCCCATTTTTTCCTGTATTTCCCTGAGGAGATCCAATATCTGGGCCTGAATCGTCACATCCAGAGCCGTAGTCGGCTCATCTGCCAGAAGGATTTTGGGATCTGCTGCCAGTGCGATTGCCATCACACTTCTCTGTCTCATTCCACCTGAGAAATTATAAGGATACGAATGATACCTTTCCTTTGCCTGCTGGATTCCAACCAGTTCCATCAGTTCTATTACCTTTTTATAAACCTGCTCTTTTGTTTTTCTTTTGTCATGGAGCAGAATCGCCTCAGCGATCTGCTCACCAATTTTTATAGTTGGATTCAAAGATGTCATTGGATCCTGAAAGATCATGGAAAAGACCTTGCCTCTGATTCTCTGCATGTCCCGTTCCCTGTAGTCTGTAATGTCCATTCCGTTGACCAGAATCGTTCCCGCTTTTATCCTTGCGCTTTTGGGAAGCAGCTTCATAATGCTTTTGCATAAAACACTTTTTCCGCATCCGGATTCTCCCACGATTGCCAGCACTTCTCCTTTGTCCAGGGAAAAAGACACATTTCTGACTGCCTGTACCTCTCCTTTGGTGCTTTCAAAGGATACAGACAGGTTTCTGACTTCCAGTAATTTCTCCATTTCACTGATCAGCCTGTTCTGTAATCGTCCAATCTGCCACATTCCAGAAAATACCCACACCATGGTGTCCCATAACAGTATCCGGATCGATTCCCTGAATATCTGCATCTGCCACGTAATTGGCATCAATATAGCAGATAAATGCATATGCCGGATCCTTTGCCAGTTCTTCCTGGAATTTATCGTATGCCTCTGCACGGACTTCCGGATCATCAGACTGACGCGCTTCTGTCAGATATTTATCCACCAGTTCATTGGAATATCCGGAATAATTTGCACCTTTATCTGTGCCAAATACTTTGTAGGTGTGGTCATCTGCATCAAATGGGCTTCCCCATCCGATCAGATATGCCATCTGTCCGCCCCAGTCAACCTGTGCGGGAATTTCAACAGTAACGTCCATGCCGATCTGCTGCAGCTGCTGTGCTGCAATCTGGGCAATATCCACACGCACCTGATCTCCGGCTCCCACACTGATAACAAAGCCTACCTTTTCTCCATCACGGTAATAGAAGCCGTCGTCCCCCATTTCACATCCAGCTTCTTCCAGGACTGCTTTTGCCTTTTGAGGATCATAATCGTAATGCTCCACCTCCTCATTGTTATAAATATTTCTCTGAAGAGGACCATATGCAGTCATCCCCTGTCCCAGAAGCACCGCATCAATGATTGCCTGTCTGTCGATTCCGTAGCAGACTGCCGGAATAAGATCTCTGTTTTTCTGCCAGTATTCATTCCAGAAATTGAACAGGATTCCACGGTAATCTGAGGTTTTCATATCATAACAGGTATATGCTTCCTCACCTGCAAATGAAGCTGCATCCTTAGGTGTCAGAAGCGCCAGATCCAGCTCACCGGATTTCAGCTGCAATGCTTTTGCATTATCATCCGGTACGATCTTAAATACAACCGTATCAATATTCGGCGCACCTTTAAAATAATCTTCATTCTTTACCAGCGTGATTGCCTGTCCTTCATCCCAGCTCTCCAGCTTATAAGGACCTGTACCTACAGGATTACAGAAGAAATCAGAAGTCTGCATATCTTCGCCCTCCAGAAGGTGCTTCGGAAGAACAGCCATCGTCATATAGTCAAGAAATGCTACATTGGGCGCATCCAGCTTAAAAGAAACCGTATGTTCATCCACAACTGTAATTTCCTCTACCTCCTCATAATTTGGCGCATTTTCAGAACCGTTTTCCGGATTCATGATCGCCTCAATGGTAAACTTCACATCCTCTGCTGTAAATGGTTCTCCATCATGCCATTTCACATCCTCTGCAAGATGGAACGTATATGTATAGGTCTCTTCATCATAATCCCAGCTCTTGGCCAGTCCAGGAACCACCTGGTTCTCCCCGTCGTGGGCAGTCAGTCCGTTAAAAATCAGTATATTGATTTCCCCATGCTCATCCATTGCCGGATTGATTCTGGTATAATCTCCGCTTCCATACACCAGTGTTTCATTACTTTCTTCTGCAAATACTGCTGTTGGCAAAGTTGCAGCCATTACTCCTGCCAGTAACACACCCATTAATCTCCTGTTTTTCATCCTTTTCTCCTTCTCCTTTTATTTTCGCCCATACCCGGGCAGGCAGCAAACACCTTATACGCTCCATAACTTTTCTACAAAAGAAAAGCAGTTATAAGTTACAGGCTTACAACTGTTTTTCAGGGAAAATCTTACATGTAATTTTAGAGCGTGTTTGAAAAAGGCTCCAGTGGAGGTCTTACATGCAACTATGTATAAGAGTTGGCATTGTGGCATTTTCTCTGCCTTGCTACAAGACTATTTTAACAGATATACAAGCTGTCACAAGCCCCCACAGGGGATGTGCTGCCATTCCTATTTTGCATAAAACTTTCATTTTATGGAATACCTCATTTAATGCTTTCCCAGAACGTGTTTGTATACAAAAAAGCCAGTGGACACAGTTAAAAAACTGCATCCACCAGCTTCCTGGTGTACGCCTCTTTGGGCTCATTGATAATGTCATCCGGTATTCCGTGTTCCACTACCTGACCTTCATAAAGAACCAGCACTTTGTCACAGAACATCTGCACCAGTGCCAGATTATGACAGATAAAAATGAAAGAGAAGCCATGCTTTTCTTTTAATTCTTCCAGAAGTTCCATGATCTGCTTCTGAATCGTCACATCCAGAGCACTGGTGGCTTCATCACAGATCAGCAGCTTTGGCTGTACCGCCAGTGCCCTGGCGATTGCCGCTCTCTGACACTGTCCCCCACTTACCTCATGAGGATAGCGCTTTGCAAATCCTGCATCCAGCCCGCATTGCTCCAACAGCTCCGTAACTTTTTTCTCCACATCTGCTTTTTTCAACCCCTGATTGCGAAGACTCTCTCCAATTCCGTCCCCTAATGTTCTTCTTGGATCAAAGGAACCGACAGGATTCTGGAAAACCATCTGGATATTTCCATATATCTCCCGGAGTTTCCGCCCTTTCAGCTTTGTAATATCCTTTCCTTCAAATCTCAGGGTACCAGCAGTTATATCAGTCAGACGGGTAAGCATTTTGGCAAGCGTACTTTTTCCGGAACCGGATTCCCCTACAATTCCAAGAGCCTCCCCCGACTGCAGGGAAAAACTTACATCGTTCACTGCAGTTAAGGAAGTTTTTCCTACATGAAAAACTTTTGTCAAATGCTCTGCTTCCAAAAGTACACTCATTCTTTCGCCTGCCTCCGTAACTTTGGTACTGCTGATAATAATTTCTTTGTGTAAGGATTCTGTGGATTTTCAAGCACCTCTTTTGCCGGGCCGTATTCCATCTCTTTCCCATCCTTTAGAACCAACACCGTGTCCGCCATGGCACTGACCACACCAATATCATGGGTTACGATCACAATCGCAGTTCCGAACAATTCTCTTAAATGAAGCATCTGTGCAACTACCTGTCTCTGAACTGATACATCCAGGGCACTGGTAGGCTCATCCGCAAACAATACAGGGGGATTCATCAGCATGGCAATGGCTATTCCGGCTCTCTGATTCATTCCTCCGGATAATTCAAAGGGATAACTTTCCCACACCCTCTGGCAATCCTTAAAATCCAGCTTTTCAAACAATTCCATTGCCCGGCCTTTTGCCTGGCTCCGTGTTACTTTTTCATGTGCCCGCATGCTCTCATAAATCTGTTCCCCAATGGTACGTATCGGACAAAGAGAAGCTCCGGCATCCTGGAAGATCATTCCAAGCTGCGCCCCCCTAAGCTTTCTTTTTTCCTTTTCCGGAATGTCCAGAATATTCTGCCCTTTATAACAGATATCACCTCTTGTCACAAGTCCATCTGCACCAAGTAATCCCATTGCGGCTTTGATCAGAGTACTTTTTCCACTGCCTGACTCTCCCACAAGACCCAGGATCTCGCCTGGCTGTAAAGAGAAATTCACATCATGGACCACTGCTTTCCCCGAAAATGATATTTCCACAGATTCATAGGTCAGTATTTTGTTTTCATCCATTTTGTAATTTTTATCTTCAGGCATACAGCTTCTCCTTCTGTTTAATTTATATCCAGATCGGCAGTCAATTCATAGTAATCACATGGATGAGCCACCAGTCCGGTTACATTTGACTGCATGATCATACTCATTCTCAGATGGGAACAAAATACATACGCATTGTCATCCAAAATAGTCTGCTGCATCTGAATTCCCAGTTCTGCACGCTTCTCTGTATCAAATTCATTTTCCATCTCTTTTGCCAGTTCCTCCAGCTTATCGCTGTGATAATGACCATTATTGGAAACAGATGCATCTAATGCACAGGAGGTGAAGAAATACTGTGGATCCCCTGTAGGCGCTGTTACCATCGCACTTGCATATACATCCCATAAAGTAGGATCTTTACGGATCGTATTGTTATCGGATGTACAATTTACCTGAACATCCATACCGATATCCTTTAAGGTTGCCTGTGCAGATTCTGCAAGAAGGGGAAGTTCCTGACGGCTTGGATAGGTAAGCCAGCGAATCACAAGCTTCTGACCGTCTTTCTCCCGGATTCCGTCACCATCGGAATCAACCCATCCCGCTTCCTCCAGAACTGCCTTGGCGCCATCTGGATCATAGCTCTGGGTATCCACATTCTGTCCGCCAAAGGAAAAAGTATCCGGGAATGCACCGACTGCCGGATACCCATATCCGTTCAGCAGTACCGATACGAAACTTTCTTTATCGATTCCCATGGCAATTGCCTTACGTACTGCCGGATCAGAGGTTACCGGGCTTTCAAAGTTCATCCACGCGTAGAAAGCACGGCTTGTTGCTGTACTGGAAAATGTATAATCATCATTTTCAAATAAAGGATAGCTTGCATACGCCATTCCATAAGCAGCATTGATCTCACCAGCCTGAAGTGCAAACGCCAGTGTGTCCCCATCAGAAATAGTCCGTACGGTGATCTCATCCACATTTACATCCCCATTCCAGTAATTTTCATTTTTCACAAGATTAAGATGGTCATCTGTCACCAGATCAGTTGCCACATATGGGCCTGTGCCGATCACAATTCCATTATCTGTAATTCCAGCCTGTACATCAATGATGCAGCCATATGGATCACTTAAATAATTGATCAGAGCAGGCTTCGGCTCTGTGGTCTTGATCGTAACTGTATTCCCATCCGTTTCAATAGTGTCAATACAAAGATCTCCTGCTGCACGCTCATGATTTGCAACCAAAGACTCCAGGCACTCTTTTACAGCCTCTCCATCACAGGCACGTCCATTGGAAAATACCACATTATCATTCAGTGTGATCTTCCAGGTCAGCTCATCCACATTTTCGTATTCCTTTGCGATCCATGGCTCAATCTCCATAGTATCGGAATAGCGGAACAGTGTCTCCCCTACTCCATAGCGGATGCACGCCCATCCGGCATAGGTATTCTGTGGATTGATATCAGCCTCCTCATTCTCGGCATTAAAGGTAGTATCTCCAAATACAAATGTTTTCTTTTCCTCTGCCAGTGCAGGCATTGCCGTTAAACTGACACTTACTCCCAGCGTTAATAAGGCAGTCAGAATTTTCCGTGTTTTCACTTACCTTCTCCTTTTTCCTCTTTATTATTTTTTTGTAACTTTCAAAGCCAACCTCCAAAACGCTTCGCATTTCGTCGGTGTAACGTATCCGCAAAATGGTTTTTCGTTTCTTCGGTTACCTGACACATTTATTCTTCGGATCCAGGTAATCCCGGACTGTATCACCAAGCAGATTAAAAATAGCCACAGAGATAAAAATTGCGATTCCTGGTGATAAAACCACCCATGGATAAGTCTGGATCATACTTCTGCCACTGCTCATCATGCTGCCCCATTCTGCCATTGGAATCTGTGCCCCAAGCCCCAGAAAGGAAAGCCCGGCCAGTTCCATCATCATCGTTCCAATATCCAGCATTGCCGTTACAAGAACAGGCCCTAGCATATTTGGAAATACATGCCGACACATGATCTGGACTGAACTGTCACCGGAAAGTATAGCAGCATGGATATAGGGCTCATTTTTCAAAGCCAGTGTCTGGCTTCTGGCAATCCGAGAATATTTCGGCCAGCTGATCACTGCCAGTGCAATGATCGCATTCTGAATACCACCTCCAAGAATGGCAGCAATTGCCATAGCAAACACCAGCCCTGGAAATGCAAGGCAGATATCCGAAATTCTCATCATGATTCCATCCAGGAATCCACCATAATAGCCACAGCATACGCCTACCAACGTTCCGAAAACAGAGATCACTGCAACCAGAATAAATGTGGAAAAAATACTGGCTCGCGCTCCACTGATCACTCTGGACAGCATATCCCTTCCATATGTATCCGTTCCCATAGGGTGCGCAAGGCTTGGTGCCTGCAGCGCACTGGAAAGATCCTGTTCGTAGGGATCATAGGGACACAGACGGTCTGAAAAAACAGCAAGCACTACCAGCCCGGTCGCCAGTATCAGAAAGAAGATCAGTTTTTGTTTCATATGACTTTTTTTTAGCTTCTGGACACGCACGGTTACTTTTTTATTTTTTTCCTCACTCACTGTTTCACACCTCCCAGACGGATTCTCGGATCCAGGAACCGGTAGGACAGATCCGTGAGCAGATTCACGACTACATAGATGATTGCCATCCACATCACATATGCCTGGATGATCGGATAATCACGCATGGAAATAGCATCTACTGCCATTTTTCCAACTCCGTCCCACATAAATATGGACTCCACAATAGCCGTTCCACCAAGAAGATTTCCTACAGACAACATCAGCAGGGTAATGATCGTAACCATGGAAGCCTTCATGATGCTTTTCCATAAGGTAACGGAAAACCGGATTCCCCGCGCTTTTGCACCAGCAACATAATCCTTGCCAAGTTCATCCAGCACAGTTGCCCGGACCTGCCGCAGATATTTCGCTGACATGGCGATTGCCAGGGTAATGGCTGGCATAGCCACGCTTTTCAGGCTTACATCCTTGGCTATGACAGGATAGATTCTCAGGCGGATAGCCAGAAAATACATTAATAAAAGAGAAACAAAGAAATTCGGCAGACTGTTTCCAATAAAGCTGCAAAAACGGATCACATAATCGATCACCGAATTCTGCTTCACTGCTGACAAAATCCCCAAAGGTATGGATATCAGGATCGTAAGCAGTATGGACGTCACAGTCAGAAGCAATGTAGCCGGAAGTTTTGACAAGAATGTATCAAAAACTGAAAAACCGGATACATAGCTGTTTCCCATGTCTCCATGAAGCAGCTTTCCAAGCCATACAAAATACTGGGTTAAAAAAGGTTTATCAAGCCCCAGCTGCTCCCTTGCCGCATCCAGTGTGGCTTCTGAAACCACTCCTCCTGTGTTTTCCATCTTTTGTGTGACAACATCGCTTCCGGCAATTCTCATCATGCCATAGGACAAAAATGTAATGGCAAACAAAATGGGAATCAACTGAAGCAGACGTTTGATTACGTATTTTTTCATATATTCTCCAAAAAAATCACCTGCCTGCGCAGGTGTCATAAACAAAAAAATCATATGATACCAATGCCAATAGCAATAATGTACTCCGTGGCATCTGGCTTACCTGTAAGCTTTTATCAGTTTAACAGAAATAAAAAAAGCCTACAACCCACCCAGGGGGTTATAAGCCATTCCTATTTCGCATGTTTTTTTCTATTTTGGGAATATCACTTATCTTCCGTATCCTTTAATTTATCCTGCTTCAGCTTCTCATCCAAAAATTCCAGAAGCTCATCTATCATCTCATTTTGCTCATCGTTTTTTCTTCTGATATATCCGAAATAAATCTTGTTTTTCTTAAATTCCAGCGGGATTCCTTTGTTTGCAGCTTTCTTATCATCAGAAAGATAGCTTCCACTTATATTGGAAAGATCCGTTTCCCGAAGCATTTTTTCCATAATATAGTCGCTGTTTGTAATGACCGCAACATCCAGCTCCTCCCAGCTGAACACACCACGCTTCTCCCTGTCACCTAATTCCAGGAATTCATCCCTGTAGTTCTGAATAAAACGCAGCTGCTTCATCTCGTCCATACTAACTTTCCATTTCTGGTCAGGCTTTTGCAGATCTGTCTTTTTCTCCATGGGTATCTCCTGGCCTGGCTGATCTGCCTGTCCTTGCTGCTCTGCTTGTCCTTGCTGGTTAACTTGTCCCGTCTGGTACAGCTTGTTTCGTCTTCCCGGATAAAAAGTCGCCGTACTTTCCTGCATCGTATAAAAAGACAGACGGTTCTTCGATAATTCATACTGAAATTCCTTAATCTGCTGCTCCATCACATACACAAAGCCAATATCAGACAGATAATCCCGGACTCGTTCCATCACTGTGCGCACACCTGCGGTGTAAATCTCAAAATGATAGTCTTTTTCATAATTATCCTTATAAAATTCCACAAACTGATTGGTAAACCAGGAACTTGGATTCAATGAGATACGCAGATATCTTGCCATATTTTTCCTGCTCATTTTCTCCAGCATTCTGGAATCATTCACAATTCTGCACGCATAACGGTATGCCTCACGGCCCTTTGCCGTAAGCGTGATTCCCCGGGGCATCCGGTCGAACAGCACTGTCCCCATATCGTTTTCCAGCGCTTTGATTGCCTTACTCACACTGGGCTGTGTCGTATAGAGAAGCTTCGCAGCTTCGCTGATAGAACCAGTTTCTGCACATGTAATAAAGTAGTTTAATTGTTTTAAATCCAGCATATCCTTCCCTTTCTCACATCATCTTTCTTCCACTTTACCATATCTTCCTATTTAGTCAAGCTATGGATTTTTGTAATATATAAAACACAAGCAGTCACAGTGCGTTATAGGCATTCCCTATAGCCTGTTATTCCCATTCTGTAATTGACAACCACACTTTTCTATGTTACCATTCTAAACATATTAAACCTAGTGCATAACTAGAGAACAAATACGAGGAGGAAACAATTATGAGAAAGAGCATCTTAACCTTAGGAATTGCAGCAGTATTAACAGGAGTTCTGGCAACATGCAGTATGGCTTACGCAGCTGATGATGAACTTTCCCAGATTCAGGAATCCGGAAAGCTGAAAGTCGGTGTGGAAGGAACCTATCCTCCATATACCTATCATGATGATAACGGCGATCTTACCGGATTTGATGTAGAAGTTGCAAAGGCAATCGCAGACAAACTTGGCGTAGAAGCAGATTTCACAGAATCTGACTGGGATTCCCTTCTTGCCGGAATCGACAGCGGACGTCTCGACACAGTTATCAATGCAGTAAGTATCACCGATGAGCGTAAAGAGAAATACGATTTCGCAGGACCATACTTCTACATTACACAGCAGATCGTTGTTGCCAAAGATAACGACGATATCGTAGATATGGCTTCCCTTGATGGCAAAAAAGTTGCAAACACAGCAACAACCGCTTACCTTGACATCCTGGAAGACGCAGGTGCTTCCCTGGTACAGATCAGCACAGCAGACGAGGCAGTATCCCTGATTGAATCTGGCCGTGCAGATTTTACAACCTTTAACTCAGTTGTATTTAACGAGTATCTTCAGCAGCACCCGGATGCAAATCTGAAAGTCGCATTTGTGATTCCAGATGTAGTAGATACCTATGCAGTACCGATCAAGAAAGGTGAAACCGCTTTATATGACGCAGTTCAGAAGGCAATCGACGAGCTGAAAGAAGACGGCACCTTAAGCAAGCTCTCTGAGGATTATTTCGGTACAGACTTTACTCAGCCACAGGATGAAACAGCTGATGCAGACTCCACTGATGCCGCTTCTGCAGACAGCGCAGAGGATTCAGCGGCAGATACTACAGAAGAAAATGCAGACGCGAACTAAAATACTGGCAAAACCAATGCCAATCGTTAGCATTACTTAATTTACCCAAAACCCTCACAAAATTTACAGTGTGGATATGTTACCATTTCGTAGCATATCCACAGTTACTACAAGGAGAAGTTACATGCCCGTAACACCTCTCCAATTTAATCTAATATATCCCCAATCAAACTCAGGAGGAAATAAAATGTCCTGGATTGAACCAGTTACTTATGAAACAGCCCCCAGTGCAGTCAAAGAATATCTGGATAAAAACGGTCGTGAGAATCTGACTCGTTCCCGTAAAATTGCCTGGCAGCTGAAGAATTATATTGTCTATGACACAGTAGAGGAAAGTGCCTGGCGAATGGATGCCGAAGTTCAAAAGCTGGTTGGCAAGCGCTACGGTGACCTTTTGGAATATACCATTGCAGCCTTAAGCCACTCCTCCATTTGTACCGAATACTATACCAAATGTCTGACCGACCAGGGCATTAACCCGGACAAACCAGATTACGATGAAAAAGATCAGGCCGTGATCGACTTTGCCACAGCCGTTGTCCAAAATAACGGACAGATCCCGGAAACAGTGCGAGTTGCTCTTCATAAAAATTTCAACGATGAGCAGATTGCTGTTCTCGCCGGAATGGCAGTTGCCTGTTCAGGGGACATCCTCTATGAGAGGATCTTTGATCTGAAATAACTTAAATAACCGTAACCATTCAAAACCAATTTGCAAAACATCTGATGCAAAATAGTTACAAATAACCGAAAGTAAAAGGAAACAATTATGAGTGAACGTTTAGCAGGAATCCTGGTATCTTCTTTCACCAGAATTCTCATTCCCGGAATTAAAGTTACAATCCCGCTTACCTTATTATCCTTTGTATTTGGCTGTATCATAGCTCTATTTCTTGCCTTGGTACAAATTGCTAATGTAAAGGGACTGAAACAGTTTGCACGTTTTTACATATGGGTATTCAGAGGAACCCCTTTGATTGTTCAGCTGTTTATCATTTTCTTCGGTCTGCCGTCTGTAGGCATCATCCTGGATGCCTTTCCTTCAGCAGTCATTGCATTCGCGTTAAACCTTGGTGCTTACAATGCTGAGATTTTCCGTTCTGCAATACAGGCCGTACCAGAAGGCCAGACAGAAGCCGCTTACATGATTGGACTGAACTACCGTCAGACTATGACCCGGATTGTAATGCCACAGGCATTCCGCATTGCTTTTCCACCACTGTTCAATTCCCTGATCGGACTGACCAAGGACACTTCCCTGGCATCCAGCATCACAGTTGTGGAACTGTTCACCACTGCCCAGCAGATTGCAGCAAGAACCTATGAACCATTTGCACTGTACTGCGAAGCAGCTGTCATCTATCTGATGATTTGTACCGTTTTAACATGGATACAAAACTACTTTGAGAAAAAGCTGATATGGAATACACCGGTATCAGTGAAAGGAGAATAATCATGTCTTATATTTCAAAAATCAATCTGGAAACAGCCGGAGAAAAAGAGAAAAAAGTAATCGAGGATCATCTTGCACAGGGATACAAGCTCTCCAACGAGAAGCTTACCCTTCTTCACAATATCGAAGCATTCAAAGCAATCGAGGACAGCTCTTACACCCTTGACCGCGAGCTCCAGAGACTGATCGGGAAAAGAGCCGGTGACTTCTTCGAATACGCCATTTCCGAAGAAAATGAGTGCCTGGTGTGCAGCACCTATTTCCATAAGCTTCTGAAAGAGAACGGAATCGACTTTGATACTTTTGAGTTTACAGAGAAAGAAGAACTTCTGATTGCCTTTGGCCGTGCTCTTGCAAAAGATCCTAAAAATATTCCGGATGAGATTTATACAAAGCTGAAAGAGGAATTTACAGAAGAGCAGATTGTCGTTATCACAGCTATGGGTGTGTTGATGGTTGCTAATAACTATTTCAACGATATTTTGAAAGTCGAGCCGTAATATTGTTCTTTCTATAACAGGATTAACATTTTCAGATATCTGAAATCATTATTTGTAACAGTTCAGAGCCAAGCGGAATTTCGTACAAAAGTGTGAGTCATGCTTGCATGAACGAACACTTTTGTACAAAATTCCATTTGGCGGATACGCCACACCTTCAAAATGCGAAGCATTTTGAAGGTTGGCTCTGAACAGTTACTATTATTTTAAATTTTATTAAATAGAATGTGAGAAAAAAGTATGCTGGAAGTTAAAAATATCCATAAAAAATTCGGACCAAACGAAGTGTTAAAGGGCGTTGATTTCAAAGTGGAAAAAGGTTCTGTTATCGCTGTTCTTGGAAACAGCGGTTCCGGAAAAACCACTCTTCTGCGCTGTATCAGCTTTCTGGAACAGGCAGATAAAGGAGAAATTACCTTTGATGATTTCCATAAGGATATCACAGCTGTCACCAAGAAAGAAATCCGTCAGCTGCGAATGAAAATGGGTTTTGTTTTCCAGGGATACAACCTTTTCCGCAACAAAACGGCTCTCGATAATGTTCTGGAAGGACTTACCGTTGCCCGCAAGATTTCCCCAGAAGAGGCAAAGAAAAAAGCAATGTCCATGCTGGAAAAGGTAGGCATGGCAGACCGGGCAGGCTTCTATCCGGATCAGCTTTCCGGCGGCCAGCAGCAGCGTGTAGCCATTGCCAGAGCCATTGCTTACAACCCTGAAGTTGTCCTGTTCGATGAGCCAACTTCAGCTCTTGACCCAAGACTTACCGGTGAAGTTCTGGACGTTATGCGCAAGCTTGCAGATGAAGGAACTACCATGGTTGTAGTTACCCACGAAATGGACTTCGCCCGGAAGGTAGCCAACTGGGTGGTATACATGGAGGACGGCGTTATCGTAGAAGAAGGCCCATCCAAAGAGTTCTTCTCCCATCCCAAAAGCGAGAAAACAATGGCATTTTTACATATGACCAATTCGGATTTTGTAATCTAAAAGAAAATATTTTCCAGAAAAGAAGCAGAAGACATGCAAAAACAGCCTTGTCCTCTGCTTCTTTTTGTATATATGTAAAACACTGACTACCTCATCAGAATCTGGTTCAATGGTATCATATTTCTTTAATCCGCTTTATACGCCGCAATAGTAAACAGCGGTGTTGGATTATAAAATTCATCCTTCTCTTTATATACTCTCTGGCTTACCCCCAGATCAAGTGAAAACCGTTCCATTCCCACCTTTCCAAGCTCTTCCACATCCCATGCAGGACGGATATAAGAGCTGATTGGCAGCTGACGCTTAATGTCTTCGCACTCCTGCATAAGTGCATTTCCAAGCTGATTATGGGCATGATTTTCCGGCAGATCAGAGGTTTCTGCGAAATTGACAGCACCATAATTGGCATCAAAATTCAGCAGAAGTCCACCTGGTTTCAACACTCTTGACCACTCCTTATAAGCCTGCGCAGCCTCTGGCAATGTCCAGGTCAGATTCCGGGAAATTACCACATCAAAACTTCCATCTGGAAAACTTAAATACTCTGCATCCATAACCTGGAAATCGCATTTTACCCCTTCTTCTTTTGCAAGAATCCGGGAATTTGTGATCATATCCGGAGTAAGATCTGTACCGATCACTTCATGTCCCTGTTTTGCAAGAAGAATGGTAAAAAAGCCGGTTCCACACCCTACATCCAGGATTTTAAGCTTATCCTTCGCCTCTTTTTCAGGAAGATATTTCCATATTTCCGCAAGCCACCGCTCTGCCAGCGGACTATGAAGTTCCGCCCTTCTTTGCTCCAGGAAGCTGTCACTTCTCTTTGTCCAGTATGCTGCAATTTTCTCTTTCCGGTCATCTTCCTCGTAACTGATCCGGCCGTAAGCCACCATCGGCCCGTCCTTTAATACCTGCAGGGATCCTGTCTGATAAAGGATTACACCATCCCCATAAGAGGTACAGGTTTCCAGAATACGACCCTCGTAGTCCTTTACATAACCAAGAATTTCCCCTTCTGTAAACAGGTCTCCTGCTTTTTTCTGAGGATACCATAAACCTGTATAGGAAGCGGACTGATACTGTACGTCTGTCACATTTAACGGATAGTATTTTCTTATACTTCTATGTCCATCATAGATTCCCAGGAACCGGAGAATGCTACGCACATCCCTTTTCATGGAGCGCACTTCTTCTGTATCCCAACCACCCATCTGACCTCTCTCCAGAAGTACAGACGGAATCCCAATGGATGACGCATAATTATAACTTCCTCCAGATGCCACCTCTGATTTCACCATATATGGTACATCCACCTGCTCCGCCATCTGACGGGAAATTTTTGTAACCTCCGGTTCTGCTTTTCCTGCATAATACACATAAGGAGTCAGCTTTTCATAGTCATCTCCACTATGCAGATCTATGTAATAATCCACTTTTTTCTGCAGCTCTTCCACTACTGCATAAGCCAGTTTTTCGTACTTTGTACCCTCTTTTTTTCCAGGAAAAACACGGTTCAGGTTCTCTTCTGTTTCCCTGCAAAGAGAACCGTGACGCTGCTCAAATTCCTCTTTTGCCACCACCTTAACGATAATCACTGTGCCTGCCAGCTTCTCAATTTTCAAGTCTCTTCCCAGCTCTACCGCACTCTGGATTCCCACATATTCACCTGCATGGATACCAGCTGTGACCAGCACAGTTTTGCCCTCTTTTTCGCCTCTGATAATCGTTGCCGGAAGGGAAAATTCACCATTTCCTATAGTGATATAACCGTGAACACGCTGTCCCGGGGCGGCACTTAAACCACCTATATTTATAATATCGTTCATTATTATTCGTACCTTTTCTATTTTTTCAAGTCTATATACAGTTGTACTATTTCATACAGTTTACTTCGTAACCTCCACCATAAACATCGGTGTAGACCCATAATTCAGCTTCTCTTCCTCACTCCACACCTGCTGCCAGATATTCTCATTAATCTCAATTTTCCCTGCTCCCAGGCCTTCCAGAATCTTTCTGTCCCACTCTGGACGTTTTATCTCAGAAAGGGGAACCTGCAAGGCGATCTTCTCCATACGGTCAATATCCGTGCACAGATAATGGTCATCCAGACTTACTTTTTCCACATTTTTGCGATCATTTTCGTAAGCCTCACGCTTCTCCTCATCATAAAGATAACCGTACCAGTTTGCGTCAAAATTAAGCAGCTTTCCACCCTTTTTCAGTACCCTGAGCCATTCCTTGTAGGCAGCTTCCGGCTGTGGCAGATTCCAGGTCAGATTCCTGGAAATGATCACATCAAAGCTCTCATCTGCAAACTCAAGCGCCTGGGCATCCATCCTCTTAAATTCAATATTTTTACTCTTCTCTCCAATAAATTTTGAAGCATTCTGGGCAGCTTTTTCCAACATTCCAGGCGTATAATCTACCGCTGTTACATGATAGCCCGCCTCTGCCAGAATCATTGGGAAGAAGCCAGGGCCTGTGCCGATATCCAGAATGCGAAGCTGCTCTTTTACTTTGTTAGTAATTCCATTTTTCTCCACAGACTTACCAGTCATTATCACTTCTAAAGCTTCTGCCTTTCCTGCTTCACTTACTTCAAAACCTGCCTCCAGCGTTTCCAGCCATGCCTTCTTCTGAGTCCCCTTCAGCTCTTTTTCATTCACCTCTGAGTACCCCTCCGTCCGGGTGCTCCAATAGCTTTCGATTTCATCCAGTAATTTATCCAACTATATTTCCTCCGCGCAAAATAACTATAGAATTCTCATAATGTCAAAATTTTATCAAAATCACTCTGTTTTCACAAGCCCCCAGGGGGGATGAATTCTATATCTACTGAGTATGTTCAAAAAGAGTTTGTAAAATATTCAAAAAAGCCAGTCTTTTTTCAAGACCAGCTTTTCCTAACTCTAATAACCTCATACACTCCCCATAGCAAAACATTCACAACGCAGAAATGTTTTTCCAAACACGTTTTAAACCTTCACCTCTTCTATCACACAGCTATGATGCTTATCCCCTGCTCCATTTGCATCATAGCTTATTCCAACCAGAAGTATTTTTTCACTATATCCCGATAATGCTCCATGATATCTTTTTTCCTTTATCTGTTTTATTGCTGTATCTGCTGATTTATTATATTTTAGTTCAATTACCATAGCTGGTCTGAATCCAGCATTAGCTCTCGGAATAAATGCAAAATCTGCAAAACCTTTTCCAGCTGGCATTTCACGAATAATATTATAATACCCAGGTGCAGTAAAATATGCCATCGTAAGAACACAGCTTAAGGAATTTTCATCATTGTATTTCAAAACCGATGTATATGCATCATGAGCAAGCTCGATTAGTTCTGCCACTCTCTCAGCATTTCCATCTATTGTTTCATACAATAATTCATCACAACAGGAGATTGTTTTTGCAATCTCCTTCCATTCTCCAGTCTGCAATGCGGACTCAAACGTAGTTGCCACCTCATAATTTGGCACATAGCTTTCTTTTCTTTCTGCATCATATCCTAAATAACCCAAATGAATCAAAGCTGTCAGAGCATCATCTCTGGATGTTATAATAGACAGATCGTTTTGAAATGTGTTTGTATTTACTTTTACCTTACCACCTGCGAGCATTGTCAGCACATCATCTTTAAGCCCTGCATAATTCATTGTAATAAATGTATTAATTGATGCAAAGGATGATGTATTTTTCCAATACGAATCAAAATCATTTCTGAGCATTGCCATAGATACTGAATTTGGATTATACATATGAATCCCATCAATCAGATATCCATTATACCATGCCTTTGTACTTTCAAAATCCATGTCAAACTTCTTACATAATACTTTGACTTCATCCTCTGTAAATCCATAATACTGTGTAATTGGCTTAGACTTCACCATTGTATATTCACTGAAATTATTCAGAGCAGATTCATCCTTTATTTTCTTGATTGGCAAAATTCCCGTTATATATGCCAAGGCCAAATAAGCTTTTGATTCTTCTGATTTGAACAAAGAATGAAGAAACTGCAAATAACTGTGTACTAATTTTGAATCATTACTATTTCTGATCACACAGTCCCACTCATCAATAATGATCACAAACTGAATATTCGTTTTCTTATAGATTCGTATTAAATTGTAATTCAGGCTGTCATCATAATCTAATTCATTTCCAAAATCATGTTTAAAATCTTTATATATATATTCGGTTATTTTTTCCAGGAGATTATCTTTATAATTATCCCAAAACGATGAAATATCCAGATGAATCACATTGTATTTATTCATATATTTCTTATAGTTGTTATGTTTCGTCTCATCTGCTATCTTCGTATCTCCAAAAAGTTCCGTAGAATCACATCCCAAACTATAATAAGCGTCTATCATACCTGCTGCATGCGATTTACCAAATCGTCTGGCATGACTTACTGCGATACACTTGTTTTCCGTTGACAATACTCTGTTCAAATAATCAAGAAGTTCTGTCTTATCAACATATATCATACTATTTCTTGCCTGTCTGAAGCTTGCATTTCCCGGATTGAAATATATACCCATGTCAAATTCATCTCCTCTCCTGTTTTTTATCATCTTACCACACTTCTCTTATCTTATGCAACGAAAGAGCCAAAATATCCATTCAGGTTATTATAAACAGAAAAAAGCCAGTCTCTTTTCAAGACCAGCTTTCGCTCCCTTTCAGATTTTTATTATCTCCCAACATCCTTACGCACTGTATAGGCATTTTTCCCATTCTTTTTCGTCTCATATAATGCTTTATCCGCTTCTTCATAATACTGTTCATAAGTATGTCTGCGGTCTGTCACATAAACTCCTACGCTGATACTAAGGAACGGAAAATCCTTCTGTGCCTCCCCGATCTGCTCCTTAAAGCGCTCCATAATTGCCTCAATACAAGTGGAAGAATCATGCAAATCTTCTGCAAAAACTGCAAATTCATCCCCGCCAAGGCGATAAATAATATCCTGAAACCGGAAAGTATCGTTAAGTACAGAAGCAAATTTCTTAAGGGTATCGTCCCCTGTCATATGACCATTTGTATCATTAATGCTTTTAAAATCATCCACATCCATTAAGAAAAATGCATTGCAGATCTGCTGATCTTTCGTCTGATTCCGAAGAATCTCACATATCTTTTTCTTCGCTGTTCCCATGTTGTAAAGACCTGTAAGAGAATCTCTCTGAGCTGCTTTTTCCAGCCTTTCCCTGTCTGACATATCAAGATTAATGTTCTGGAGATACCCAAGAACCTTTCGTTCGTGCGTAGCCTCATCCTGGTAATCAAACAGAGTAACCTTATACCACACCCAGTCCTGTGTCAGGTTTTTCCGCGCCTTTATCGTACAGGAAAGTCTGTGTTCTCCATTCCTGATCTGTTCTATACATTCCTCCAGGGTTTCCACATACTGCTCTTCCAGGTATCCTTTTTCTGCCAGCTTCCTTAGCATATCCTCCTCAGAAAGGAACGGATGATAATCCTCTTCTTCCGCTTTATGAAGGAGAACAGCTCCATTTTCCGGATCGTACTTAAACATCAGGTCTGTAGTTGTCTCCAGAATCCGCTGCATTTCCAGCTGGCTTTTCTGAAGCTCCTGGGTCAGATAAAGTTCTTTTTCCAGATAAGCAACTCGCTTTTTTTCTTCCTCCTGACGAAGCATTCTCTCTTTCACAACGTCACTTACATCCGTTCTGGTAAGAAGGATCTCATGCTTGGAAGCGTCCGCATAGCAGAACCGGAACTTTTTATAAGTAAGCCCGTTTTTGTCTCTGGAAGTAGCATACAGAATGTATTCGTCCTGTTCTTCCAATCTGGCTTTAATATTATTCAAACGCATGTTTTCATTCAGCGCTTCTGCCTCTTCCGGCACAATATACTCCAGGTTAAACGCTCCGATTGACTGTTCAAAATTTCCGGCAGAATGCTGGGGAACCACTGTTTTTTCATCAGCGGAATAGTAAAGAATGTACCCCTGGGTTTCCACATCAATACGACATACATAATCGAATTCAGGAAGTACGGCATGGGCAATTGAAGCATTTCTCTGCTCATCCTTGATATCCCTGATCGCGATCAGAATGCGGTTGTCATCCAGTTTATTCATATAAGCCGCATGCCATTCCAACCCGATTCTGGTATGCTCCATGCGAAATTCAAAGTCGCCTTCTTCCTTGTCTCCCTGTAGAAATTTATTCAGATTTTCAGATGACATGTATCTTTCCCAGACAGCAAGATCTTCTTTGTATACATACTCTTCGGTGTACAGCTTATACATCTCATCATATAACACCCGGGTATTGCAGTATTCGGGCAGAGCACTATCGTAATGTACATATAACTGATTACTGTCCTTATGATATTCCCATACTGTATCAAATATTTTCTTAAAAAACGTGATTTTCTCTAGCATGATTCCATACCTTTTTTTCTAAACGCACATGTCTGTTCACGCAGACATCACCATGATTGAAAGTAGATTGCGCCCCACCATTGGCGCTCTCGCATTCACTCCGAAAAGCACCTCACAGAATGCTTCCAGTAAGCCATAATCATTCTCTTACCTGGCTGTATTTTCCGCCGCAATTTCATCAATTCGCGCAAGCTCTTCCTCTGTAAATGGCGCACAATGAATTGCTTTTATGTTATCAAGGATCTGCTGTGGACGTGATGCTCCGATCAGCACACTGGTCACTTCCTCCTGTGCCAGAAGCCATCCAAGAGCCATCTCAGAAAGCTTTTCCCCACGCTCGGCAGCCATATCATTTAATTCACGGATCTGCTGTAAACGCTCTGGTGTAAGCGTGCTTTCTTTCAAAAATCTGCCGTCTGTACGGATCCGGCTGTCCTCTGGAATTCCGTTCAAGTATCGGTCTGTAAGCTGACCCTGGGCAAGCGGGCTGAATGTGATCAGACCTTTTTTCAGAATGCCAGTAGTTTTTTTCAGACCATTTTTCTCCACAGTTCTGTCAAAAATAGAATAGCGGTTCTGGTTGATTACAAATGGACAATGCAATTCCTGCAAAATCTGTGCAGCCTGTGACAAAGTTTTTCCATCATAGTTGGAAAGTCCCACATACAATGCTTTTCCGCTCTGAACAGCACTGGCCAGCGCTCCCATAGTCTCCTCAAGTGGAGTTTCCGGATCCATTCTGTGGTGATAGAAAATGTCCACATATTCCAGTCCCATGCGCTTCAGACTCTGATCTAAGCTCGCCAGAAGATATTTGCGGCTGCCCCAGTTCCCATAAGGGCCATCCCACATTTCATATCCGGCCTTAGTGGTAATAATAAGCTCGTCCCGGTATTTTCCCAGATCTTCTTTCAGAATCCTGCCGAAATTGATCTCCGCACTTCCAGGCTGTGGACCGTAATTATTAGCCAAGTCAAACTGTGTGATTCCATTATCAAATGCTGTAAAGCACAGCTGTATCATGTTCTCAAAATTAGCTGTATCACCGAAATTATGCCACAAACCAAGCGAAACCTTCGGCAGCATTAGTCCACTGTTTCCACAGCGATTATATTCCATTGTCGTATATCGTTCCTTTGAAGCAGTATACATGATAAACCTCCCCAGTACTTATTAATGTTTACTGTTTACTTTTAACGTCATTATACTACCAGGAATATCATTTGTCATGGATAATTATAAATACAATGTTCTCCTTGAATGTTCAAACTATTACTGTTTTCTCCCTGACCAGCCCCTTTCGTGATGCACAGAAATCATGCTTCTTTACATAATAAAATTGCTAGTGTATAATAAGAAAAATTTCGTAAAGGGCCTATCCAAAATGGCAATTCCACACAGATATTATCCACTGCTTGATCCGTAGCCAGCAGATTCAATAAAAAATCCGTTATATTTATAACAATAATAACATTTTCAGGAGTCAATTCAAAATGCGCAAACAATTTTTTCACTATACTATTCAAAGCATTGCTGGAATGATCGGCATTTCCGTGTATATCCTGGCGGATACTTTTTTTATTTCTGTCCACTCAGGAGCAGACGGGCTTGCAGTTCTGAATCTGATTCTGCCAGTTTACGGACTTGTATATGCCATCGGTGCCATGATTGGAATTGGTTCTGCCACCAGATATTCCATCGACAAGGCTCAGCAGAAAAACACAAGCTTTTACTTTACCCAGTCCATTTTCTGGACCTTGCTCTGCAGTGTTCCTTTTATCCTGACAGGAATTTTTCTCCCGGAAAAATTCCTCGGGCTCCTTGGCGCTAACCAGCATTTGACGGAGCTTGGCAAAAATTATCTTCGCATTATGCTGATCGCAACCCCATTTTTTATGACCAATTACACTTTCACTGCATTTGCAAGAAATGATCAGGCTGCATCCCGTGCGATGGCTGGTGCAATCTCCGGAAGTCTGTTCAACATTGTGTTCGATTACATTTTCATGTTTCCGATGGGACTTGGGCTTTCCGGTGCCGCACTTGCCACTGCTGTCAGCCCAGCCATTACTATGCTCGTCTGCACTACCCACTTTCACAGCAGCAAAAATCAGGTAGGATTTCACTGGGAAACACCTTCCTTCCGACACATTCTTTCCTGCTGCCAGCTTGGAATTTCAGCCTTTGTTGGCGAGCTTTCTTCCGCGATCACCACCATTATCTTTAACATGCTGATTCTTGATATTGCAGGAAATGTAGGTGTTGCAGCTTATGGGGTAATTGCCAATCTTTCCCTTGTTGCCATGTCCATCTTCAATGGGCTTGCACAAGGAGCACAGCCTCTGATCAGTCAGAATTATGGCATGAGAAAAACAGAAAATGTAAGAAAACTTTTGAAGTGGAGTATTCTTTGCTGCCTGGTGCTTGAACTGGTTACTGTGGCACTTTCCTTTGGATTTACAGATACTTTTATTGGAATTTTCAACAAGGAAAACAATTTACAGCTTTTAAATTACGCCCATACTGGTCTGCAGATTTACTTCCTTGGATTCCTTTTCGCCGGTATCAACATTATGCTGGTAGCTTATTTTTCCGCCACAGTCAGTCCCCTCCCAGCCATCATCGGATCACTTATGCGAGGCTTTATCGCAATCGCAATCAGCGCTGTGGTGCTCTCAAAGATTCTGGGATTAAACGGTGTCTGGGGATCGTTTTTGAGCTCGGAAATAATCACATTTCTTGTGATTCTTTTTCTTGCAAAATTTAACCATCACCGAATTTTCAAAAAATAATTGCCCAAATCCCTAAACTATGGTAATCTATAAGTATTATACTTGTACAGATGCACAAGCTGGAAATTGAGGTGATCTATCGTGAAATCAAATGAATCCGCTGAGAACTATCTGGAAACCATTCTCGTCCTCAGCAAAAAGAAACCTGTTGTTCGTTCCGTTGATATTGCGGATGAACTTGGCTTTAAGAAATCAAGTGTCAGTGTTGCCATGAAGAATCTTCGTGAGAAGAACCATATCACCGTTACTCCTGAGGGATATATTTATCTTACCGAATCCGGTCAGAAGATCGCAGATATGATTTACGAGCGACATGAATTTTTATCATCCTGGCTGATCAGCCTGGGCGTTAACCCGGAGACTGCTACCTCTGATGCATGCCGTATCGAGCATGTGATCAGCCCTGAGAGTTTTGAAGCTATCAAGAAGCATCTTGCTCCTGGTAAATAAGTTATATATTTTCTAAGAACACACAATTCTCATACACCGTACGATGAATTGTTGTGAAGAGCGTAAACCGTAGCAATGATTAAGACCTGTACTTCAGATAAATCCACTATATTATATTCTTACATAATAATAGTGTTTTATCTGAGTGCAGGTCTTTTTACTTTTCCTAATATTCAAAATCCGCCGATTCATTGCATAAAGCGCTAAGTTTTCATATTGGGCAGGTTATAGCATCCTATTATTTTACGAGATAATATCTCGCACAGAACGGTCCCATTTTGAATACAGCCTTGCCGCCTGTAATCATCTTTTCCTTCTTGGTGTAACGCTTTTTACCGCCATATTTTACCATGTCACTTGCGAGAAGAAGCTCATATCCAGCATAATCTCTTTCCAAAGTATATTCCTGAATTTCATCAGAGAAATTAAATACTGCCAGGATTTTCTGGTCTCCACTGATTCGCTCAAACAGATACAGGCACTTCTGCTCCTGATGACAGTCTACCCAGCAGAACCCTCCCTGATCAATATCTCTCTGATAAAATGCATTATTCTTCAGATAGCACTTATTCAGATCTGCCATAAATTTATGAAAGGCCTCATGGATAGGGAATTTCAGCAGGATCCAGTCAAGCTCATCCTTTTCGCACCACTCTTTCAGCTGGGCAAGTTCATTTCCCATGAAATTCAGCTTGGCACCGGGATGTGCATACATATACATGTAGAAAGCCCTTGCCTGTGGGAATTTCCCATCATAACCACCATTCATCTTCTGGGCGATCGTCGCTTTTCCATGAACAACCTCATCATGGGACAAAGGCAGGATATAGCGCTCATTATAGAAGTACATCATGGAAAAAGTCAGCTTATGGTACTTTTCCCTTCTCTCATTTGCATCTGCCTGGAAATAGGATAATGTATCATGCATCCATCCAAGATCCCATTTGTAATCAAAGCCAAGTCCCCCTTCCCACACAGGTCTGGTTACTCCCTGATAGGGAGTTGAATCCTCTGCAAAAAGAAGACAATCCGGAATCCGCTCTTTCAAGCCCTGATTCATGGTACGGATAAATTTCAGCGCAGCCAGATTCTCCCCACGGCTGGCATCTCCCTGCCAGTAGATCAGATTTCCAACTGCATCCATTCGAAGACCATCAAAGTGAAATTCCTTCATCCAGTAATAAGCAGATGACTGTAAGAAGCTGCACACTTCCCCTCTGGAATGCATAAAGTTGCAGCTGCCCCACTCATTACGACCAACTGCCATATTGGGATATTCATAAAGAGCAGTTCCGTCGTACTCGGCAAGTGCATAATCATTCACTGCAAAATGTACCGGGACAAAGTCCAGAATCACTCCGATTCCAGCCTGATGACACTGGTCTACAAATGCTTTCAGTTCTTCTGGCTTCCCATAGCGGGAAGTAGGGCTGAAATATCCGGTGTCCTGATACCCCCAGGATTCGTCACATGGATACTCACAAAGAGGCATGATTTCCACATAATTATATCCGTGCTCTTTCAGATATGCGATAAGGATCGGTGCCAGTTCTTCATAAGTATACCAGTCTTCTTGTCCCTCTCCTCTTTTTTTCCAGGAGCCAAAATGCATTTCATAAATATTTATGGGCTTGTCATAGGTTACTTTCCGGTTCTTCAGCCATTTGCCGTCATCGAAATCGTAACCGCCAAGTGCATATGTTTTGGATGCGGTTCCCGGACGCATTTCACTATAAAATGCATATGGATCAGCATGATCTATGAAGGAGCCATCCTGACGGTAAATTCTGTATTTATACATCAGGTCTGAGCCTACGCCATCAATCGTGCATTCCCAGAAGTTCCCATCATGGACGCGGTTCATGGGAGTTTCTGTCCATCCATTGAATTCCCCGATCACAGATACCCGCTGTGCAGCCGGGGCAAAGGTACGGAAGGTGGTTCCGCCAGCCCATACATGGGCACCAAGATACTCATACGCTTCAAATTCTTTTCCCGTGTAAAAGTTATAAAAATCCATAAAGTACATCCCCCAATTTTCACTGTAAAAAGATATTAGACAGTAGTTGTTTTTCTTTGTATAATGAGTATAATTGCGTATATGTAAAAATACCACCAACAAAAAACAACTTTAGTTGGTTATCCGACAATTTTTCTAATATGTTGGATTACCTGTTTTCCCTAACAACTGCACTTTACATAAAAAAGGACTTAGCCATATGGATATCAGAATCGAAAAAACCCGCCAGAGCATCATAAACGCCTTCATTGAGCTCCGTTCCCATAAAGAGCTGGAGCGGATCACTATTAAAGAGCTGTGCGAAAAAGCCCAGATCAACAAATCAACCTTCTACGCCCACTACCAGGACATCTACCATCTTTCCGATACTCTGGAAACAGAAGTGGTGATTTCTATTATGGAAAATTTAAGCCATCCGGAAAAAGTACTGGAAAACACAGCCGAATTTTCCCATGAATTATTCATGGGATTTCTGGCAAAAGATTCCCTGATCGGGATTCTCTTTTCCGGGAGCCGCAGTAAATGCCTGGTACAGAAAATCGAGCTGGCTTTGAAAGAGCTGGTTTTCGGAGCCTATCCCAAATACCGGGAAAATCCAGACATTAACATCATGCTTACTTACATTCTATATGGATGCTATTACGCCTTTTATGAAAACCGCAAATATGGGGATATTCCTGTATTTTCCAGTATTACCAGGCTTACAGGCGCAACGGCGGAAGCCGCGCTGAATATGATAAAACACTAGAGTGTGTAAAAAAAATCATTCCAGCAATCTGCATGCCTCACTTTGCGAGAGATTTTGCCTTATTTCAGTCGGCGTAGCCCACTATATTAATCTAGTAACCGTACTTTCAGGAGGTTAATAAATTGACAGGAAACACTTCAAATATGACAGGAAACAACTTTAATCCCCCACCAGTTACTCCCACACAGATTCTAAAAACTTACTTTGGATATGACTCTTTCCGTGAAGGACAAGAAGAAATCATAGATACAATTTTAAATGGAAGAGACGCTTTGGCAATCATGCCTACAGGCGCTGGTAAATCTCTCTGTTATCAGGTTCCGGCACTGCTTTTGCCTGGAATTACATTGGTAATATCACCTCTGATCTCTCTTATGCAGGATCAGGTAAAATCCTTAAATGAGGCCGGAATCCACGCCGCTTATATCAATTCTTCCCTTACTGAAGGGCAGATCAGCAAGGCGCTTTCTTTCGCTGCAAGAGGAGTCTATAAGATCATCTATGTAGCCCCGGAGCGGCTGGAAACAGCTTCTTTTCTGAATTTTGCACTACATACTCCTATCTCTATGGTTACCGTAGATGAAGCCCACTGTATCTCCCAATGGGGACAGGATTTCCGCCCAAGCTACCTGAAAATCGTAGATTTCGTGGAGCAGCTTCCAGGAAATCCTATCATAAGTGCTTTCACTGCCACCGCTACTGAAATAGTTAAAAATGACATTTCAAGAATCCTGAAGCTAAAGAATCCAAACATTGTTGTCACTGGTTTTGACAGAGAAAATCTCTATTATCAGGTGGAACATCTCACTGGAAAACAAAAGGATATCTTCATCCAGAATTACATAAAAGAGCATGCAAATGAAAGTGGTATCATCTACTGCGCCACCAGAAAAAACGTAGATACTTTGTATGAAAAGCTGTTGAAACAGGGAGTCTCTGTCACCCGCTATCATGCCGGAATGAACAACGACATCCGCAAAAAGAGCCAGGACGATTTCATCTATGACCGGGCTTCTGTCGTTATTGCCACCAATGCCTTTGGTATGGGAATTGATAAGTCTAACGTTCGCTTTGTCATCCACTATAACATGCCACAGAGCATGGAAAACTACTATCAGGAAGCCGGCCGCGCCGGGCGTGACGGCGAACCAGCCAGATGTATTCTTCTTTTTTCCACACAGGATGTTATGATCAGCAAAATGCTTCTTGGAAGCAAAGATTTCGAAGGTATGGATTTTCAGGAAATTGAACAGGTCCGACAGCAGGATTTCCGCCGCCTCCAACTAATGGAGGGCTACTGTATGACAACCTCCTGCCTGCGCAACTACATCCTGGAATACTTCGGGGAAAAGCCTGAGAAACCTTGCGATAACTGCGGCAACTGTCATCAGGAATTTGTTGAAACAGACATGACAAAGGATGCCAAATGGGTGATCAACTGTATCTCCGAAATGCGCGGCAGATTCGGCCAGGCCCTGGTGATCAGCACACTCCGCGGTGCAAAAAAAGCACGTCTGAAAGAGATCAGCGCAACCGACTTCACCTCTTACGGGCAATTGGAAAACCGCACCCAAGACGATCTCCGTCTTCTGATCAGTCAAATGGTGCGTGAGGGCTACGTCATTCAGACAGAAGGAGAATACAGTGTTCTCAAGATAGGAAATATTGCAGAATTGCAACAAAAGGACTCAAGGATTATCGTAAAGAAATTTAAAGAAAAATAGAAAATTTCGGGTTCCCGAAGACATAAATCACCTTATAGTGAAGATTTCTTTCAGACAAACTCTGTCGGCAATTCTTCCGGTACATCCAATTCGGGTAACTCAAATAACACAGCTGCCATCCACAAGTCTGACCTCTTCGAGACCTTACGCCAGCTGCGCCTGCAGATTGCCAGGGAGGAATCCGTTCCGCCTTACATTGTCTTCACAGACAAAACCCTGATCGACATGTGCGAAAAACTTCCTCAGAATGAAGATGAAATGCTTGGCGTTTCCGGCGTCGGCCAGAACAAACTGCAGAAATACGGCAGCCGCTTCCTGCAGGAAATTGCCGCTTTTCTTGCAGCAAATACACAGTAAAATAATTTTCTCTTCAACCAGTTGTTATTTTCCGTATTAAAATTTTGAAATTGGTGAGAATAAACACAGGGCTAAACCAAAGCCAGATGAACTGCATATTTGAATTTTCTATTGAAAACAAAAGAAATGTGTGGTACATTTGTTATAGGAAAAGCACCCACTCCAAAGTGGATGCCGCCCGACATGGCTAAATGGTCTTACGACCACCGCCTATCCTGTTGGCCGACAGGATAGGCTTTTTTATTTCCTCTTGTTCTTCCGATCAAGAAAGGTAATAATCGCAATTAACAGGCTACCAAAGGTGATCAGTAAACTGAGTACACCTATGAATATTGAGATGATCTCATAAGCTGTCATATCACGCACCTCCTTTCTTTCATCCTAGAGCCCCGAAAGACTCCAATCTGTAATAGTCAGGAGGCAACCACACCCTGTCGCAGGTGCTTTCCTGTAACATTGCTGTTACCGGATAATCATATCATTATATCCGCTATATTACAATTTATTTTTCTTTTATAATCTCAAAAATTCCGCCAACCTAAAAGAGGCTGCCACAAGGCCATTTGCCTCACAGCAGCCTCCCCTTAAGGAGTTTATTTCACGTTCTTATATTGCCCCGAGAATCCGCCTTGCATTATCAATTCTCTCCTGCGTCGGAGGTTTCACGCCCTCCAGCGGATAAGGGATTCCCAGCTTCTCCCATTTAAAAATTCCAAGTGTATGATACGGAAGTACTTCCACGCGCTCAACGTTTTTCAGTGTATGAATAAAGTCTGCCAGCTGGTGCAGGTACTCATCCTTGTCACTGCCTCCCGGTACCAGTACGTGACGGATCCACACAGGCTTACCCATATCAGAAAGCTCACGGGCCATGGCAAGAATATTGGTATTCGTCTGCCCGGTAAGTTTCACATGCTCCTGCTCATTGATCTGCTTGATATCCAGAAGCAGAAGGTCTGTGTATTTCATCAGCTCCAGCCACTTGGAATGCCAGGGCTCCTTGGTCGTATAAGGATTCCCGCTGGTATCCAGTGTTGTATGGATTCCTGCTTCCTTTGCCTTACGGAAAAGCTCTGTGAGAAAATCCATCTGCAAAATGGGTTCCCCGCCGCTCACCGTGATTCCGCCTTTTTCTCCCCAGTAGGACTTAAAACGAAGTGCTGTCTTCAAAAGCTGATCCGTGGTGTACTCTTTTCCATCTGTCATATTCCAGGTATCCGGATTGTGGCAGAACTGGCAGCGCATAGCGCAGCCGGAAAGAAAGATCACATATCTCACTCCGGGTCCGTCTACAGACCCGAAGCTTTCCAGAGAATGAACATAGCCTTTTAACATTTCTATATCCTTTACATCATAAATTATATGATTACATTCTGTCGTGGCAGGTTCTGGCAATAACATCCAGCTGCTGCTCTCTTGTCAGGTCGATGAACTTAACAGCATAACCGGAAACACGGATTGTGAAGTTTGCATACTCCTCTTTTTCCGGATGCTCCATAGCATCGATCAGTTTCTCTTTTCCAAATACGTTTACATTCAGATGGTGTGCACCCTGGTTGAAATATCCGTCCAGTACATGTACAAGGTTATCTGTACGCTCTTCATTAGTATGTCCAAGTGCGTCCGGATTAATTGTCTGTGTATTGGAAATTCCGTCCAGTGCATCCTCATAGTCAAGCTTTGCAACAGAGTTCAGGGAAGCAAGAAGTCCGTTCTGCTCTGCGCCATAGGATGGGTTAGCACCAGGTGCCAGAGGCTCGCCGGCTTTTCTTCCATCCGGAAGGGCTCCTGTAGCCTTACCATAAACAACGTTAGAAGTAATGGTAAGAATGGATGTGGTTGGCTTGGAATCGCGGTAGGTATGGATGTGTTTCAGTTTGTCCATGAATGTGGAAAGCAGGTTTCTTGCGATCTCATCTGCTCTGTCATCATCATTACCATAGCGTGGGAAGTCACCCTCAACCTGGAAGTCTGTGGTGATTCCATCCTCGTCACGGATAGCTTTTACCTTGGCATATTTGATAGCAGACAGGGAGTCTACTACATGAGAGAAGCCAGCGATACCAGTTGCGAAGGAACGCTCAACCTTTGTATCGATCAGAGCCATCTCAGCTGCCTCATAGTAATATTTGTCATGCATGTAGTGGATCATGTTCAGGGTTCCTACATACAGATGTGCCAGCCAGTCCATCATCTGGTCATATTTCTGGATTACTTCATCATAATCAAGGTACTCAGAAGTGATCGGTTTGTACTCCGGTCCAACCTGAGTCTTTAACTTCTCATCTACACCACCGTTGATCGCATAGAGGAGGCATTTTGCAAGGTTTGCACGAGCTCCGAAGAACTGCATTTCCTTACCTGTCTCAGTAGCAGATACACAGCAGCAGATAGAATAATCATCGCCCCATACCGGACGCATAACATCATCGTTCTCATACTGGATGGAACTTGTTGTAACAGAAATATTAGCAGCATATTTCTTGAAGTTCTCCGGCAGCTTGGAGGAATAGAGAACAGTCAGGTTTGGCTCTGGAGCTGGTCCCATATCCTCAAGAGTATGAAGGAAACGATAGTCGTTCTTTGTAACCATGTGACGTCCGTCAACGCCAATACCAGCAACCTCAAGAGTTGCCCATACCGGGTCACCGGAGAACAGCTGATTGTAGGACTCGATTCTTGCAAATTTAACCATACGGAATTTCATTACCATGTGGTCAACAAGCTCCTGGGCCTCTTTCTCTGTGATCACGCCGTTCTTAAGGTCTCTTTCAATATAGATATCAAGGAATGTGGAGATACGTCCAACACTCATTGCCGCACCGTTCTGAGTCTTGATCGCTGCAAGATATCCAAAGTACAGCCACTGGAATGCCTCATGTGCATTCTTAGCAGGCTGGGAAATATCATAACCGTAGATCTTCGCCATCTCTTTCATTCCTTTCAGAGCGCGGATCTGGTCTGCGATCTCCTCACGAAGCTGGAAATCATAACGTCTCATACCCTGACGGTCACTGTCTGCAAAGTCTTTCTCTTTGCCCTCGATCAGAGCGTCAATACCGTACAGAGCCACACGTCTGTAATCACCTACGATACGTCCACGTCCATAAGTATCCGGAAGTCCGGTAAGGATATGGCTGTGACGTGCTCTCTTCATCTCTGGTGTGTAGATGTCAAATACGCCCTGGTTATGTGTTTTGAATTCATATTTTGTAAACATGTCGTGGATCTGCGGATCTACCTTGTAGCCATACATCTCGCATGCCTGCTCTGCCATTTTAATTCCGCCGTATGGCATAAATGCACGCTTCAGAGGCTTGTCTGTCTGAAGTCCTACAACCTTCTCCAGATCTTTCAGGTCTTCGTCAATGTATCCTGGTCCGTATGCGGTCAGGCCTGTGACAACCTTTGTCTCCATATCAAGCACACCGCTGTTGGCACGCTCTGCTTTCTGCAGCTCCTGCAGTTTTCCCCACAGCTTGTTCGTAGCTTCGGTTGGGCCTTCCAGGAAAGAATCGTCTCCGTCATAAGGGGTATAATTGTGACGGATAAAATCACGAACATTGATCTGTTCTCTCCAACGATTTCCATTAAAGCCTTCCCACTGAGCAAAATCTTTCATTCTTGTACCTCTTTCTTTATTTTTTAGTTCTCCGCGTATATTGAAGAATTGTTATTGGTTTAACGGTTGTAGTATACGAGATTGTTTTTTCCCCGTCAATCGGTTTGGCGCATGCTTTTAATAAAGTACAATCCGTCTGGAAAATGATGGAATTTTCGGGACATAAGTCCTATATTCTGTACTTTATGTTCTTTGCATATTCTCTAGTATCTTCCATTGTTACGGATTGATTCTGATAAATATTCTCAACCTTATCATTGATAATTTTTATCAGTTTAATACAAGGGGCAAAAATAGCTTTGCCCCTTGACTTGTTACATTTATTCGGGACAAAAGTCCCTTATTTTATTTTCCTACTTAAACCTGTAAAGCAGCCTCAAAAGCATCATTCACCGCAACTACTGCATTGCCTGGAGCCTTTGCCGCTTCCCCGATCACCAGCACCTGTCCGGCAACTTTTTCCGCTGTTTCTTTTAAAACACCGTTTGCTCTGGAGCCCATAGCCAGCACTACATTGTCAAAGCCCCTGAGAGATCCTTCTGTATCATCTGCCAGTGCATAATCCACACCATCTGTATAGAAATGACCAACCTTTGCACCAGGACAAAGCTGTACATGGTTTTCCTCAAAATTCTGGAAAATGTATTTGCGGCTTTCTGCTGTCACATCACCTGCAATGACATCTTTCATTTCGATGATCCCAACCTGATGTCCGCGCTCAGCAAGATACTCAGCAGCCTCGCAGCCAACCATTCCGCCACCCACTACCAGCACCTTTTTGCCAGCTTCTTTTTTTCCATCCAAAAGCTCCTGGGCTGTGATATAGCCGCAGTCAGCCAGTCCTGGGATTGGAAGTACCAGTGGATTGGAACCGGTTGCAACAATGATGGTATCTTGGGAAAGGCTGCGAAGGGTTTCCTCATCTGCCTCTGTATTACATCTCAAACCTACTCCGGCGTTCTGACATCTTACGATAATGGAGCGGATCACCTCGGTAAGCTGTCCTTTTCCTGTTGGATAAGCTGCAATACGGAAGTTTCCGCCAAGTTCCTCTTCTTTTTCCAGAAGTGTGACCTGATGTCCACGAAGAGCACACAGCCATGCTGCGTAAAGTCCTCCAGGACCGCCGCCTACAACGACTACTTTTTTCTTACTGTCAGCAGGGGTAAGCTCTGTTTCTCTTCCCACGCACGGGTTTACTGCACAGGTGATGGGCTTTCCGGCAAACATATTCGGCACACAGCCAAGAAGACATCCAATACATGGAGCCAGAGTTTCCAGCTGCCCATTTAACGCTTTATTTGGAAGGTCAGGGTCAGCAATGCTCTGACGGCCAAGGCCGATCGCAGCGATAACTGCCACAACACCGGATACGTCATAGCTTCCGTTTTCCAAAACCTTTGCGCCCCACTGGGCTGCAAAATTCCGCTTGTACTGTCCCATGATGGTGGCTGCAATGCCCAGAACAAAGTATGTAATGTAAAGGGCCAGTGCTGTAGGGTAATATTTTTTTGAATCTGTAGTCTGGTTCATTTTGTTAGACCTTCCTCGTATGTTTTTTGTTTTCTCTGATACTTCATTTATTACGGCTTATTTCTTGTTTTGCCTGTAATTACTAAGTTGTTTATTTATAAAGCAGTTCCCGGATTTCCTCCACCGGCATCTCCAGCCCGCTGTACAGTCTGAATGCTTCGGCGCCCTGCCATAAAAGCATGCCCAGGCCATCACAGGTCTTGCAACCGGCTGCTTTTGCTTCCCGCAGCATCTTTGTCTCTGTCGGAGAATAAACCACATCGGTTACCACCAGCTCCGGGCGGAACCAGGAAAGGTCTGTAATGTTGCTCTGCTCCTCGTATGGTGCCATTCCCACTCTTGTGGCATTGGAAAGAATGTCTCTTTCATCAATTGCAGCTTTTAGTTCTTCTCTGTTTTCAAGATTATGGAGAGTAATTTTACATTCCGGCGCTGCCTTGCTGATTTTCTCAAGTCCTGCCTGTACTCTGTCCCAGAAGCTGTCCTTCAGGTTAAATACGGTAATCTCTTTCGCACCTTCTAAGGCCGCCTGGATCGCGATCGCGGAAGCAGCTCCGCCGCCGCCAAGAAGAACAATTTTTTTGCCGGCTGCTTCTACACCATGAGCCCTCAGATTCAAGGTATAACCGCATCCGTCTGTAATATGCCCTGTGAGCACGCCATTGTCATTCACGATGGTATTTACTGCCTGGATTGCTTCTGCTGCAGGAGTCAGCTTATCCAGATATGGAATGACTGCGTTTTTGCATGGCATTGTCACATTTGCCCCTTTGATGTTCAGGGTTCGAATGGCCTGCACCGCTTCTCCTGCTTTTTCCTTTGGTACGTCAAAGGCCAGATAAGCGCAGTCGAGACCATATTTTGCAAAACAATAATTATACATTGCCGGGGATTTGGAATGCTCTACAGGGGTTCCGATCAGACCCAGCATAGTGGTGGTTCCTGAAATATGCAATTTTTTCTCCTTCCTGGATGTCTCATATGCTTTTTGCACTCGATTGATAATGCCCAGTTGCTACTTTTAACATTATGGCCTATAAACTTTATTGTTCGCACCATACCGTTAGCTCTTCTTTTAGATTGAGACATTTACATTTTTCCATGTTTTTTAAGACCTTTAAAACTTTTTTCTCATCGACCTATGCCTGTACTTTAACTTGTTGTTAAAAAAAAGACAAATTGATTTTTTCTTATAGAACAATAGATTATTTGAATATACAGGTTTATAATAGAGTTGTTTCATTGATTGAAAGAATAGTTGAGGGAATTGAATATGAATTTACTACATTTGCGATATTTTGCAGAATTAGCACAAACACTACATTATACACGAGCTGCAGAACACCTTTGCATCGCCCAGCCAAGCCTTAGCCATGCCATCTCACAGATGGAGGCAGAGCTTGGAGTTCCCCTTTTTGAGAAGGTTGGAAAAAGCATTATGCTCACACATTATGGGGAGCAGTTTCTCGCCTGTGCACAGCAGACGCTTATGACTCTGGACAATGGAGTAGACGCACTCCAGCGGGTTGGACGTGGGGAGGGACTGATCCGCCTGGGGCTTCTTCGTACCTTGGGAGAAGACTTTGTTCCCGAGCTTGCAGCGCGTTTTTTGAAACAGTACCCTGAGAAAAATATCCGTTTTACTTTTAATACCGGAACCACAGGACAGCTGCTCGAAGGGCTTACTGCAAGACGTTTTGACCTGGTTTTCGCTTCCCAGCCACCTGCTGATCTGGGGCTTACCTCTATCCCAGTACACCGGCAGGATCTGGTGCTGATCACTCCAAGAAAGCATCCTCTGGCACAGTTTCATACCATTGATCTTGCACAGACTATTCCTTACCCCCAGGTCTATTTTGCAAAAGGCTCTGGTCTTCGCTCCGTAGTTGACGGCTTATTCCGACAGATCGGGCAGGAGACTCAAATCGCCTACGAGACAGAAGAAGACAGCGTAATCGCCGGACTTGTGGCGCACGGATTTGGTATTGCTGTTGTCCCCTACATGGAAATGCTTCTCCGCCTGGACGTAAAGATCATGCAGATTTCCAATCCCGCCTGGGAACGAAATTTCTACCTGATCAGCAATGACAGGTCTTATCTTTCTCCAGCTGCAAGGGAATTCAGACAGTTTATACTGGAAGGGGTAACATTATAAATAAGTTATAGAAATGAATGATAGATTTTTTGAATGATTCTATATGAAATAAATCATAGTGTAACATGTGACTTATTCCCATATAAATAGAATATGCCTGAAATGCATTCCAACCAAGCCTTCTGAAGCATTAAAGTTCTTGAAAGTTTTCCTACTTTCGGTCGAGAATACATTTCAGGCATATTTTTTTGGTAATAGTTATTTTCTTTAAAAAAGATTTGTTACATAAATAGAAACACTGCTGCCACAATTGCGATCACAACTCCCACTACACTTACAATACTATAAATCTTACGGGATTCCGGGTCTTCTTTCTCCTGGGTGAGGTAGTAGATTTCGGCACAGAGAATTAAGATTCCTATGATAAGTCCAATTACTTTGATTGTCATTATTTTTTCCTCCACTTCAATAAAAATGCTGAGTTTGTAATTACCAGTACTGATCCCGCGTTGTGAACGAGAGCGCCTACGATGGGGTTCAGGATTCCGGTGATGGCCAGTACGATTGCGATAAAGTTCAAGGTCATAGAAAAGGTCATATTCAGCTTGATGGTAGTCATCATACGCTTGGAGAGAGCGATGAGGTGTGGAAGTTCTTTTACTTCATCGTCCACAAGGGCAATGTCAGCTGCGTCTACTGCGATATCACTTCCTACGCCGCCCATGGCGATTCCTACTTCTGCGCGCTTCAGGGCTGGGGCGTCGTTGATTCCGTCACCAATCATACAGACCATTTTGTTTTCCTGCTGGTAGGTATCAATGTATTTCAGCTTGTCTTCCGGGAGACAGTTGGCGCGAACTTCATTGATATGAAGCTGGGATGCGATAGTTTTCGCCGCGTTTTCGTGGTCACCAGTCAGAAGGACTGGCTGAACGCCAAGACCGTTAAGTGCGTCGATCATGCCGGTACTCTCTTCTCGAAGGGTGTCGGAAAGGGCTATGAAACCTGCATATTCTCCGTCAATTGCTACATAGGTAACCGTGCAGCCAGCTTTTATGTACTGTTCTGGATCCAAAGAGTGTATTTCCACACCATTCTCTTTCAGCAGCTCCGGATTTCCAGCCAGAATCTTTTTCCCATCTACCACTGCACAGACACCCCGTCCAGGGATCATCTGGAAATCCTCTGCCTTGGAAAGCACTGCTCCTTCTCTCTTACAACAATTCACAATTGCCTTTCCAAGAGGATGTTCCGACAGCTGTTCCGCAGATGCTGCCAATCTGTAAATGTCATTATTGTTATAATTTTCACTGTTTCTGACGGCTGCGGTCACCTTTGGTGTGTCGTATGTTAAAGTTCCGGTTTTGTCAAATGCGATAACATTTACTCTGGCAAGCCGTTCCAGGGCGTCACCTTCACGAACAAGAAAGCCGTGTTTGGTGGCATTGCCGATAGCTGCCATAATTGCAGTGGGTGTTGCAAGCACAAGGGCGCATGGACAAAATACAACCAGGATGGTCACCGCGCGGATGATCTGACCGGAGATAAGCCAGGTAAGGGCTGCGGCTGTGAGCGCGATCACCACAATCCAGGTAGCCCACCGGTCTGCGATTCCTATGATCTTCGCCTTACCAGCGTCTGCTGATTGGACCAGACGGATCATTCGCTGAATGGAGCTGTCTTCCCCAACCTTGGAAGCTTTCATCTCGAAGGCTCCAAACTGATTCACCGTTCCACTGGATACCTCATCTCCCACCGTCTTATCTACCGGAAGGGATTCCCCAGTCATAACCGCCTGGTTTACAGAGGTCTGTCCGGAAATAATGATTCCATCTACTGGTACCCCTTCACCCGGAAGTACCCGAAGGATGTCTCCTACCTGAACTTTTTCTGCAGGGATGATATTTTCTTTCCCGTCTTTTATTACCCTGGCGATCCGGGGTGTGAGGTGGACCAGCTTCTCAATTCCTGCTCTGGCCCTGGCTACCGTAAGCTCTTCCAGAAGTCCGCCAAGCTGCATGATAAATGCCACTTCTCCAGCTGCAAAATCTTCTCCGATACAGACGGAAGCGATCAGCGCCAGAGATACAAGAACGTCTGCCTTAATGTCGAATTCAGTTACCAGACCAATGATGGCTTCCAGGATAATAGGAAGTCCGCACAGCACAATGGCAATCCAGGACATGTCAAAAGGGAAGGGGGAGATTCCCAGCAGACTTAAGACAATGGCGATTCCAGAGATTACCAGAAAGGTAATATCCTTCTTGGTCCCGCCAAGATCAAGTAACTCTTCTAACTTTCCCATTAGATTTTTCATGGTTTTCCTCTTTTCTATACCATACCAGGTATAGGCTTATTATACCTATAGGGGTATAAGTTGTCAAGTTGCTGAATTACAGTTTCTTGTTTTCTAATTGAGAATTTTTTTCAACGCATACAAAAAACAGGGTACATTCCACATGCAAACTGACACATAAAAATGTGTACCAATGATTTGCTTTGTAAAATGAACCCTGTTCTTCTATTATTGTTCTATTGTATTTATGTTATGCGTTTATACCTTTTATTTCATTTTCACCATTTCCGAAACATATTTCTCACTAACTTCAAGAATATCTGCAATCTCTGCAGCAGACATTCCTTTTTTGGCCAATGACTGTGCGATTTCCCTATCACGCAATTGTATACCTCTCTGCTCTCCAGCTTCGAATTCGGCTTTTCTCAGCTTTCGTTCTTCCTCTTCTTTGTCATACTCAAATATACTCACCGCGATAACCTCCGCTCTATTCCTTTGAAGAAATTCTTCCAGAATTCCATCATGAATACATTTGTCTACAGCTTTTTCCACTGCTGCCTCTAATTCCATAGATTTTGTATATTTACGTACTAGTGCTACATATGCTGCATATTCTCTTAAAGTCTGGCACTGCTCTAATAATTCATGGTTTCTGCCTTCATTAATATTTAAAGTTACTACTTTTAGCTCCAACTTCGGCTCACCGAACAAATTCTCGTACGCTTCTGACAAGCAGTTCTCCCATCTATCTTCTTTCTTATCCATTCCATTGTAGAATACAATAAAATTCGGTGCTGGAATTTTCTGCAACGCTGACGAATACAGAGACTTCTGATTCACCAGCTTCTGGTATTCTGCTGAGATATAGAAAAGATCCCGTAGGGGCATGTTCGGTGTGTAAGTTGACTGGTGTTCATACAGGAAAAGATTCGTGTCAATAATAAATGCCAGATCATTTTTCATTCCCATATAAATAGCATTCTCAAGTGTCACAATTTCCAACTCTTCCGGATTATCATAGGATGTTCCATTAATCGCATTATAAAGCGAAAGCAGATTTTCCCGGTCGGAAAAGAGCATTCTGAATATAGTATCCTTGTAGTTTCTGTTTACCATAAGCTGGTCCTCCTTTTCAGACAGGAGTCAGAAAATACAACTTACACTTACTGTCCGGCAATTACTTTCAGAACTCCTGCTTTTTGAATTTTAATGGGTTTCAAAGCATGAATTTCTGAAATGCAATTAGATGAATCAGATGGCAGATATGCCATGAACTATATGAGAAATATGCTTTTTATAATAGTAACATTGTCAGTGCTGATTTACAAGTACTATATTTATTTTTATCTATTTTTTACTTTATTACTTAAGGATAATTTCCCCCAATTATCCTCATGCGAAAAACGGAATCCCCCTTCAAAGATTCCGTTTTTTGCATTATTTATTCTGTTTTTCTTTCACCGTCATAATTGTCTGATATGGTAATAATTTACCTGTTAATACTTCTGTTCTATTATTCAGCAAAATATGCTTCTCCTCTGCTGCCTCTGGCAGGTCGCTTGTCTCATTGCAGAAATTTATCCAGACTGTAATCTCATATTTTTCATCGGTTCTTCTATAACCAATCAACGTGCCCTTTTCTGTTTCAATTGCTTCAAAATCGCCAAATGTCAGTGTTCCTCCATATTCTGGATCTTTACGCAGGCTCACCATTTTTTGGTAAAAATGATATACACTATGCTGTTCTTCAACCTGAGACTTTACATTAATTGCTTTATAATTTGGATTTACGGAAATCCACGGCTCTTTCTCTGAAAAACCAGCATAAGAAGAATCATCCCACTGCATAGGAGTTCTGCTGTTGTCTCTGCCCCTTGCGCGGAAATATTCCATGTCTTTTCCCGTGTCTTCCCCATCTTTTATGCTCTGCTCATAGCGGTCAATTGCAAATGGATCCCGAAGTTCACTGGCATCTTTAAATGGATAATTCTCCATTCCTATTTCCTGTCCCTGATAAATAAAGGGGGTTCCACGCAGGAAGAAATACAACGCGCCAAGTGCAGTCTTGCTTTCATAACCAATCTCCGCTTTCGGAACATATTTGTCGACGGAACGGGGCTGATCATGATTTTCCAGATAAGGACTTCCCCAGCCATGCTTCTGGATTGCTGCCTGACTCTTAAAAATCCGTTCCTTCAGTTCCTTTACAGACCACTGTCTTTTCCATTCTTTTCCGTTTCGTTTCTCAATATCCATGTCTGTGTAGGTGAAGTCAAATACCATGGAAAAAAGCCCGTCTTCCCCAATAAAGCGCTCCATTTTCTCTTCCGGTACTCCAACCTCAGCAACGGTCATCATATCATATTTGTCGAATACTTCTTCCTTTAGCTCCTGAAGATAATCTTCAATTCCGTCCTGCATCAGCACATGATTTTCCATAGACGCCATGCCGTCTGAGCCATCTGCGGGGATCGGCTTTTGTTCCAATGCCTCCCTGGATTTCTTGATATTTCCAATTGCATCAATCCGGAATCCGGCAATTCCTTTTTTCTGCCAGAATTTCATCATCTCAATGATTTCTTTTCGAAGCTCTGGATTTTCCCAATTCAGATCCGGCTGCTCCTTGGAAAAAGAATGGAAGTAAAAACGATTGCTGTCCCTAATTCGCTCCCAAGCACTTGTGGCATTGTAGCATCGCATATTGTTCGGTTCTTTTCCAGCAGTCTCTTCTATGATAAAATAAGAAGCATATTTACTCTCCGGATCTTTCACTGCTGCCTTGAACCACTCATGTTCATTGGAGCAGTGGTTTACCACCAGATCCATCAATACTTTTATTCCCCGCTTTTTCGCCTCTTCCACCAGTTCTTCCAGATCTTCATTGGTTCCAAAACTTGGATCTACATTATAATAATCCGCAATATCGTAACCATTATCCATCATTGGGGATACATTAATAGGACATAACCAGATGGTGTCAGCTCCAAGTTTTTCTATATAATCCAGTCTCCGAATAATCCCCCTCAGATCTCCGATTCCATCCCCATTGGTATCTTGAAAGCTTTTGGGGTAAATCTGATATACAACTGTATTTTTCCACCACTTTTCTTTCATAATCTTACTGCACCTCTCTTACTTAATAGCACCTGCAACCACACCATCAATGATCTGTTTCTGCAAAAATGCGTAAATAATGATAACCGGAAGGATTGACATGATCAGTCCGGAACACACCAGTGAATAATCTACAGAATATTGCCCAAAGAAAGAATATGTCATAAGCGGCAATGTTTTTAATTTGTTGCTCTGAAGCAGGATATATGGAAGCAGGAAATCATTCCAGATTGCCAGAATATCCAGCACTGCCACTGTAGAAATAATAGGTTTCAATAAGGGAAAAATAATCTTAAACAAAATCTGAAACTCACTGCATCCGTCGATTCTGGCAGCCTCATCCAGTTCCACCGGAATATTTTTTATAAATCCCTGAAGCATAAATACTGCCATGGAAATATGTGCCCCTATGTAAAATACAACCACCATAAAAATATTATCTACGGCATTAATTGCAGAAAAGTTCTTTACAATTGGAATCATGATCGTCTGGAACGGAATGATCATAGATGCAACCATGATCATAAACAGGATCCTGTTAATTTTCCAGTTGTTTCGTGCAAAGAAATAGGCACACATCACTGCAAATAAAATGATTAAAACAATACTTAATACCGTGATGATCAAGGAATTACGGAATGTCTGCAGGTAATTCATTGCAGAAAAAGCTTTCATATAACCTGCAATATTAAGCTTTTCCGGTAATGCCAGCGGATCTAATATAATTTCTTTATTTCCCTTAAAGCTGTTTAACAGAACAAGGAAAAAGGGGACCAGAAAGATAACCAGCAAAATGGAAAACAATACATAAATGAGCGGTTGGCTGATATTGCTTTTTTTCATATTCTTTTTCATTACGCTTCAACCTCCTTACTCTTGGATAGTCCAACCTGTGTCAAAGTGATCACTACAACAATTGCGAACAGAATCAATGCCTCTGCCTGTCCTACTCCATACTGCTGGGATGTAAATGCCCTTTCATATACCTGCATTGCAACAAGCTTTGTAGAAGCAAAAGGTCCGCCATTTGTCAGTGACATATTTACATCATATGCCATAAATGCAGCTTTAATTGACATGAATCCGCAAACTGTGATAGATGGCATGATCAGTGGCATGATGATGTAGCGCAATTCTTTCAGACCAGTTGAACCATCCAGCCTGGCGGCTTCCAACACATCCTTTGGAAGTCCAACGATTCCAGCCATATAAATCAGCATCAGATAACCTGCTAACTGCCATACGGCAACTGCAATCAGTGAGCCAAAAGCTGTACCAGGCTGACTTAACAGATTTTTCTGTAAAAAATCTATATTTAACAGGTTCCCAATAGTGGGAAGTGCTGTGGAAAAAACAAATTTCCAGATAAGTCCTAATACAACTCCACCGATCAGGTTTGGTGTAAAGAATCCTACGCGGAAAACGCCCTGTGCCTTGATTCCTCTTGTAAGTTCATATGCAATGAAAAAAGCTACAATATTGGTAATCACAACTACGAATAAAACATACTGAAATGTCTTTAATAGCGATGTGATAAATTCTGTATCCTTAAAGGCATTGATGAAGTTCTGAAGCCCTACAAACTGGTAGGAATCAGATAATCCGTTCCAGTCTGTAAAGCTTAACTGTACACCACTTACAAATGCTGCACCTATAATTGCAAAGAAAAAGAAAAGTGCCGGTCCTGCAAAACAGATAAATCTTCTTATATTTCTTGCTCTCTTACTCTTCATAGTTTCCCTCTTCTCATCAAGCTCTATTCCTGTCCCTTCCAGTATTCCTCAATTCCGGAAGCCAGTCCTTCACGGTCTATTTCACCAGCTAAGTACTGCTGCATCAGGTTTCCTACTTTTTCATAATGATCTACTGGATATTTCGTATACATAGGTAAAGAATTGCCATCTGCGATATATTCATATGCAGATTTTACAAGGCTCTCTGTCATCTCTTTATCGTTATTTGTATATGCCGGAATATTTCCATCATCCACCACATACTGCTGTCCTTCTTCGGACTGGGTTGCAAACTCAATAAATTCTTTAGCTGCTGCCTGTTGTTCCTCTGTAGCACAAGCTGTGTCTACACAGAAATACCCTGGTACAAGTGAACAGATTTTTCCGTAATTGTTCTCATCTTCAGATGCCAGCGGAACCGGAATAAATCCATACTCATTTTCTGTATCCAGCTGACGGATCACACTTGATTCCCAGCTGCCCTGGAACCAGAATACGGATTGCTCAGTATATAATGTCTGTGACTGCTTCACAGCCTCATCTGCAACATCTTCCAACGGATTATCTTTATAATAATTGTACTTCATCAATGTATCAAAAGTATCCATATAACTATTGAACACATCATTATTGACCAGATCTGCAGTTCCCTCTTTCAGGGATGTTACAAATGCATCCGGGTCATCCTGTCCGGAATATACCATGTTAAAATAGTGATTTCCGAGAGACCAGTTATATGGGCTGATCACCGTAGGTGCAACATCTTTTTTCTCCAATTCGTCACATACATTTGTGAAGTCATCTAGTGATTGAATACTGTCTACATCAAAGTCATCACCAAGCAGCTTGGAAAGGGTTGTCTTATTATAGATAATTCCATATGCCTGTGTTTTCACCGGAACTCCAAGGATTTTCTCATCATAAGTTACGTCATCCAAAGTTCCCTCAGATGCATTCTTGATACATTCCATATCGGACAGATCTGCCAGCTTATCCTGAAGCTTATTCACATCACCAGATTCCAAGAAAAATACATTTGGTGCACTGTTTGAATTATACATAACGGTAAGCATTTGATATCCACTCTGTCCATCTGTCAATGTAACAATTTCTGCTTCTGCATCTGTGCTCTGTGCATTAAATTCATCTACAAGCTGAGCATTTAGATCTGCGTTGTCACCTCCGATATAAACACGGATCTTTGTCTTACCACTGCTTGATGTCTGTGTAGTCTCTGTCTGTGCAGCTTCGTTACTCTCTGCAGTCTGTACTTGGTCAGATCCATCATCTGAACCGCATCCTGCTAATAATCCCATTGTCATAGCTGAAATCAATACTGCGCTGAATAATTTTTTTCTCATTTCTTCCTCCTCATAATAATCTTTTCTTAAAAGTGATAGTTTCGATCGTGTGAAACATGTTTCATTCATGGCTATACAATATCGTATGAAACATGTTTCGTCAAGGACTTTTTTTATAAAAAAAAAGAGCTTTCTGAACTGAAAAATATATTTTCTCATAATATTTTTACATTTCAGAAAGCCTCTTCTTTTTATTTCGTGGTTATTCCCTTTTCCAGCTTTACAGGCAAAATAATTTCACCTGGAGACTGCTCTATTTTCATTTCCTGATGTAATCCCTTCATCAGATACTCCACTGCTTTTTGTGCAATCTCTTCATAGGGCTGACAGATGGTGGTCATCTGTGTGGTGCAGGTTTTCGTCACAAAGGTTCCATCATACGCCACAATTGCCAGGTCCTCGGGAAGTTTTTTTCCAATTGCAAGGGCTGCTTTCAAAAAAGCAGTTGCCGGAATATCTGCTGCCATGACACCGTCCACATCCGGATACTCTTCAAGAATACATTTTGCAAGTTCAAAATAACCGCTGAAATCAAAATCGTTCCAACAAATCTCAACTCTTCTGGATCTTATTCCTGCTTCCTTTAGTTTTTGATCCAGTACTTCGTGACTTTGGAAAGACATAATATTCTTATCCCTTCGATTTCCCGATATATGGATCACATAATGACAGCCACTATTTATAAACTCCTTTGCAGCCAGTTCTGCTCCCATAGCATGATCTGATACAATAACAGGAAAATGTTCTCCCACCTTATAGTCTAACATAACCATTGGCTTTTCCACTTTTTTGTACTCGGAAGCCGACATGGTTGATGTTCCGCAAATAATTCCATCCACGATGTTTGATTTCAGGGTCTGAAAACACTCTTTTTCCCTGTCTTTCTTATCATCCGTGCTGAACAGCATAAGTTTGTACCCCTGTTTATATAAAATCCGCTCAATTGCTGAGGCCAAGGAAGAAAACCAGGGATGCTGGATATTTGGTACCAGCATGGCAATGGTGTTTGATTTTCCCTTGAACATTCCACGCGCCAGTTCATTGGGCACATAGTTTAATTTTTTCATTGCGTCTTCTATTTTTTTCTGAGTTTCTGGTGCTACCTTTGCCGTTCCATTTAATACTCTTGAAACTGTACAGCTTGCCACACCAGCTTCTTTTGCTACATCTCTTATACTTGCCATAAAAAGCACTCCTTATGAAACTTGTTTCATAAGGAGTATAGCACAATCTGTTTTATTTTTCAAACCGAAATTTTTATACCAACGCAATCACTCTATCCGGATAATCCGTGATCACAGCTTCGGCTCCGGCTTCTTTTACAAGCTGGATATGTTCCGGCTTATCGGCGGTCCAGACATGCATTTTCAGGCCGGCGCGTTTTACTTCTTCGCGGAACTGAGGGTATTTCAGATGATAAACGGCAGGATGGACTGCGTTAATCCCCAGTTTTTTTGCATACATGGCAGGATTTACCCAGCCATCACTGAAAAGAATACCAGTCTGTACCTGGCTGTCAAGCTGTTTCATTTTTAACAGGCTGTAATGATTGAAGGAAGAATAAATCAACTGCTCTTCCATTTTCATCTCTTTCACTGCTTTCAGAACCTTTTCTTCCATTCCCGGGTAAAAACAGATGCTGTTTTTCAGTTCGATATTCACCATCATATCGGTGGTGCGCATCAGGTCCAATACCTCCTGAAGAGTCGGGATTCTGTAGATTCCTTCTGGCTCAGCGGATGTACTGACTTTCAGTTCTTTCAACGCTTTCAGTGTTTTTTCTCCTACAAGACCGGTTCCATCTGTAACACGGTCTACGGTTTCATCATGAATAACGATCAGCTGGCCGTCTGCACTTGTATGTACATCAAGCTCAATACCGTCAGCTCCCTGTCTTATGGCAAGCTCAAAGGCCTCCATGGTGTTTTCAGGTCTGTAACCGCTGGCACCTCTGTGTGCCCATACTTTTGTTTCTCTTACTTTTTCCATCTTTCAAATTTCCTTTCCATTTCTTTGCCTGAAAAATCTTAAATAAACATCTCAATAGTTCTAAAAACTACTGCTCCTAGCTGTTATCAACTATAAAAACACTCCATACAAATTTCAAAAGATATTTCGTGCAAACCTGTACCTTAGCGTGTTTCCCTCGTAAATAATAACATGAACAGGGAACCAGCTGTGCCGTCCCCTGCTCGTGTTTTATCACCTATTATACATTTTTCGAATAAGATTACTCATTTAATAGGTTGTATTCCTCAATAGACTTATTCATATCAGAAGCCATCTTCTCCACTGCCTCTTCTGCTGTCTCATTGCCGTTCAGCATGTTCTCGATCTCAGTTTCTACAATAGAACGTGCCTCCGGGAAAACGCTGAGAAGAGCGCCTGCATACTCCGGCGCAGAGTCATGAAGCTGGTCGATTGCGGTCTGGAACTGCGGATACTGTGCAATGTTGTCTTTGAATACCGGCTCGTCATGTGCAGCTGTGGTAACTGGGAAATAACCGGTCTGTGCATTCCAGTATGCCTGGGATTCTGCAGATACAAGGAATTTTACGAATTCCCAGGTTGCAGCTTTCTTTGCCTCATCCTGGTTGTCAAGCATCCACAGGGAAGCACCGCCGATGGAAACACCGCCCTGATCTCCATCTGTAATAGATGGGAAGTATGCAGTACCAACCTCAAAGGAACCATTTACATCCTGAAGGATCTGTTTCAGGGAAGCAGTAGAGCCTAATGTCATAGCTGCTTTTCCAGCAGAAAAATCAGCCAGACCAGAATCCCCGCCCCGTCCTACATTTGGTGCATAGCCTGCATCATAAAGGGATTTCCACTCATTTAAAATGTTCAACGCTCCGCCATTCTCATCAAATACCACTTTTGTAGCGGCGCCCTCACGTCCGTTTCCGTTGTCTACATATTCCAGTCCCTGTTTGCACATAAACTGCTCGAAGAACCATCCGTAAATTCCCATAGATAAGGCTTCCCCTGCGCCGCCTTTGTTTACAAGGTCATCTGAGATACCGGCAATCCCCTCCAGGCTTGTGGGAATCTCAGTGATGCCTGCTGCATCAAACATATCCTTGTTGTAATACAGGATCGGTGTGGAGGAGTTAAACGGCATGGAATATAACTCATCATCAACCGTGTAATATGCCGTAATGTTTGCCTCCAGATCAGATACATCGTATCCTTCTGCATCAATCATATCCTGCATTGGAATCACCCAGCCGGAATCGATCATGAATCGTGTTCCAATATCATAAACCTGTACCAGATCTGCGCCCATGTTTCCAAGCTGTGCACTTTTCAGTTTGTTGATGGCGTCGTCGTAGGAACCCTGATACTGGGAATCTACAGTAATTCCAAATTCATTTTCTTCGTTAAATTTATTTACCAGATAATCAAGTGCCTCACCATTTACACCGCCCATTGCGTGCCAGAATGAGATGGTAGTTCCTTCCGGGATATCTGCGGCTGCTGCCATGCAGTTCACTGGTAAAACACTTCCAAGTAAGGTTGCTGCGGTTACTAAGGTAAGTAATTTTCTTTTCATCTTCTACCTCTTTCGTCTCTCTTCGATTTTTTTCTTCTCTATTCAGTTTTCATCTTTTTGCTGCCGTTTACAACAAACACATTGACTGATTCACACCACAGTCCATATTTTCTCGTAAACAGTAACATCTATTTCTCAGCCTTTTACGGCACCTGAGAACATACCACGGATCAGCTGCTTCTGTCCTGCAATAAATATGGAAATGGACGGAAGGATGATCAGGACAACACCAGCGATCATCAGGGTGATAGACTGGGAGTCCACGCTGTCCAGCATACCGATACCGATCTGGACAGTACGCATTTTGTCGGATCCGGTTACAAGCAGCGGCCACATATACATGTTCCATGCATTGATAAAGGTGTAAACCGCCATAGCTCCCATTGCTGATTTTGTCAGCGGCATCAGGATCTGCCAGATAAAGCGCAGATTGGAGCAGCCGTCGATCTTCGCCGACTCATAAAGGGAGATCGGGAAGCTAAGGTAAAACTGTCTGAACAGGAAAATTCCCATTGCAGAAGTCAGATACGGAATGATCAGTACCTTGTAGGAATCCAGCCAGTGCCAGCTGCTGACAGTCAGGTAATTGGAAATGATGGTCGCCTCTCCGGGAATCATCATGGTTGCCATTACCAGCATGAACAGCACATTTTTTCCCTTGAAATCCAGAAAGGAGAAGGAAAAGGCTGCCAGGGAGCAGGAAATGATCTGCCCGAAGGTGATCAGGCCTGCTACCAGAAAAGAGTTCACTACAAAACGTACAAGGGGAACTTTATGTAAGGCCTGGATAAAGTTTTCCAGGGTTGGATTCTTTGGCAGAATGTTCATTTCCATGGTAAAAAGCTCACCAGATGGCATGAATGCAATGCTGATGGCATATAAAAGCGGTGCCAGGACAATAAATGTCACTACAATATTCAGTGCAATGTGTCCGGCTGTTTTCGCTGCTCTTTTATATTTCTGCTGGGCCAGCATTTTTGCCTTTGTTTCCTGGAACTTCTGGCGTTCCAGTGCCATTTGTTTTTCTTTTTCAGTGGTAATGCTGATGGTCTGTGACATTAGTATTTCACTCCTTTTTTCTCAATCTTAAACATGATCAGTGTGAGTACCAGCACGATCAGGAACAGTACCACTGACTGGGCTGCAGCACTTCCGAAACGGTAATTAAAGAATGCATCCCGGTAAATAGAATATACGATCAGGTTGGTAGACTCTCCAGGGCCTCCCTCAGTCAGGATCTTTACCTGTCCAAAGGACTGGAAGGCCTGGATAATGTTTACTACCAGGGTATAGAACATCATAGGTGCCAGACCGGGAAGTGTAAGGCGGTAAAATTGCTGGAAAGCACTTGCCCCGTCTACAGAAGCTCGCTCGTAAATGGTTTCATCAATGTTGCTGAGACCTGCGGAAAAATACAGGAAATTGATTCCGGTGTTCAGCCATGCTGTGAGAACTGCCACACAGATCAGCGCATATTTCGGATCACTGACCCAGTTGATATCCAGATTAAAAATCTTGTTGATAATTCCAACAGAAGGGTGAAGCATGATCTTGAAAACCATTGCGGCTGAACTGGAAGCAATTGCCATTGGCAGGGCATACGCTGTACTGAAAAAACGGATTCCAGGAAATGTTTTGTTGCAAAGCATGGCGGTAACCAGTCCAAGAAACATGCTGACCGCTACTACGATCACAACAAAGATCAGGGTTACGGTAAGACTGTTCCAAAATGAGGAAGACTGAAGCAGCTCCTGATAATTTCCCAGTCCTACAAATAATTTTGCCTGTCCCATTTTATTCGTTTTAAAAAGACTTAAATATAAAGTTTTGAAAAACGGAAAAAACAGGAAGATTCCAAAAATAAGGAAACTTGGCACCAGGTACCAGTAGGCACCTGCGTTTTTTAACTTTTTCATGAAATAAACTTCCTTCCTTTTTGTGTTATGATAAACCTCTGTATCTATGGCTGTGAGTTTCGGTTACGGCTCACACAGCAGTATGTTTTTCTGATTTCCCATGTCAAACATACAGATGCGCTCCATATCGATCCAGAGTGTTACTTTATCCCCTTTATCCAGGGTACTGTCTCCGGAAACCTTTGCGCAGCAGTCCTGGCCCATGTAACTGAAATGCAGGATCACCTCTGCTCCAAGAAGTTCTCTGGCGGTGACAGTTACTTCGATTTTCCACTCGCTGAATACATCGCCGGATGCAGGCTTTTCCAGGAAATGCTCCGGGCGGATACCCAGCTCGATATTTTTTCCAAAGTATCCCTTTTTCCGAAGGGGCTTCCACAGGAAATCCGGAATAGTAATGGCTGCGTCCTCTTCCAGTTCAAACACCTTTTCATTCTTTTCTTCCCAGACACGGGCCTGGAGGAAGTTCATGGATGGAGAACCGATGAAGCCTGCCACGAAACGGTTTACAGGATATTCATAAAGGCTCTGTGGGGTGTCTGCCTGCTGGATCAGACCATGGTTCATAACCACGATCCGGTCGCCTAATGTCATGGCCTCTGTCTGGTCGTGTGTTACGTAGATAATGGTATTTCCAAGGGATTTATGGATGTTTGCCAGTTCCACGCGCATCTGGGTACGAAGCTTGGCATCCAGATTGGAAAGGGGCTCATCCATGAGAAGCACCTTCGGTTCCCGGATAATGGCATTTCCGATTGCAACACGCTGGCGCTGTCCGCCGGAAAGGTTCTTCGGTCTTTGTTTCAGAAGATTTTCAAGTCCCAGAAGTCCGGCTACCTTGTGAACCTTCTCGTTAATTTCTTTTTTTGGCACTTTTCTTACCTGTAAGGAAAATGCAATGTTGTCATATACGTTCATCTGGGGATAAAGAGCGTAGCTCTGGAAAACCATTGCCAGGTCTCTCTCTTTTGGCTCCAGATAATTGACCAGCCTGTCTCCGATCCACAGTTCTCCGTCTGAGATATCCTCCAGACCGGCAATCATTCGAAGGGTTGTGGATTTTCCACAGCCAGATGGACCGACAAATACAATAAACTCGCCTTTTTCTATTTCCAGATTAAATTCATTGACTGCGTGGAAGCCATTTTCGTAGCTTTTGCAGATGTCTTTTAGCATTATTTCCGACATGTTGTTATTCTTTTCCTCTCCTTCTATTGTGGTAAAGCGGAACCGTTGATCTGATATCTATCTTCACTTATACAGCAAATGTTCTGCTGATTAGTTTTCTACATCAGATACCCTGCCAGTTTTCCCAGCGACGGGCACTGGAAACCATTTTTCCACTCTTCTGCTGTGCCTTCCCCGGTCAGTACCAGACAGCTATCGATTCCAGCCCTTTTGCCGCATTCCATATCTGTGTAGATCCGGTCCCCGATGAGAAGTGTCTGCTTAGGAGTGCAGCCGGTCTCTTCCAGACAGGCGTACACCATTCCAGGTGCCGGTTTGCCGATGTATTCCGGTTCTCTTCCAACGGAGGCGGTGATCATTTTGCAGATGGATCCACAGTCCGGAACCATTCCGAAATCAATGGGACAGCGAAGATCCGGGTTTGTGGCAAACCAGGGAACCTTTGTCTTGGTAAGCTGCCGGCATACCTGAACCAGCTTTTCGTAAGTCAGCTCTGTATCGTAAGCACAAAGCACACAGTCCACATCCTCCCCGGCCTGGCAGGTAATATTCAGTCCTGCTTTTTCTAATTCTTTACAATAAGTCTCTGTGGCTGCTACCAGTATTTTCTCGTTTCTATAGTATTTTTTCAGAAAATCTCTGGCGTAGGTTCCTGCTGTAACAAACTCTTTTTCAGTTGTCTCAATTCCCCATTCCCGGAATTGCCCTACATAATCTTCTGCTGCTTTGGAAGAATTATTTGTAAGGAAACGGAGCATTCCGCCGCTGTCTCTCACTGTTCGGAGAAAGTCTGCGGCGCCCGGTAGAATTTCACTTCCAAGTGCTACTGTTCCGTCAATATCCAAAAGGAATAATTTCTTTTCTTTTATCATTGATGCAAGATCGTGATGCATAAAAATATATTCTCCTCTTTCCATCCTGCTGCAGATGGGTTACTGTGCCTTCCAGCCAGTAACTCCAGCCGCTCCCTGACACAATGGTATTATAAAATTTTTCAGGTCTCCTTAACAATCTTAGTTGTGTCAAATGGATGTTAAATTCAGGCAAAAAAAATCACGGCTCTTCACCGTGATTTTTTACATTCATCTGTCCATGTTAAATTCGGGTAAAAATAACGAAATCAAACGCACATTGAGGTTTTTCAAGCCGTCCTTAGCTCATATTGGAAAAACGTTCCACAGCTTTCGTAAAGCTCTCAATAGTTTTATCCGCGTCACCGTGTTCGATGCCATCGCGGACACAGTGCTTGATGTGGCCTTCTAACACCACTTTTCCGCAGCCGTGGAGGGCAGATTTGGCAGCGTTGATCTGGGAGAGCACGTCCTCACAGGGAACGTCCTCGTCGATCATACGGTCAATGGCCTGTACCTGGCCGATTATTTTTTTCAACCTGCGATGCAGGTTTTCGGAATCCATACATTGTCTCATTTGTGTTATACATCCTTTCTGATCAGTACTTTTTTCCCCTCAAAGGCAAATCCGTAATGATGGATATTCTCTTCTGGAATCCCCCGGGATTTCAAATCCTGATCATATCTTTTATTTTTAATCTGGTTTAAAGCGTTTTCCACTGTATCTTCCAGGGTTTTCTCCTTCACAGCCTGCCGGACTTTAAATTCAAATATATAGGCATTTTCCTTCTTATCCGTAGGCTCCAGAACTACATCATACCTGCCAAGGCCACTTTCACGGTTGGAAGTTATCAGATATCTTCCACCAAGGTCTACAATCAGTCCAAGCACGAATCCATGATAAAATCGTTCTGGTTCAGCTTCTTCTGAGGTCTTTTTTCCTGTGTCAAAAGAGCTGAACGTCTGGAGGGAAATCTGGTTCATGTATTCATTCATGTAATCTACATCATCAGCCAACAGTGCCTTAATAAAATCATTATAACGTACATTGGATTTCTGGAACCAGCTGCGAATCATTTTTCGGAACATATTTCGCACTTCATGGTTGGTAATAGAAAGCAGATATACTTCTTCTCCATTTTCCGGAATATGGTCCGCTTTCAAATAGCCGGAGGCCAAAAGCAGACTCCAGACTGCACAATCGCTTTCCTGAAGCTGATCAAATACCAGTTCCTCTTCTATTGGAGATGCAATCGTTTTTCCTGCAAGAAGATCTTCCATTTCGATTTTAATATCCGGGGAACCTTCCTGGATCAGTTTGCCAACCAGACTGTTCGAGCTGGTGTTGGCCCAGAAATTCTCAAACTTCCCGGTATCCAGAAACTTGGTAATGGACCACGGATTATAGATATCTGTGCGGCTGCCAAAATGAAAGCCATCATACCAGTATCGAATCTGTTCCAGCTTGTCTGCACAATTAAATTCTGTCAGAATCTGTTCCACTTCTTCCTCAGTAAAACCAAAAGTAGTCTCATATTTCCGCGAACCTGTTGTAACGATTTCCAGATTATTCAGATCTGAAAAAATGGATTCCTTGGATATTCTGGTAATTCCTGTGAGGATTCCTCTTTCCAGATATGGATTCGTCTTAAAAGCTGAGTTAAAAAGCCCGCGCAAAAACGCTGTTAATTCGTTCCAATATCCATTTACATAGGCTTCCTGAAGAGGAGTGTCATATTCATCCAGAAAAATAAGGACTTTTCGGTCATAATGTTTCGTCAGACATAGCGCAAGCCGATAAAGTGCAAGCCCTGCCACAGAATCAGAAACATCTTCTTTTATATAATCCAGATATGCCTTTTCTTTTTTATTTAATGCAGAAGATGTTCTTAAAAAATCATACTTTGCATACAAGTCCATCAGAACCTGTATGATTCCCATTCTGGAGTCCTCATATGTTTTTCCTTTTACAGAGGCAAAGCTGATAAAAATAACAGGATAGCTTCCCTGCAATTCCCGATATTTCTCATTCGCCCAGATATGCAGATTCTCAAAATATCTGCCATATCCGGCGTACTGATTAGAAAAGAAGTATTCCAGCATACTCATATTCAAAGTTTTTCCAAAACGGCGCGGTCTGGTGATCAAAGTTACCACATCTCCGTTTTCCCACCATTCGCGGATAAAATCAGTCTTGTCCACATAGAAATACCTATTTTCTCTAATAGAACCAAAGTCCTGATTTCCAATCGAAATAACCGGTTTCATATTGCGGTATGCCTCCTTTCCCAAACATTTATGCCTCTACTTTAACATTTATGTCCTTAATTTACAAGTTATCAACTCGGTGTATTCAGAAAAAATCTGCGTATTTGTTTTACTATTATCTTACCATATGTTATCATATTCTTACAACATTAAGGGGGAAACAAATGTAATGGAAAAGAAATCGAATCATTTTTCAGGGCAGCTTGGTTTTGTCCTGGCCGCAGCCGGAAGTGCTGTGGGAGTGGGAAATCTTTGGCGATTCCCATATCTTGCCGCAAAAGATGGAGGCGGCTTATTTTTAATTGTCTATCTGATCCTGGTATTAACCTTCGGATTTACCCTTCTCACCTCTGATATTGCCATCGGACGGCGCACACAGAAGAGTGCCATCGGAGCCTATACCCAGATGCGTCCTAAGTGGAAGTTCCTGGGCATCCTTACCTTCCTGGTACCAGTACTGATCATGACCTATTACGCGGTGATCGGCGGATGGATCACCAAATATGCAGTGGTATATGTAACCGGACAGGCACAGGCCGCTGCCGCAGATGACTATTTTACATCCTTTATCACCTCTTCCACTTCACCGGTGATCTTTGCACTGCTGTTCATGGGTGTCACTGCTTTCATCGTGTACAATGGCGTGGAAAAAGGCATCGAAAAGGTATCCAAATGGATGATGCCCATCCTGCTGGTTCTGGTTGTGGTGATTGCAGTTTACTCGCTGACACTTTCTCATACAGATGCTTCTGGTCAGGTGCATACAGGATGGCAGGGATTTCTTTACTACCTGACACCGGACTTTCGTGGACTGACGGTGCAGCGCTTTTTGCAGATCCTGCTGGATGCCATGAGCCAGTTATTTTTCTCACTCAGCGTGTCCATGGGAATTATGATCACCTACGGTTCTTATGTAAAACCTGAGGTAAACTTAAACAAAGCGATCAACCAGATCGAAATTTTTGATACCGGCGTTGCCTTTCTTGCAGGTGCCATGATCATTCCGGCTGTATATGTATTTTCCGGTACAGAGGGAATGGGGGCTGGACCAAGCCTGATGTTCATTTCCCTGCCAAAGGTATTTTCCGCTATGGGAAAAGCTGGTACCTTCGTAGGAATCCTGTTTTTCGTGACTGCTATTTTTGCGACCTTGTCTTCCTGTATTTCCGTACTGGAATCCATCACCGCAAACTGCATGGAAATTTTCCATACCAGCCGCAAGAAAACAGTCCTGGTTTTATCTGCAATCTACCTTGCCGCTTCTGCTGTCATCGCTTTGGGATACAGCATTTTCTATGTGGAAGTAAAGCTTCCAAACGGTTCTGTTGGACAGCTTCTTGACATTATGGATTACATCAGCAACAGTGTTATGATGCCTTTCATTGCACTGCTTTCCACTATTCTCATTGGCTGGATCGTAACGCCGGATTATGTCATTGACGAGATGGAACGAAGCGGAGATAAGTTCCGGAGAAAGAAATTATACCGTGTCATGATCCGCTTCGTTGCGCCGGTTATGATGTTTATTCTGTTTTTACAATCTACTGGGATTTTATCTTAAATGAGACAAATGCCAAGGTCGCGTACAAGTATGGGGTAAAATTCACCTGTCCCATAAATATCAACGCGCAAACAAGCTCTGCGATTTTTTCTCATTATCGCAGCAAACGCCAAGGTCTCATGCAAGCACGGACTTTGGCTCGACGGTCGCGAAAAATGAAGAGTGAGGCTGTGATTCAAAAGGTAATCAGCCCCACTCTTTCTCTATAGCACAATATATGCTTCTTTTGTTTTATTTCATAACTTTCTGTATCATCTTCACCAGAGTATCCGGGTTCACAGGTTTGGCCAGGTGGCCGTTCATGCCGCTGGCCAGGGCCTTTTCACGGTCTTCCCCAAAGGCGTTGGCAGTCATGGCGATGATCGGGATGGTAGTCAGTTCAGACTTCAGGGAGCGGATCTCCCTTGTGGCTTCGTAACCATTCATGATCGGCATCTGGATGTCCATTAAGATCAGATCATAATCCCTATTTTTCGCCTGTCTTATTTTTTCTACGGCGATCACACCATCATTGGCAGTCTCTACTGAAAAACCGGCATCTTCCAGAATGGTCTGTGCAATTTCCTGGTTCAGTTCATTGTCCTCCACCAGAAGGATCTTCTTTCCGGTACAATCAAAATCTTCCTTCTTTTCTTCCTCCTTTACCAGAACCGGCTGGGACAATATGTTCCTAAGCTCAGACATAAACAATGGCTTGGAACAAAAAGCGGTAACCCCCGCTTCTTTTGCCTCTTCCTCCACGTCTGACCAGTCATAGGCGGTAAGGATGATGATGGAATTCATCCCCGATCTCCGTGGCAAGCTTAGCCCGGATCACAGCCTCTTTTCCGGAGACAGTCCACTCGGAGCGCATACCGATCTCTGTAAGCATCTTGGAAATGCTGATGCAGGTATCTGTATCGTCATCTGCAACCAGAACTTTCAGTCCCTGAAGCTTTTCTATTTTCTGATATACCACTTTTTCTCCTGTTTGATCCTTAAACTGAGCATGCCGCCGGTTTTATTAAATTTCACGCCATTTCCCAGAATGTTCAAAAGAACCTGGGTTAATCTCAGCTTGTCTGCAATAATATCCTCATCCACCACATCTACGGTATCAATGAGGAAATCCAGCTGCTTGGAGCTGACTGTAGGCTGGATGATGGTTCGGATATCATTCAGCAGTTCCGGCAGATGAAGGGGATTTTCGTCAATCTTTACTTTTCCGCTCTCAATGCGGCTCATATCCAGCACATCATTGATCAGGGAAAGAAGATGCTCACTTGAAGTTCCAATCTTCTTCAGATACTCTTTCAGCAGTTCTTTATTGTCAATGTGGGAGCCAGCCAGGGAGGTAAAACCTATGATGGCGTTCATAGGGGTACGGATGTATGGGACATGTTGTTGAGGAACTGGGTCTTGGCCCGGTTGGCGTGCTCTGCTGCTGCAAGGGCTGTAGCAAGAGCCTCGTTTTTCTGCATTTCCGCAAGCATCATATCGTTGACATTCTTAAAACCAACTACGAAATCATTGCTTTCCCCGCCATCTGTAGCCGTGAAGTTTGCCTGGAAATATTCTTCTTTTCCCTGATAAGCACTTCTGTAGGTTACACTGTAAACAGGCTGCTTCCGGATTTCCTGCTGGACCGTTTCGTAAGCAACCTTCTGGGCAAATTCTTCCCGGATGTCTTCACAGATGTAATGGTCAATATACTCCTGCATGCCTACGCTGTAGTCAATTTCTTTTTTATCAGAAAATCTTGCCTCACCAGCCACACCGATTTGTCCGTTATTTTGAAATTTCACACTGGTTCTGCCGTTGTTGGTAATATACCATACAGCGGAGTACTCTCTGGAAAGTCCGCTGATCACATGGTTCTGATTTTCCAGTGTATCGTTGATGGACTGAAGCTGTTTATTCTCTGTAATATCCAGAAAAGTGGTATAAGACACGCGTTCCCCCTGAGGATTTGTGATTGCCTCACTGTGAACAAGCAGATTGCCTGCATGACCGTCTTTATTTATAAATCTGCACTCATAATCTACGGAACCATCTTCTGTTCGAAGTAAAGTCAGTTTCCGCAAAATAAAGGGATTGTTATAGACAGCTGTAGCCAGTACATCTCTTAAATCATATCCCAGAATTTCCCGGAACGCTTCTGACCAGATGCACCTGGACAATTCTCCCTTTTCATTGTATTCGATCCGCCACATTCCGGTGGTGATCGTTGTATGTACTGTAATTCCCAACACGCCTTGCAAAAGTTTTCTTTTATTATACATTTACTGACCAAAAATGTCTATTTCCATTCCATATTTTTTGTGTAAAAATAAAATGTGGAAGTCACCATGAGAGACTGGTGCAGGCACTTACGCCTGCCCTCTGTACATGAAAAAACGGAACCTCCATCCGGGCAATGTGATTTCGCTAAGACATTGCATCTCTGAAGATTCCGTTTTGTAAATTCTGTATTTTTTATGTTTCTGATAGAAGCCGTTCTTTTACTGCCAGTGATGTTCTGCTTCTTCAATCTCCTCGATGAACATTAAGAGGAAGCTGATGAGAAGCAGGATGCTGGATACCCAGATGGCTCTTACACCGTAGGCCAGGGAAAGTCTGCCGCCAACTCCTGCGCCGATGGCGAACAAGAGGATGATGGCGAAGTAGCATGATGCCTGGTGAAGCAGACGCGGCTTTCTTTCCCGCATGTAGGCGGAAAGGGCTGCGGTACCGCTCCTTAAGTTTCCGATGCACATAGTGCTGGCGTAGGCGTTTCCTTCTACTTTTCGGAAGGTCTGCACCTGAAGGGCGCAGGAAAAGGATACCAGGGTGGTGGCTAGTACGTTCAGGTTTCCTGGGATGAAGCCTACCAGAAACAGCAGGATGATTTCTACCAGAAGAATTCCCTGGCGCCAGTGAAGGCGTTTGGCGTAGCGGAATTTGTCCTGGATGCATTCCGCTAACAAAACTCCAAGGAAGAATGCGGACAGGGGGATCAGGTAATGCAGGCCTGCCTTCACTTCACCGTTCATAAACCGCTCACTCATCAGTACCACGTTTCCGGTCTGGGCGTTGGAAAATACGCCGTCGCGAGTAAAGTAGGTATAGGCATCCTGAAATCCTCCTGACACTGCAAGAAATGCACTGTTTATGAATGCTTCTGAGGTCTGTACCCTTCTATGATGGTCCATAATAAGCTCCTTCTTTCATCTTTTGTCTTTCTTATCCATACATATCCTCAAATTATAGAATAAACATTGGATCCTGTAAACACCTAATTTGATATATGGAGTATATATATCTTATATACCTAAGACAAAACCGCCAATCAGTCTGCTTTGTGTGCTTCCAGATACTCTTTTCTTCCCTCTTCATAGAGGTTGTTGCCTTCGCTGTCGATAATAACAACAAGTGGCATGTCTTCTACGTAAAGTTTACGGAGGGCTTCGGCGCCAAGATCTTCGTAAGCGATAAGTTCAGCTTTTTTGATGCATTTGGCAAGAAGGGCGCCGGCGCCGCCGATGGCTCCGAAGTAAACACCGTGATATTTTTTCATAGCTTCTACAACTTCAGGAAGGCGGGCTCCCTTGCCGATCATGCCGCGGGCTCCTACGGACATCATGGTTGGTGCGTAGGCATCCATACGGCCGCTGGTGGTCGGGCCTGCGGAACCGATAACCTGTCCTGGTTTTGCAGGAGTTGGTCCTACATAATAAATAGTTGCATCTGTTGGATCAAATGGGATTTTTTCTCCCTTTGCAAGGGCTTCACACATACGCTTGTGGCCTGCGTCACGGGATGTGTAAATGGTTCCGGTAAGGAGAACCTGATCTCCTGCGTGAAGGGTTTTTGCCAGTTCTTCTGTCAGAGGCAGTGTAATATGTCTTCTTTCCATGATCAGATCACCTCCGTTTTATGACGGGTAACGTGGCAGTTGATGTTGACTGCACATGGCATTCCCGCAATATGTGTAGGCATTGTTTCAATGTTCAGGCCGATGGCTGTGGTCTTTCCGCCAAAGCCCTGTGGTCCGATTCCAAGCTGGTTTACTTTTTTCAGCATTTCATATTCCAGGTCTGCGTAGAATGGATCCGGGTTGTGGGAATCCAGCGGACGCATCAGTGCTTTCTTGGCAAGAAGGGCACATTTGTCAAAGGTTCCGCCGATTCCAACGCCAACTACCATAGGCGGGCATGGGTTCGGTCCAGCTGTTTCTACTACTTCCAGAATGAAATCCTTGATTCCCTGAAGTCCTGCAGACGGCTTGAACATGCGGATCATACTCATGTTCTCACTTCCAAAGCCTTTCGGGCCAACTGTGATCTTAACCTGGTCACCAGGAACGATTTCTGTGTAGATCATAGCCGGTGTATTGTCACCAGTGTTTCCACGGCGTACCGGATCTTTTACAACGGATTTACGAAGATAGCCGTTTGTGTATCCGCGGCGTACGCCTTCATTAATTGCATCGGTAAGGTCTCCACCAACAAAGTGTACATCCTGTCCGATTTCAAGGAAAACACATGCCATTCCTGTATCCTGGCAGATCGGCACATTCTCATTATCCGCAATGTCAAAATTCTCAATAATATTGTCAAGGATGCCCTTGGCAATCTCTCCGTCTTCGCATGCGCGGCATGTTTTGATGGCGCATTTTACGTCTTCCGGAAGATGTTCATTTGCTTCGATACAGAGTTTCTCGATCACGTCTGTAAGTCTGCTTACTTCTACTTCACGCATTTGGGTAAGCTCCCTTCTTTAATAATGATATCGCCTGCAGGCGGTATGTTCTTTTTTCATTATAGCAAATGCCTCCGGCACCGGCAATTCCCTGGCGATACCGGAAGCAGTTATTTCATTATCTCTGCTCGTGACGGGCGTAGTTTGGAAGCAGTAATGGGGATACCTTATCTGTTTCTGCACCTGCCGCTTTTAATTCTTTCTCATATGCGTAGATATGATCCAGGTTCATTTTTCCAAGCTCTACCTCTTTGCATTTTGCAGCTGCCTTTTTACCAGCATTTCTTCCGAAAACGATCACGTCCAGAAGAGAGTTGCCCATCAGTCTGTTTCTTCCGTGGATTCCACCTGCTGCTTCTCCTGCAACTAAAAGGTTCGGGATTTCTTTTGTAAATCCGTCTCCGTTGATCTCCAGACCACCGTTCTGGTAGTGAAGAGTCGGGTAGATCACGATCGGGACTTTTCTCATATCTACACCGTAGTTCATGTACATACGGAACATAGCCGGGATTCTCTTCTCGATGGTTCCCTCGCCGCCCAGGATCTCGATCATCGGAGTATCCAGCCATACGCCTTTCAGTCCGCCAGGAACTTCTACGCCGCGGCCTTCCTCACACTCACGGATAACACCGGAAGCATTTACGTCACGGGTTTCCAGTGGATGAATGTAAGCTTCTCCGTTTGCATTTACCAGCTGTGCACCAACGGAACGTACCTTCTCTGTTACCAGTGCTCCAAGGATCTGTGACGGATAGATGGCACCTGTCGGATGATACTGGATGGAATCCTGATAAAGAAGGGAAGCACCTGCTCTGTAGCCAAGTACAAGTCCATCTGCAGTTGCACCGTAATGGTTGGAGGTTGGGAATCCCTGGTAATGCATTCTTCCTGCACCGCCAGTTGCGATTACAACAGTCTTTGCTCTTGCAACGGAGTAATCTCCGGTCTCCATGTTAAGAAGAACAGCACCTGCTACCTGTCCTTTTTCATCCTTCAGAAGCTCAACAGCTGAAGTAAACTCCACTACCGGAATTCCAAGGTTCAGGACTTCATCTCGGATAGTACGCATGATTTCTGATCCGGAATAGTCCTTTGCAGCGTGCATTCTCTTTCTGGAAGTTCCGCCGCCATGTGTAGTGATCATGGTTCCGTCATCTGCTTTATCAAATTCAACGCCAAGGTCATTGAGCCATTTGATTGCATCCGGAGCTTCCATTACAAGTCTTTTTACCAGCTCTGGTTTTGCAGCAAAATGTCCGCCGCCAAAGCAGTCCAGGTAATGCTGTACCGGGGAATCGTTCTCTTTATCTGCTGCCTGGATTCCGCCTTCTGCCATCATGGTATTGGCGTCACCGATACGCAGCTTTGTAACGATCATAACGTTTGCGCCTGCATTGTGTGCCTCGATAGCACAGGAAGAACCTGCACCGCCGCCGCCGATTACAAGTACATCTACATCATAATCAATTTTTGTAAGGTCGATTTTTTCGTTCATCAGACGGCTTGTTGAGTGAAGCATTTCAGCCAGTTCCAGAGGAGCTTTCTGTCCTTTGTTCGGGCCTACTTTGATTTCTGCAAATGCGTCCGGGTTATAATCTGGATGGAATTTTTTAAGAAGAGCGTCTTTCTCATCAGCACTCAGACGTCTTGGCTCTGTTGCCATACGCTGTGCTCTTGTAGCCTCTACCTTTTTGATGGATTCCATCATGTTTTCTGGATATGGTGCATACATGGTTTTACGCCCTCCTTATTTCTCAATTTCTCTGTTGTTATAAAGTTCTTCCATGTCTGTGATCGGTTTCTGCATGATCTGCTCGATCAGATCATCGTATTTGCCTTCATGGATTTCTTCTACACGTTTCTCAAGATGCTCACTCTTAGGGGCAATGTATTTTCCTGTGAGACGTCTTGCAAGAAGACCTACCATCGGGTGGGAGATACCTGCCGGACATCTTACAGAACAGCATCCGCAGCTTACGCAGTCAAAGGATTCTTCTGCGCATTTCTCAAGCTCGCCTCTCTGTGCATATGCGATGTACTGCATTACATTTAAGCCCTGGGTACATGCTTTTGTACATGCGTTACAGCCGATACAGCTGTAAATTTCCGGGTAGAGCTCCATCATGACCTGCTGGTTTGGCTGAAGGTCTTCGATGTTGTAGAGTCTCTTGTCTGTAGGGAAAAATGGGATGCTTGCTACATACATGCCTTCCTGTACCTGTGTCTGACAGGCAAGACAGGTTTTCAGTTCGTTGTCTCCTTTGATTCTGTAGATTGTGGCGCAGGCTCCGCAGAAGCCGTGACGGCATCCACAGCCGCGTTTTAAGGTATATCCGGCGTATTCCATGGCCGTCATAATGGTCAGGTCAGCTGGTACGGTGTATTTTTTACCGAAGAAATATACGTTTACCATATTTTCCATGTTGGGAGTTCCTTTCTTCTGATTGTCTAACTCTATCTCTTACAAATTGTGTTACTCAGGATAATAATAATTACAACATCTATGACAATTAAAACTAATAGCACATAAACAAAACTGGATGGCAAAAAGATTTCAAATAGTCCGGTTATCAGAAGGAGAATAGCAATCACGCCCATTCCAATTCCGTATACACGGCACAGCTTTTTCTCATCATATCTGGCTTTCTCTTCTTTTGAAGCAGTGTTATAACCAGAAATAAATTTGCTGCCATGACCACTTAGTAAAGCAATGGTCAAAATTACAAAGACAGCAAAAACGACCCAGAGTATCCAGTCTGATCCATGAGCTGTATCCGCCAATGTCATAAAAATCCCCCTTGTATTTACTGAAACTTTTGGGTTTACTTAGTACTCGTCAGGTAACTGGTCAATCTCGTCCATTCTAAATACCGGACCGTCTTTGCAGACATATTTAGATCCAATGTTGCAACGTCCGCATTTACCAATACCGCACTTCATGCGAAGCTCCAGTGTTGTGTAAACCTGGGTTCTTGTAAAACCAAGCTCCTCAAGGCCCTGAAGTACGAATTTGATCATGATTGGCGGGCCGCAGACTAATGCGACTTTGTTGGTGTCGAAGCCGATTTCTTTTAAGTAGGTTGGTACGAAACCTACGTGGCCGTCCCAGCCTTCCTGCTCGCGGTCGATGGTCAGGTAGACGTTTACGTCTTTGGCGTTCATCCAAACTTCCTGGATCTCTTTTAATTTTACAAGATCATCTGCGGAACGGGAACCGTAGAGGATGTCTACTGTGCCGTAGTCGTCGCGGTTATCAAGAACATAGTTGATCACGGAACGAAGCGGAGCAAGACCGATACCACCGGCGATAAACAGAAGATTTTTGCCTTTCAGCTTGTCTTCCACCGGGAAATGGTTTCCGTATGGTCCACGGACTGTGATCTCATCTCCCACCTGAAGGCTGTGGAGATAAGAAGTCAGCTCGCCGCATTTTTTAATACTGAACTCCTGGTACTCTTTGTTTGTAGGAGAAGAAGTAATGGAAAACATACCTTCGCTTACACCTGGTGCGCAGACCATTGCGCACTGGCCAGGCATGTGTTCGAAAAGCTTTCCCCCTTCCGGTGCTGTTACACAGAAGGTTTTTACATCCGGTGTCTCCTCGTGAATGTCGGTGATCACGCCAACCTGCGGGATCAGAGTATCCAGAGTATAATTTTTATGACAGGTACACTCGCTCATTACTTTTCACCTCCATGGTTTTCAAAAGCCTTGATCACCTTCACAATGTTCAGGGATGACGGGCATTTTTCCACGCAACGGCCGCATCCTACACAGGAATACATACCGTTATTATTCGCCGGGAAATAAACAAGCTTGTGCATGAATCTCTGACGGAATCTCTGCAGCTGGCTGGTACGGTTATTTCCATGTGCCATCATCGTGAAATCAGAATACATACAGGAATCCCAGCAACGATAACGTTTCACACCGTGTCCTGTATCATAATCCTTAATGTCGTAGCACTGGCAGGTCGGACATACGAAAGTGCATGTTCCACATGCCAGACAAGGTTTATATAAGGTCTCCCAAACAGGAGAATTGAATTTCTCATCTGTGGCATTTCCATCCCAGCCTTCCAGGGAAAGATGGGTGTATGGAAGTTTTTCCACAATGCCTCTGATTGCTTCTTTTTCAGCATCCACTTTTGCCTGCTCACTGTCAGCCGGGGTAAGCAGTTCTTTTACAGACTCTGTAAGTGCCTCACCTTTCTCTGTGAGTGCTTTCCAGTAAAGGCTTCCCTCTACCATCCATGTAGCTACATCTGCCACTTTGTCAGCGTCTGCTGCCGGATCCGCTGCATCTGTTCCGAATACTTTACAGAAACAGGATTCCTCTGGCTCATGACATGCCAGGGCAACGATGGTTCCATGATCTCTTCTTGCTGCATAAAAAGTATCTACAGGATCTGCAAGGAAAACCTTGTCCAGAACTGCAACACCTTTTACATCACAGGCTTTCATGCCAAATACAACGAACGGACGGTTTCTCAGTTTCTCCGGCTCAACAGTCAGCTTCTTTCCATCGCGGACAACCGTATAAAGTGTCTCACTCTGCGGGAAAAAGGCGTCCTTACCGGATTTTACTGTTTTTAATGTATCAAGATCTGCCTCTTCTTCCTCATTCCACAGACCGAAGTTGGTCTGTCCGGCTTTTTTCAGCGGAAGGATCAGATCCTGGCTTTCAGCGATTTTCCGGAATAATGCTTCCAGATTTTCTTTTGCAATCTTATACATACATTATCCCCTTTCTGCCACTACACCAGGCTCTACATCATCGAAGGTAAAGCTGGTCAGCGGGCCTTTAGACTCTGCATCTGCTCCTGCCTGATATTCTCCGTAAAACTCATCAATATCCTTGATAAATTTACGGTTAAACAGGTGAAGCGGAATGCCCTGCGGGCATACACGGCTGCACTCGCCGCAGTCTGTACATCTTCCTGCCACGTGGAAGGCGCGGATAATGTGGAACATTTTTTCCTCGAAGGAATCTACATTTGCTTTCTGCGCACTGTCGAACTTGGTGCTGTCAAATACGCATTTACGACAGCTGCATGCAGGACATGCATTACGGCAGGCATTGCAGCGGATACATTTACTAAGCTCCTTCTGGAAAAATGCAAAACGCTCTTCGGGGCTCATTTTCTCAATTTTCTCAACCTCTGCGAAGCGGTCTGCATCCTTTGTATCCTTGGACTCACCAATGATCTCATCGTAGATCATATGCTCTTTTCCCTTGCATACGTGGCAGCGCTCCAGCATGGCGTCCTTATAAGCTACAGTTTTGTCTCCGTAGATAGTGGAAATGTTAAGTGTTTCACAAGCATCTGTAAGCTCAGCACCGGAAATACTCTGGATTCCTTTAATTCCCAGACCACGGAGCTTTTCCACATCCAGCTTGCCCTTACAGCCAACACCGATAATGTAAGCTTTTTCACGGTCTACACGGTGTTCTTTGATCAGCTGGTTAAAACTATAGGTATCACAAGGCTTCAGACAGACAAGTGTTTTGCCTTCTAACTTGGAAGCCTCGATCATCATCTTACTTAAATTGGCACCGCAGAAGCCATTGTAAACGAATTCATCCAGGCTTTCTGCTGTTTCGAAATATGCTGCTTCCGGATTGTAAGGCAGGTCTCCGGCTTTCCAGCCAAGAACACGTGCTACGGTTCCGTCAGCCAGCAGTTCTTTTGCACGGGCGATCAGTTCCTGCATCTTAAATCCTCCAATCTGACGTTTTTACCCAGAGAATAGATTTTTTCCACAAATTCGTTCATGGTCTGGGAGAATTTTACACCTTCTGCGGCAGATACCCACTCTACACGGGTACGGCCGTTTTCCACACCGATGAAGTCCAGCATGGAGAAAAGAAGGGTCATACGTCTTCTTGCGTAATAGTTTCCAGTTGTGTAATGGCAGTCTCCCGGGTGGCAGCCGCACATGATCACGCCGTCAGCGCCTTTCTCAAAAGCACGGAGGATGAACATTGGATTTACACGGCAGGAGCATGGCACACGAATGATCTTTACATCTGCAGGATAGGAAAGACGGCTGCTTCCTGCAAGGTCTGCACCAGCGTAGCTGCACCAGTTACAGCAGAATGCCACGATCTTGGGTCTGAATTCTTCATTTGTTTCTATCGACATATTGCATCTACCTCCGCTAAAATCTGTCTGTTGGAGAATCCCTGCAGATCCATTGCTCCGGACGGGCAGGTTACAGTACAAGCACCACAGCCCTGGCAAAGAGCATTATTTACTACTGCGATTCTTCTTGTCTCACGGATTCCGTGGTCATTTACCTGTTTTTCCTCATAGGAAATCGCACCGTACGGGCACACATTTGCACACTGGGAGCAGCCGTTGCAAAGGAGCTCGTCAGAATGGGCCGTACAAGGGTTGGTGGTCAGCTTGTCTTTTGCAAGAAGGCCGATTGCCTTTACTGCTGCTGCGCCAGCCTGTGCAACTGTCTCTGGAATGTCTTTTGGTCCCTGGCAAACACCAGAAAGGAAAATACCAGCGGTAGGAGACTCAACAGGACGAAGCTTTGCATGTGCCTCTGTGAGGAAATTGTTGGTATCAATACTTGCGGTAAGCATAGTTGCAATTTTTCTTACATCCTTGTTTGGCTCAATGGCAGCTGCAAGAACTACCATATCTGCTTCCATAAGGATCTGTTTGTTTTCCAGAAGGTCAGAAGCCTGAACCATAAGAGTTCCATCCGGCTGTGGAATTACTTTTCCAACCTGGCCTTTTACATAATTTACACCGTAGTCTTCAACGGCTCTTCTGTAGAACTCATCAAAGTTCTTTCCAGGAGTACGCACGTCGATATAGAATACTGTTACATTTGTATCCGGATATTTATCACGGATCAGCATAGCATGCTTTGCAGTGTACATACAGCAGATCTTGGAGCAATAGCTCTTTCCTCTTTCGTCTGAGCAACGGCTTCCAACACACTGTACAAATACAATATTCTTCGGGGATTTTCCATCGGAAAGTCTCTCCAGATGACCTTTCGTCGGTCCTGCTGCGTTCATGATACGCTCCAATTCCAGGGAGGTGATAACATCCTTGCTCTGGCTGTAAGCATACTCATCATATTTATCAAGAGGGATCACATCGAAACCAGTTGCAACCACGATGGCACCGTATTTCTGTGTGATGATCTCATCCTTCTGCTCATAGTCGATAGCACCAGCTGCGCAAACCTTGGAGCAGGCACCGCATTTTCCGGTTTTGAACTTGATACAGTTCTCACGGTCAATTACCGGAACATTTGGGATTGCCTGTGCAAACGGAATGTAAATGGCACTTCTGTTGTTCAGGCCGCGGTTAAATTCGTTTGGATTTTTCTTAGACGGGCATTTCTCTGAGCAGACACCGCATCCGGTACATTTGCTCATATCCACGCTTCTTGCTTTTTTACGGATATCAACTGTGAAGTCACCAACGAAACCGCTTACCTTTTCAACTTCACTGTATGTATAAATATTGATCTTCTCATGTGCTGCTGCCTCTACCATCTTCGGGGTAAGGATACATGCAGAACAGTCCAGAGTCGGGAATGTCTTATCAAGCTGGGACATTCTTCCACCGATACTTGGAAGCTTCTCAACAATATCAACTTCATAACCAGCCTCTGCGATATCAAGGGCTGACTGGATTCCGGCAATACCTCCGCCGATTACAAGAGCACGTTTTGTTACAAGGCTCTCTCCTGGCTGAAGAGGAGCATCCAGATTTACCTTTGCGATGGCAGCTCTTGCAAGGATCACTGCCTTTAAGGTAGCTTCTTCCATATCCTTGTGGATCCAGGAGCAGTGCTCACGGATATTGGCAATCTCTACCATATATGGGTTTAAGCCCGCTTTTTCAGCTGCTTTACGGAAAGTAGCCTCATGCATACGCGGGGAACAGGAACAGACTACGATTCCTGTCAGATTTTTCTCATGAATGGCATTGATGATCTTGGCCTGTCCAGCTTCGGAACACATATACTGGTAATCTTCCGCATGAACTACGCCAGGCTCTTTTGCCGCCATCTCTACTACTTTTTTTACATCAACTGTGGCTGCAATGTTGGTACCACAATGACATACGAATACACCTATTCTCTGCACCTTTTTCTCACCTCCTGTATCTTCTGAAAGCACTTACCAGCAGCTGCTGTGGTGTGTCCTCATCAAGCAGCTCTGGAATCTCGTCTGCGGTCAGATAGTTCTGTCCACGTTCACGGACAACCAGCTGTCTTGCAGCGTCGATCAGTTTTCCAGGCTTTACATCTCTTGGGCAGCGCTCCACACATGCAAAGCAGGAGAGGCATTTCCATAAGGATTTTGACTGTGCCAATGATTCGATGTCGCCGTTCTGTACATAAGTTACAAACTGGTGAGGTTTGATATCCATTTCATTAAATGCAGGACAGGTTGCGGAACATTTGCCACATTTCATGCACTTTAAGGGATTGACTCCGGAAATCTCTTTAATTCTTTCCGCTGCATTTTCTTTGTTTCCATATGTATAAGCCATTATTTCGCTACCTCCTCTTTTACGCCAAGAGCTTCTGCAAGAAGTTCTGTGAAATAATAAACAGGAAGAGCGCCGTTTCCGTTCTTTCTCAGGTTATACATGCAAAGTGGACAGGCTGTGATCAGCATGTCTGCCTCGAAGCCTTTTGCACTGTCCATGATCTTTTCACACATATTCTGTGCCATGTCTTTTTCTTTCAGGGAAATATAGCCGCCGCAGCACTCATTACGGTATGGATAAACTACCGGCTCTGCACCCAGGGCACGAATAAAATCTTCCATAATAGTCGGGTTTTCCGGATTGTCAAATGCCATGATCTTGCCAGGTCTTAAAAGCAGGCAGCCATAGTAGGCGCCGATTTTTTTGCCTTTTAAAGGATTGACTACTTTCTTTTTGATCTCATCAAATCCAACTTCATCGCGGAGCACTTCCAGATAATGAAGGACATTTGTCTCTCCCTCATACGGAGTATCCAGTTTCAGATAGTTATTGGCTCTCGTGCGGATGTCATCCACATTTTTCATGTCGTCATTCACACGTTTGAGCACATGATGACAGGCTGAACAGACCGTGATCAGATCCTGTCCTTTTTCTTTTGCGTCATTTAAAGCACGGACGGAAGAAAGCTTGGTAGCAATTTCATCGCTGCCAAGGGGATATACACCCCCGCAGCACTGCCAGTCTTCTATCTCTTCCATTTCGAAGCCCAGTGCTTTCGCAGAAGCTCTGGCATAGGCATCCAGATCTTTTGCCTTATTCTTCAGGGTACATCCTGGATAATAACTGTACTTCATGCTTCTTGTTCCTTTCTTATTCCTACAACTCTTACAGTTCGATCTGTGCGATTACTTCTTTCAGCGCATCTGCACTCTTTCTCAGCAACGCTACCTCTTCTTTGTTCATGCGCATCTGAACTTTTCCCTGGATACCATTTGGACCAACAAGGGTAAGAGTACTCAGGCACACATCCTCAATTCCGTACTCACCATGAAGCATGGAAGATACAGTTGCGAGGGAATCAGAAGCAGCCAGGATCAGGCCTACCAGCTGGCAGACAGTTGCAGATACAGCGTAGAAGGTTGCGCCTTTCTTTGCAATTACTTTTCCGCCGGATTTCTGAACGTATTCAAGCATGGCTTCTTTGTCCAATGGTTTTACATCTTTACCGTGAGCTTTCATTTCTTCATAATACTCATCAGTGCTGAGGCCGGAAATGTAAGCACCTGTCCATGGAATAAAGGATGTATCGCCGTGTTCTCCGAAAACATATGCGTGAATATTTCCCTGTGCCACCTGGAAATGCTCGGAAAGTCCGTAGCGAAGTCTTGCTGTATCAAGGATGGTTCCAGAGCCCATGATCTGATTCTCCGGAAGTCCGGAAATCTTGGTAAACACATAGGTCATAATGTCTACCGGATTGCTTACGATGATATACTTTGCATTTGGAGCTTCTTTTACGATCTGGGGAGTAATGCTCTTCAGAATGTTTACGTTTGTCTGAGTAAGCTCAATTCTGGTCTGTCCAGGTTTGCGGGCAATTCCGGATGTAATGATTACGATGTCAGAATCTTTTGCGTCTGCGTAATCTCCGGCTACCAGAGATACAGGGCTTCTGAAGCAGGTTCCCTGCTCAATGTCCATAACCTCGCCTTCCACCTTCTCCTTGTTGATGTCGATCAGAACAATCTCGGAAGCGATCTCGTCGTGTGCCAGTGTGTACGCAATTGTGGAGCCAACGCTTCCAGCTCCGATAATGGTGATTTTGCTGCTCATAAAAAACTCCTTTCATGGGGTTTGTGAGATTGTGTCAACTTTCCACTTCATTTGGTTACTTTTCCGTGGGATTCGTTGGTTTTCCCTGTGTGATGCCCTTTGTTTCTTGTTTATTTTTTAACAATCACAGTTAGAAAAAAAGCGGGTAAAACTTTATTTTCTGCCTTGTGACATGGGCTAAACCAGAAACACAGATGATTTTCCGCCTGTTTTCCTGGTTCAAGTCATGTCACTTTTTGTTTATTTATAAACATTTCTCAACAAAAGGACGTTTCCCTCTTGGTCTCCGCATAAAATATTTGTTTTTTCCGCTTTCATTAAGATACCACAATGATAATCTTTTAACAACTACTTTTTGAAATTTTTTATTATTTTCCAAGTGTTCTACATATTGCACAAATTCATTTCTGTGTTTTTATTTATTTTTTATATTGCACTCACTTGCTATTTAATGTGCTGGATGTCGATTCCCGGACGCGGTCTGGCAATGTATATTCACCGCCGTGCGGAGCAACGTTCCGGCAAGCTAATGACTAACTACGACTAAGACGCTCAGGAGAGCCTTCGCGCCTAAGTCTCCGTAAGTCATGGATCTCGCCTCCACTAAAACCGCTCCTGAAATGCACGGCTACGTGAATATACATTACCAGACCGCTGGTTATCGACAACTGCAACTAACCAAACAGGAGTTTATCGGCTGGAATACAAGCATCGCACAGCTATTAATTGTAGTGGGGCACTTTCAGTTACCAGTTACTCACGACTGAAAGCAATTAGTTCTATCCAGTTCACAGCAGTTGGACAACTGTTATTACCTAGCGGGCCATTTCAGGTGCGCCCTTAGCGAAGGTGAAATCCACTGCTTACGGAGACTTAGGCGCGAGGGCTCTCCCGAGCGTCTTAGTCGTAGTTAGCAGTTAGTTCGCCGTAGCGTTGCACCGGCCCGCGGTAATAACAATTGTCCAACTGCATCCGATTTTGACAAACTACAATCCTTAAGTGTTTTCAGCACACAAAATAGCAAATTAATGTATAACAGAGCGATCCTCGTACAATGTAAAAGAGCCTTCCGAAAGATATCTTATAACTTTCAGAAAGCCCTTTCTCACTTTATTTCCTATTTTAATTTATTATATATTTTCAGCAGGCATACAGCTTCACAATATTTTTCAGATTCTCCACCACATAATCCATGCCCTCTACGGTAATGTGTTCGCATGGACCATGGAATGCGTAGCCGCCGGTTCCAAGATTCGGGCAGGGAAGTCCCATGAAGGAAAGGCGGGCGCCATCAGTACCGCCACGGATTGCTACCTCTATGGGATTCAATCCGGACTGCTGTACCGCTTTCTTGGCATTCTCAATCAGGTGCATGCAAGGCTCGATTTTCTCCTTCATATTGCGATACTGCTCTTTAATCGTAAGAGTTACAGTGCCCTCACCATATTTCTCATTGAGAAGCTTCGCGATGTGTTTCATCATCTCCTGGCGGCAGGCAAACATGGCACTGTCATGATCGCGGATAATATAGTCAAGACTCGCACTTGTCACATCTCCGCTCATTTCACAGAGGTGGAAAAATCCCTCGTACCCTTCTGTGTTCGTCGGAGTGTCTCCCGCCGGAAGCATACTGTTAAACTCCATGGCAACCAGCGCCGCATTGATCATAGTATTTTTGCTGCTGCCCGGGTGTACGGAAAATCCCTTGATTTTCACTTTTGCACTGGCTGCATTAAAATTCTCATATTCGATTTCGTTCTCGGCTCCGCCGTCTACGGTATAGGCAAAATCGGCGCCAAAGCCCTCTACGTCGAAGAAATCTGCTCCGCATCCCACTTCCTCATCCGGAGTAAAGCCAATGCAGATTTTTCCATGGGGAATATTCTCCTCTATGATCTGCTCTGCCATAGTCATGATCTCAGCGATACCCGCTTTATCATCTGCACCAAGAAGGGTGGTTCCATCTGTGGTGATCAAGGTTCTTCCCTTCAAATCTGCCAGATGTGGAAAATCTTTCAGGGTAAGTGCGTATTCACTTTCTCCAAGCTTTACATCCTGTCCGTTATAATCCGGAATAAGCCGTGGGTTTACATTCTCACCAGAGAAGTCCGGTGCGGTATCCATGTGGGAAATAAATCCAATGGCAGGCTTACCCTCAAGACCTTCTGTCGCCGGAATTACACCGTACACATAGCATTTGTCGTCAATGCGTACATTCTGGACTCCAATCTTTTTTAATTCTTTGGCCAGCTGATTGCCAAGATCAAACTGACGCATGGTAGACGGTACCGTCTCCTGCTCATCCTTACTTGTTGTATATACTTTTACATAATTAAGTAAACGCTCGTATGCACGCATTTTTGCTTCTCCTTTTCGTTACAAATTTAGTATGAAAGTCCTGTGCGGCAGCCATGAATCCAGCATGCTTTCATGTTGGATTTATGGGTATCGCACAGGCTGGACTGTATGAGTAAGTAGGGCAATAGCCCGGATTACGAATACAGTGGTTGATTGCGGGAGCGCCAACGGCGCGGAGCAATCGACTTTCATTCATGGTGATGTCTGCGTAGGCAGACACGTCCGTTTAGTATGAAAGCAAGCTTTTATAGCTCCTCCAGCTTCTCCAGTTCCCCGCCAAATGAGGTATCCATACATTCTTCAAAAGCTGCCTCTTTTTTCATTTTCTCAAGTGCCATTCCAGCCTTCTTTACATTCTGCACCGTTCCGGCACCTGCTATACATCCACCTGGACAGGCCATGCCCTCAAGCAGATATCCATTGTATTTTCCAGCTTTGGCAGCCATCATCATCTTCTTGCATTCCTGAAGTCCATTGGCGCTGACTACCTTCACTTCACGCTCCGGATCCATTCGCTTCACTGCTTTCACCACAGCTGCTGCCACGCCGCCGCTTGCTGCGAAACCGCGGCCGTCACTGCTGGCCTGGCTAAGTGGCTCTTCTTCCGGAATGCTTCCGAAATCAACACCCTTCGCCTCAAACATTCCCTGTACTTCTTCAAAGGTCAGCACAAAGTCCACATAGCTGCGGACAGATTTCCGGCTCGCTTCCAGCTTCTTGGCTGCACACGGTCCTACAAAAACGATCTTGCAGTCCGGCTCTTCCTGCTTCAGAAGACGGGCTGTGAGGACCATAGGTGTCAGTGCCATAGAAATGCAGTTTGCATACTGTGGGAACATTTTCTTCGCCATCACAGACCAGGCCGGGCAACAGGAGGTTCCCATAAATGGAATCTTCTCTGGCACTTCTTCCATGAAATCCTTCGCTTCCTCGATTGTACAAAGGTCTGCTCCAACAGCTACTTCTTTAATATCTGTAAAGCCAAGTGCCTTAAAAGCTCCACGGAGCTGGGTATTTTTCAGATCCGGCTCAAACTGTCCTGCTACAGCCGGAGCTACAATGGCATATACCGGGGTATCGCTCTTTAATGCCATGATGGTCTGGTAAATCTGTCCTTTGTCCACAATGGCACTGAATGGGCAGCTTACCAGGCACATTCCACAGGAAACACATTTTTCATGGTCAATTTCTGCCCTGCCGTATTCATCGGAATGGATGGCATTCATTCCACATGCCTTTGCACAGGGACGCTCCTGCTTAATGATCGCATCATAGGGACAGGCTTCCTTACATTTTCCACATTTGATACATTTCTCCTGGTCGATCACTGATCTGCCGTTTTCCATGTGGATGGCGTCCTTGGGACAGACTTCCTGGCAAGGGTGTTCCAGACATCCCTGGCAGCCTTCTGTCACCATCACCCGCTTTTCCGGACAGGAATTGCACGCGAATTTGATAATATTGATAAGCGGCGGTTCGTAATATTTCTCTTCGATCAAGCTTGCCTCCACACCTTTGGAAATCGGCGCATGCTCTGAAATATTACGAAGAGGCAGTCCCATGGCCACTCTAAGCCGCTCTCCCACAATCGCTCTTTCCAGGAAAATACTGTCGCGGTATGTAGCAACCTCTCCCGGAAGAATCTTATAGGGAAGTTCATCCATTTCTTTCTCAATATTGCCCTCGTAAGCCAGACGGGCAATTTCAGTAAAAATCTGGTGTCTGATTTTTGTCTTTGATGAGTATAATCCTCTCATTCTCTTTTCTCCTTAAGCTGTAATTTTACACCAGCCAGATTTCACCGCATTCAATCCAACTGTATTTCTATGAGTTCCTGTATACCTCCGCTTCATATCCCTTATCATACACAAAAAACGAAAATTATTCAATGGACTTTAGAGCGTGTTTGAAAAAGGCGCTAGATTTAAAATATGAAAGGAACCGAAATCTCTATCTGAAAATTCCGGTTCCTGTTCTGATTCACTTTATATGTTACCATTCGTGATAAATGCAATAAATCTTATAATCCGTTTCTCATCCACCAATCTGACAATCCAGCTCACAAACCGTATGTACAGCTTTTTTCAGCATCTCCATATGCTCCGGTTCCGGGGGCAGGATTTCAGACAACTTGTATTCTCTTCCAAGCCAGTCATATTTGTCCTGTCCAAGACGGTGGTACGGAAGAAGATGAATCTTCTTCACGCCTGGTAATGTAGATGCAAAAGAAGCAATGGACTTGATTTCCTCTACCGTATCGTTAAAGGTCGGGATTACCGGCACACGGATCACCAGATTCGTCATACCCGAAAGGGCTACCTTTCTGGCATTTTCAAGTGCCAGTCCGTTAGGCTTGCCTGTAAACTGCTTATGTTTCTCCTGGTTGGTATGCTTGATATCCATCAGATAAGTATCCAGATATGGCAGTACCATCTCTATATTTTTCCAGGGAACACAAGCCATGCTCTCAATAGCGGTATTGATTCCCCGTTCTTTCGCTGCACGTAAAAGATCCCGGGCAAACTCCGGCTGACAGAGACATTCTCCGCCGGAAAGTGTCAGACCGCCACCGGAACGGTAATAATAAGGTCTGTCCTTCTCTACCGTCTCGATCATTTCCCTGACCGTTACATCGCGTCCCATGGTCTTCACTCCATCGGGAGTTTTCATGGTCTGGATCTTGTACTCCTGGGATTCCGGATTACAGCACCACTGGCATCTGAGCACACAGCCCTTTAGAAATACAATGGTACGGATTCCCGGACCGTCATGGATGGAATAGCGCTGGATGTCAAACACACGCCCTGTGGTATCTAAATATTCCATAAGTTTCTCCATTATATAGGACGTCTGCAGACTTCTCTTTTTAGAAGCCCTGCTCCGTTCTTCTGATAATATCATCCTGTAAGGACTTGGACAGTGTAGTAAACAGTGCACTGTAACCAGCTACACGTACAACCAGATGTTTATAATTCTCCGGATGTGCCTGTGCATCCAGCAGTGTCTCTCTGCTTACAACGTTGAACTGCATATGCATTCCCTTCTGATCGAAGTAGGAACGGATCAGTGCAACGAATTTCTCAAGACCTTCACGTCCGGAAAGTGCTGACGGATGGAATTTCTGATTGAACAGAGTACCATTGGATACGATAAAGTGATCCAGCTTCGCAACAGAGCTTGCTGCTGCAGTAGGTCCGTTCACATCCTTACCTGCAGACGGGGAAACACCATCTGCAACCGGAGTATGTGCATATCTGCCATCTGGTGTAGCACCAGTCTGTCCGCCAAGGGGTACGTTTGCAGAAACCGGATAAAGTCCTGCCTGGTACTGTCCGCCACGTGGGTTCTTAAAGTTCTGAAGCGGTCTTGTATAGGTATATGCCACATCTCTTGCGAAATAATCAACTTCCGGAATATCATTTCCAAATTTCGGAACTTCTGCGATCATATCATGGATTTCCTGGTATCTTGCCATCTTCTCAGGTGCCATCTGGGCATTCATAACAGATTTCAGAACAACAGCTGCTGTATCGGCATCAACCTTAGCGCCACTTTCGGTCATCTCTCTTAAAATGCCGGTTGTGATTTCTTTCACAGACTGCTCATCCAGACCTTTACCATAGTTCCATGCAAGAGCTTCTTTCAGCTCCTCCATTGTGAACTTCTTCTCCTGATAAACCAGCTGACGGATTGCATACAGGGAATCTGCCATGTTTGCAATACCAAAGCCCTGAGGACCTGTGAAGTTATAAACTGCACCGCCTTCCTGTACGGTCTTTCCACGTTTGATACAGTCGTCGATCATACTGGAAAGGAATGGAAGCGGGCAGCGCTTGGAATGAGCCACATCAATAGCATTATCTGCATTAACCAGAAGGGAAATGCAGTATTCCATCTGCTTCTTATAAGCATCGTAAAATTCATCGAATGTTTCCATCTTGGTTACATCGCCGGTAGGAATACCAACCATCTCGCCCTGATCCATACCATTTGCAAATACAAGCTCCAACGGACGGCACATATTAAAGAATGCTGCATCATGCCAGCCCTCTGTCTTACCTGCCTTCTGCGGCTCTACGCAGCCGATAATATTATACTCACGGGCATCTGCAAGGGAAAGTCCTCTGTTCTGCAGTGCCGGGATGATTACCTCGTCATTATAATAAGCCGGAAGTCCGATACCCGTTCTGGTAAGCTCTACTGCCTTGATCAGAAGATCATGTGGGGAGCCGTTCCATACACGGATGGAAAGGGACGGTGCCGGAAGATGTACATGCATGGATGCCTCAATGCACATAAAGGAAAGGTCATTGGTCACATCATTTCCATCTTTATCCTGTCCACCTACGATCAGGTTCTGGAACAGGCTGTAGCCTGCGAATCCTTCTGCGGATGCTGCATCACGGACTTTATTCAGATCATTTAATTTCACCCAGATACAGTCGATCAGCTCCTGGGCTGCTGTTCTGGTGATCGCACCACTCTCAATATCCTTCTTATAATATGGATACATATACTGGTCGAAACGTCCCGGGGAAATGGAATGTCCGCTGGACTCCATCTGAAGGAGCTGCTGTACAAACCAGAAGGACTGACATGCCTCCCAGAAATTGGTTGCTCCCTTGGCCGGTACTTTACTGCAGTTGGATGCAATTACAAGAAGCTCAGCTTTACGCTGTGGATCTGTGCATTTCTCAGCCATCTCAAGGGCAAGTCTGGAATATCTGTTTGCATAATCTATAACAGCCTGACAGCTAAGGATCACTGCTTCAAGGAAACGGGAACGCTCTGCATAATCTCCGTCACCTACATTACATTTATCCAGTTCTTCCTGAGCTTTCGCCATGATGCCTTCGTATCCGATTTCGAGAACTTCCCAATATTTTACTGTAACATGACCTACGCCATTATAGAAATAGTTTCCCGGTGTAAAAATGTTATGATCAATAGCACGGATGGCTTCTGGTGCCATATAGGCAGTAGCAAGCTCACTGGTAGTCTTACCTTTCCAGTATTTATGCACTTCACGAAGATCTGCCTTGGCCTGCTCGGAAATGTAGAACGGGTCAGCTGTTCTGGTGGCAACTGTATCCAGCTCGTCTTCCAGCCACTGGAATGAGAATTCCGGGAAAGTCTGACATCCTCTTGGTGCAATGGAATTACTTCCCACGATCAGTTCCTCATCACGGATGATGATCGGAATATTATGTAAAATGTGGGCAAAAGCTTTCGCTCTTCTGGTGATGATCGGCTGGTCCTCGGTCTCTTTATAGGACTCTGTGATCAGCTTGGCTCTGTAAGACTCGATCTCTGGCATTTTCGCATAGAGATGATCTACCAGACGGGTAATTCTGGAAGATTTGGGAATCTCACTTGTATTGTATTTTTCCATGGTTCTCCTTTCTCATGGAAGTTAAATGTCCTCTGTTCCATGACATAGTTTTCTATGCTCATTATACTTCATCCGTTATGCTGTGTCAACATGATTCAACATGATTTTTGTTGCTTTTCTTGGAGTTTTAAGTTGATTTTTGTGGTTTTTCGTTGTTTTTTATGTGGATTCCACACAGTCAAACTGATTTTTCAAACACGCTCTCTATATAGAAAAACTGCCATGCCAGATTTCTCCGGCACAGCAGCTTCTTCACTTCTTATCACTTATGTATAAAATACGCCAGTCATATCTTAATGGCAGTGTCCACCGCAGCTTCCGCAATTCCCATTGCAGCCTTTCCCGCTTTTTTTATCTTTCACAATGCTTCGCACTGCAAGACCTGCTATTACCACTACGATTGCACCAACAACTACTGTTCCCATATGATACTCCTTTCAGATTACCTATAAGCTCCTTATGTTGTTAGTATATTCTAACATTCATTAGATGTCAATATCTTTTTTACTGTTTTTCCCAGTCATGTACACCAAATAAACCATAGCCTTTTATACATCCAGTTTCATCTGTCCGTCTTTGATATATCCCATATTCCGCATTCCACGGTAGATCACATAGGATAAAAGTCCCGGAAGCAGGAAATGGAATACTACGATTTTCAGAATTACCAGCACTGGGGATTCTGTCGCCACCATGGTCTGGTACGTCATGATCTGTCCAACCAGACCGGAAGTTCCCATTCCGGAACCTGTAGCATTGTTTGTCATATGAAAGGGTCCGATAATGGCAATCGGTCCTAAAATTGCAGAAGCCAGTGTAGGCGGCAGCCAGATCAGCGGGCGCTTCATAATATTAGGGATCTGCAGCATAGAGGTTCCGATTCCCTGAGCCAAAAGGCCGCCTACTCCGTTATCCTTAAAACTTGTTACCGCGAAACCGATCATCTGGCAGCAGCATCCGATGGTTGCCGCACCTGCTGCCACCCCATTCAGTCCCAGAATAATTCCAAGAGCTGCTGAACTGATAGGCAAAGTCAGTACCATTCCCATAATAACAGAAACTACGATTCCCATGAGAATCGGCTGCTGTTCCGTTCCCCAGTTTACCAGATTGCCAAGCCAAGTCATAAAGCCTGATACGCCAGGACCGACCAGGATTCCCACTGCACCACCGGAAAGAATGGTAACTGCAGGTGTAATGAGAAGATCCAGCTTTGTTTTTCCTGCAACCAGTCTTCCTACTGTAATTCCCACATATGCTGCCACAAATGCCCCAAGAGGTTCGCCAGGACCTGCCAGAACAAGTGCCCCGGTATCAGACAGCAAAGTTCCTGCGATCAGATTGGACGCATAGGCTCCGATCATTCCCGCAGCTGCTGCAGATAAAAGTACATATGTGGATTCCCGGAATTTATATGCCACTCCGATTCCAATTCCCGCACCGGTAAGTCTCTGGGCGATCACTGCAAAGGTACTTAAATAGGCACCATATGTACCGCCCATCAGATCACCGATCTGTTTCAGAATGGTTCCGATGATCAGCGTGGAAAATAAACCCAGAGCCATACCACTTAAACCGTCAATAAAAATATTGTTTAAAACCTTTTTTATCGCTTTCATACTCTCTCCTTGTCTCTCCCAGCTTAGAGGCTGTAATAAAAGATTCCTGCAATCAGCCAGTCACACTTTGTAGTATATTTGCAGAAAGTCTTTTCAAAACATGTTCTAGCGCATGCCCTATTTTATCCTAAATATGCTTTCAGAAGCTTCAGTGTATTCTTCGCTCCATCTCTGTGGGAACGCTCATAACCATGGGAAGCATAAACACCAGGTCCGATCAGACCGTGTTTCATATCATAACCAGCCTTCAATGCAGCATCTACATCAGAACCATAGTGTGGATATACATCCACTGCAAATGCGATCTCATTCTCCTGTGCTGCCTTGATCAGACTGGAAACCACCTGATAATCATATGGTCCCATGCTGTCCTTCGCACAAATAGATACCATGGTCTCGTCACATTCCAGACCTTTTCCAACACATCCCATATCTACAGAAATCATCTCCGTAACGCCTTCCGGAATAGCCGCACATCCACCATGTCCAACCTCCTCATAAGATGTGATCAGTACATAGATCGTACGTTCCGGCTGAACATTTTTCTCTTTCAGATATTTCGCATATCCAAGAAGAATGGCTGTGCTGAATTTATCATCCAGGAATCGGCTCTTGATATATCCGCTTTCTGTCACTACTGTTCTCGGATCAAAGCAGACGAAATCTCCAGTCATGATACCCAGTGCCTTTACATCATCCTTATTTTTTACCGGCTCATCCAGAATTGCTTCCATGGTTTCATACGTACGTTTGGTGTCACTGTATTCCCCATTCACATGGACGGATGCATTCTCCAGCTGGAAAGTTGCGTCGTACACTTTACCTGTTTTGGTGTAGACCTTGCAGTTCTCTGCTTCCGCATTGTTTGGATTCATGCCTCCGATGTTTGTCAGCTTCAGGCGTCCATTCTCCATAATCTGGCAGACCATACCGCCAAGGGTATCCATATGTGCAGCCAGAACTACTGCGTTCTTGTCATCCTTGCCTCCAAGCTTTACAAGCACAGCCCCTTTCTGCGTGATCTGTGGCTCATAGCCCAGCTTTTCAAATTCTTTTTTTACGAAATCTGCTGCCATGTGGGTAAAGCCGCTTGGACTTGGCACTGCAAGCAGATCCTGTGCTGTTTTCATAATGTAATCTGTATATTTTCCCATGATTTTATCTCCTGTCTTTTCAGCTGTCCAAAGCCAGGCATTTAAGAAGTTGGCTCTGGACAGTTTCCTCTATTTTTTTCTTTCTATATTCTGTTTAGTAAAAAATAGGCCCACAGCTTTAACAGTCCTATATTACATAAGCTTCCCGTATACCTCCTGTGGAACCCTTGCCTTCACCAGAATTCCATTATCCGTATACTCTTCTGAAAGCAGCTGCCCATACTCCCGGATCAGCTGAATTCTCCCGGCTTCCTGATAAGTAAAAAGCTTTTCCACATAAATCTGTTCTTCTGAAAGAATTTTCCCCAGAAGTGTCTTTAAATCCTCCAGGCCTTCCCCGGTTTTTGCAGATACTCTCAGGGTGTGATCTGCCATGCTGTCTCTCATGCGGATAGCTGCTCCTGCATCCACTTTATTAAATAGCGTGATTGTTTTCTTACCCTGGACTTCCAGTTCCTGCAAAGTATCATAAACCACTTCCATCTGCTGTACTGCCTGAGGGTTGGAACAATCCACTACATGAATGATATAATCCGCATACTTCGCTTCTTCCAGGGTACTCTTAAATGCTTCAACCAGATTATGGGGAAGTTTGCGGATAAATCCTACTGTATCCGTCAATAAGATCTGCTGTCCGTCATCCAGAGTCAACGCCCTTGTGGTGGGATCCAGTGTAGCAAAAAGCTTATCTTCTGAAAGCACGCCCGCTCCTGTCAACGTATTCAACAACGTGGATTTACCTGCATTGGTATATCCGACGATAGCTGCTGTTTTCATCTTGCCGCGGGTGCGGCCAGTGCGAAGCAGTTCCCTGTGTTTCTCCACCTGGGAAAGCTCTTCCTTCAGTGCCGTGATTCTCTTTCGGATCAGTCGTCGGTCACTCTCCAGTTTTTTCTCTCCAGGACCTCTGGTTCCGATTCCACCACCAAGTCTTGACAAAGATGCACCAAGGCCTACAAGTCTGGAAGCTCTGTATCGAAGCTGTGCCAGCTCCACCTGGATCTTACCTTCGCTTGTGGTTGCATGCTTCGCAAAAATATCAAGGATCAGAAGTGTTCTGTCCATTACCTTGCATTCCAGCTCATGCTCCAGATTGTTCATCTGTGCCGGAGAAAGCTCGTCATCACAGATGATTCCTGTAGCATCAGTAGCCATCATAAGCCCTCGGACTTCCTCTATTTTTCCTTTTCCAATATAGGTGCCCGGATGAACCGTCTCACGGTTCTGAATGATTTTCCCAACCGTCTGTGCCCCTGCAGTATCTGCCAGTTCTTCCAGCTCATCCAATGACTCTTTTACATTGTCATTTTCATCCAACTGGACTCCGACCAGGATTACACGCTCCTGTATTTCTTCAATATATTCCATAAACCCTCCTTCTGGATTTTCTAAAAAACGAATCAAAAATTCTCTGTTAGAGTATAACACAAACCTTTCTGTTTTGGGAGTAGTATCCCCAACCATTTCAAATAAAATATTACATCCAACCGATGACACAAAAATTCAATAACATACATAATGATAATTTTATTATACAAAAATCAATCTGCATCCGTTATAATATAATTATCAAAAAAGGTTTTTAAGCCTTATTGCTTTAAGGAGGATTTCCCATGAAGAAGAAAAATCTAAAAACAATTGCCACAAGCCTGTTATTATCCTGCGCACTTCTTGTAAGTCCGCTACCTGCACAGGCTGCTGCAACACAACCAGCCGCAAAGCCTGCCGCCTCCGTGACAGCTTCCGGCACCACCGCCACTGCCAAACCAGCCGCCTCAACTGGCAAATGGAAGACAGTAAAAGGATACCACTACTATTACAATGCCAAGGGCAAGAAGGTCACAGGCAAGGTCAAGATTGGCTCCCGCTATTACTTCTTCGACAAAAAAGGCATCCAGCGTTACGGCTGGAAGAAGATCGGCAGCAACTATTATTACTTTCGCATGAACAATTCAGCTAAGGGCGCATATATGATCACCTCCACGAAAGTGAATGGAATCGTCCTTGATTCCCAGGGACGCGCCAGAAAATCCGGTTCTAATGGCCGTAAGCTGAAAATCATGGTGGAAGCTAACCGGATCGTAGAGAAGATCACCAAGCCAAGTATGACCAAAACCCAGCGTCTCCGTACCTGTTTTAACTATGTGAAGAAACATTACAGCTACTATTGCTGGCGTGATTTCAAAAATACTGCTAACTGGGAAAAAGATTTCGCTGAAGATATGTTTTTCCGCGGAGGCCGCGGTGACTGTGTTTCCTATGCAGCAGCCTTTGCTTATCTGGCAAATGCAGTTGGCATGAAAAAGGTATATGTCATCTGCTCCGGTGGTCATGGCTGGGCAGAAATCGGCGGAAAAGTTTATGATCCGGACTGGGCTCTTGTAAGCAAAGTGGATTCCTACTTTGCAATGTCCTATAACTTAAGCGGCGTAAACGGTCGTCCAATGTATAAGGGCAATCGCCTCTATGCGAAAAAAATCTGATCAAACGGATAATCTCTGATTGAATTCAAAAAGGATCTGAAATTCACCATCATCTGATATGAATTTCAGATCCTTTAATCATTCTACAAAATATCCGTTTTTACTCAGCTGAACCAGTTCTGGATTTCAAAAAATCAAGTTCTTTCGCAGCTTCCTCATCCTCTGGATACATGCCCACATACTCCTGCGCCTTTGCCTGCGCTGTGGAAAAATCCAGTTTTTTCTCATAAACTACGATTTCATTAAACAGAAGACTCTGCATCTCATCATCTGCAGCTACAGCAATTCCACTGTTTATGTTCTCCAGTGCTGAATCATAATTCCCATCTGCTATATCGCATACTGCAAGACCATTATATCCGGATGCAGCAGTCTGTGTCTGATTCTTACTGGTATCCTCAAGCTTCTGATTTATAAACTGCTGATACACAGAACGGGCATTGGCATAATCCTGCTGTGCGCTGTAAACCATTCCCAGAATAAGAAGCGCTTCTGTACTTCCCTGATTGGAAGCATCTGTCAGCTCTTTCTGGGCATTGGTATAATCTTCCATATAATAATATATACGGCCTCTGTCACAAAGATCCGCTGTTCCTTTGGCTTCTGTGGACAAAACTGCCTCCAGGTATCTGGTACCGTCAGCCTCCATATCTTTCTCCAGATATGCTTCATATATCTGAATTGCCCTGTCATAGCTGGAATCCTCGCCATACGACTGTTCAAAATCAGATGACGCTTCCTCATAACCATCCATGGCCAATGCCACTTTACCGGTAAGGAACCAGGAATCTGCATCCATTTCATAATTTTGCGCCAGTATCTGGCAGTCCGCCATTGCATCCTCCAGATGTCCCGACTGCAGTCTGGCAGTTGCACGGTACAGATACAGATCACGGGACATGGTCTTGCTTACCTTTTCTGCACCAAGCGCATTGGTGAAAGCTGTAATCGCCTCTTCGTAGTTTCCAAGCCGAAGCTGGCAGATGCCAATTCCCCGGTAAGAGACGGCCAGACTGATACCATTATTTACAGAAGTTGTAAACTCCTCCAAGGCATAATCATAACTTCCCTGTTCCAGATCCTTTTTCGCTTCATTAAAAATCTGCTGTTCTTCACTATTACAGCCTGCAAGGAGACAACTCCCCATGCAGGCAGCAAATATTAATGCTATTTTTCTGATTTTCATTCTCAACCAACAATCAGCCCTTCGGCTTCCATTACTTTCACAACACTGTCTACATACTGATGGCAAAGCTCATCCGTCTCTGCCTCTACCATTACACGGATCAGCGGCTCAGTTCCACTCTCACGTACCAGAATGCGTCCGGAATCCCCAAGTGCATTAGCTGCTGCTTCCACAGCTTCGATCACCTTCGGATTCTCACGTGCCGTTTTCTTATCAGCTACACGTACATTGCGGAGAACCTGTGGATATACTTTCATCTCTTTGGCAAGATCACATAAGGTTGCTTTCTTGTCAACACATGCTTCCATCACCATAAGAGAAGTAAGGATTCCATCACCGGTAGCTGCATAACGGCTGAAAATAATATGACCGGACTGCTCTCCTCCAATGCTGTAGTTATTTGCCAGCATGTTTTCGGCAACATATTTATCACCAACTGCAGTCTGCTCATAGCGCATTCCCTCACGCTCCAGAGCTTTATAAAGTCCCATATTAGACATAACCGTGGTAACAACGGTATTTCCGTTTAACTTGCCCTGTTCCTTCAGATATTTACCGCATACATACATGATCTTATCACCGTCAATAACATTTCCACGGTGGTCAACTGCGATACAGCGGTCAGCATCTCCATCATAAGCAAATCCAATATCCAGACCATTATCTACCACATATTTCTGAAGAACTTCAATATGTGTGGAGCCACAGTTTGTATTGATGTTCGTTCCATCCGGCTGGTTATTGATCACATAAGTCTTTGCCTGAAGTGCCTCGAAAACACTCTTTGCGATTGCTGAAGAGCTTCCGTTTGCACAATCAAGGCCAACCTTTACGTTCTTAAAGTCACGGCTTGGAATAGAAATCAGATATCCAATGTAACGGTTACGGCCGGAAGCAAAATCAATGGTACGTCCAATGTCTTCTTTGCGTGCAAGCGGCAGTTCTTCAATCTCTCCATCAATATAAGCCTCAATGCGCTCCTCGATTTCAGCCTCGATTTTCTGTCCATTTCCATTCAGAAGCTTGATTCCGTTGTCATAGAATGGGTTATGGCTTGCAGAAATCATAATACCACAGTCAAAATCCTCTGTGCGGACTGCAAAAGAAACACTTGGAGTAGTCGTTACATGCAGAAGATACACATCTGCGCCAGAAGCTGTAAGACCTGCTACCAAAGCATACTCAAACATGTAACTGCTTCGTCTGGTATCTTTTCCGATTACGATCTTAGCTTTATGGTCACGTCCGTAGTACCAGCCTACATACCGTCCTACTTTAAATGCATTATCAACTGTCAGCTGGACATTCGCTTCACCACGAAATCCGTCTGTTCCAAAATATTTTCCCATATCTAATTATCCTCCTTGCTTAGAGCTCCCGAAAACATACATAAGCCCAACATCACTGCGTACTCAGTGCCTGGCGGCCGCTTCTCCATACACAGGAATCATTCATTCGCATAATTTACGCTACTATTTTTTTATATACACTATCTGACCAGCTTATTTGTAAAGTCCGTTTGGATATACGCCAGCCTCTGTAAGCTCTTTAAAGGCTTTGATCACAACCTCTTTATCCTCCTGATAAGTTACTCCAAACCAGGTATCCTTTGTTTCAAGGACATCTACCTGGGCAGCACCCTTCTGGATCAGCTCATCGATCATAACTGGAAGCAGATATTCGGCTTTAATGTCACCAGGCTTCACATTCTGAAGAAACTCTACAAATCCATTGTATAACGTATCCATAAATGCAGGAGTCAGTCCCCACATATTCATGGAAACAAGCTCATTCAGATCCAGTTTTTCTACAGGCTGGCCATCCTCACGGCTCTCTGCGCCATCCGTTGTCTTGAAAATATTATGTGTCTCTGTTACTCCTGTAAGCTTGCCATCTGTAATGTGGCAAAGACCTCTGGTAACGCTTCCATTATCGCTTAAGGTATTTCCAAGTCTAAAGCCTGCCATACAGATATGAAGGACGTCATCCTGTGGCTGCTCCTGAACCAGATAGTCATGTACTTTTACATACGCTTCCTTGCCGTAGTAATCATCCGCATTGATAACTGCAAATGGCTCTGTAAGGAACTCTCTTGCACAGATCACTGCATGTCCGGTTCCCCATGGTTTCGTTCTGTCAGCAGGCTTTACAAAACCTTCCGGAAGCTTATCGATTTCCTGGTATGCATATGCAACTTCTGCGATTTTCTCAACTCTTGCACCGATAGTGCTCTTAAATTCTTCTTCCAGATCCTTACGGATAATAAAGACAATTTTATTAAACCCTGCTTCCAGTGCATCCCGGATAGAATAATCCATAATGATCTCACCATTTGGTCCAACTGGTGCAAGCTGTTTAATTCCATTTCCAAAGCGGCTTCCAACGCCAGCTGCCATGATTACAAGAGCTGTTTTTTTCATAGGTAATTACCCCCCATTTTTACATGATTGTTTTTTAATACTACACTCTGAAAGCTCTAGTCCATTCTCTTCCAGTTTAAATCTATTCCAGTCATGTAGTTTCTCACACTATTTATTTACGAAGTCTTACACTTACTGATCCTGCAGATTGCTAAGCTTCGCAGCCTGATCTGCTGCGATCAGACTGTCAATGATCTCATCCAGATCACCATTTAAAATATTATCCAGTCTGTGAAGAGTAAGCTTAATACGGTGATCCGTTACACGTCCCTGCGGGAAGTTATAGGTTCTGATCTTCTCCGAACGGTCACCTGTACCGATCTGGCTTCTTCTTGCTTCTGCCTCTGCATCATGCTGCTTCGCCAGCTCCATCTCATACAGACGGGAACGAAGTACCTTTAACGCTTTATCCTTATTCTTCAGCTGGGATTTCTCATCCTGACAGGAAATAACGATTCCTGTGGGAATATGTGTCAGTCGTACTGCTGAATCTGTCGTATTGACACACTGTCCACCATTTCCGGAAGCACGGAATACATCGAATTTACAGTCATTCATATCCAGATGGAAATCAATTTCCTCAGCCTCTGGCATGATTGCAACTGTACATGTGGAAGTATGGATTCTTCCACCTGACTCAGTCTCCGGTACACGCTGTACGCGGTGTACACCACTTTCATATTTCAGTCTGGAATAAGCACCGGCACCATTGATCATAAAAGTAACCTCTTTAAATCCACCGATTCCATTCTCATTCAGACTCATCATCTCTGTTTTCCACCGTCTGGATTCTGCATATTTCACATACATTCTATAGATTTCAGCTGCGAAAAGAGCAGCCTCATCGCCGCCAGCACCGGCACGGATCTCCACAATAACATTTTTATTATCATTAGGATCCTTCGGCAAAAGAAGAATCTTCAGATCATGCTCCTGCTCTTCCACACGCTTCTTTGCGTCAGAAAGCTCTTCCTTGAGCATTTCTCTCATCTCTTCATCTTTTTCTTCTTCCAGCATAGAAAGACTGTCCTGAATTGTCTCTTTATTTTTCTTATATTCCTTATAAGTATCCACAATTGGCTGCAGGTCGCTCTGTTCCTTCATAAGCTTCTGAAAGCGCTCCGGGTTGGATGTCACATCCGGCTCACCCAGCTCATTCAGAACTTCCTCGAAACGTATGAGCAAATCGTCCAACTTGTCAAACATGGTTTTCCTCCTGTCATTTCTTCGTTACTGCCAGCAATCCTGACATAAATTTCGTTTTCCCAGAGGCATCAGCCCCTATCATCAGATCTGTTACCAATAATACCGGCAGATTCCTACGTTTATCTTCTGCCCAGTACTACTCTGTCAAGTCCAGTCAGGTCTTTTATCACCTTCACATCCTGAAACCCATTCTCCACCATCAGCTCTGATACGTCCTGTCCCTGATCGTATCCGATTTCAAACAACATCCAGCCATCCTTTTTCAGAAAGACTTTTCCTTCTGATACAATCTTCCTGTAAAAATACAGGCCATCCTCATGGCCATCCAGCGCAAGCCTCGGGTCGTGATCGCGCACTTCTTCCATAAGCTCTTCTATATCTGCGCTCCTGATATATGGTGGATTTGAGATAAGAATATCATACCATGCCTGGTCTTTACCAGTCTTTTCTTCAAAAAAAGGTGACGAAAACAAATCACTTTCCACCAACCTGGCTCTTTTATCCACTTCCAGATTTCTGGCATTCTTCTCTGCCACCAGAAGTGCCTGTGGGGAAATATCGGCTCCCACACCACAGGCATCCTGCATAAGTGCCAGAAGGCTTAAAAGAATACAGCCAGATCCGGTACACATATCAAGTATCTCTGGAGCTTTTTTTCCCTTCAGAAGCTCCAGTGCCTTTTCCACAAGTGTTTCTGTGTCCTGTCTTGGTACCAGCACATTCTCATTTACATAAAACTCAAAACCCATGAAATAGGCCTGATGGGTAATATGCTGTAACGGAATGTGTTCTGCTCTTTTTTGAATCAGATTTCTGTACTCTTCTGCCTTTTCTTCCTCTATCACGTCATCGGAATGAGCAAAGTAAAAGGCCCTGCTCACACCAGTCACATACTCCAGAAGAAGCCAGGCATCCAGCCCGGCTTCCTGGATCTTTTGCTGTTCCAGAACCTTGGTTCCTTCTTTTAATAATGTTTCCAGAGAGGTCATTTCGTCTCTCCTGCTATGGAATTTACCACATGATCTGTTGCTTTGGTTTCCTCATTTTTGGTTTCCTCATTTTTGGTTTCCTCTGCTTTGTTTTCCCCAGCTTCATTTTCATAGGGAATATCCAGATCAAATTCTTCCTTTAAGTAAGCCCGCCAGTCAAAAACTGCCTCTACTGCTTTAATGGCAACCTCTGCCATATCTGCAGTAGGCTCCTTGGTTGTAAATTTCTGCATTGCCATTCCTGGTTTACTCATCATCAGAGCGAATTTGCTGTCCGTTCTGCCTGCCCACTGGATGATCTCAAAGGAAATTCCTGATACAACAGGTACCATAAGCAAACGTCCAAAAAGGCGCAGCCAATAAGATGGTACCAATACGAATATAAAATGCAGGAAAATACTTACCAGCATAACCAGGAACAAAAAGCTGGTTCCGCAGCGTCTGTGAAATCTGGAGCTCTCCAGCACATTCTCAACCGTAAGCGGCTTGCCGTTCTCTACACAATTGATACATTTATGCTCAGCGCCATGATACATGAAGGTTCTCTGGATATCCTTCATTCTGGAAATAAGGAGCATATATCCCATAAACAGCCCCAGCTTCACAAAAGCCTCCACAATGGTAACTACCACTTCAGATGCCCCAACCTTACGGCAAAGACTTGCCAATACATAAGGAAGCAGCATAAATGCAGCTATGGAGATTACGATTGAAACAGCCACCGTTACATATAGCAGGGCTTTAAATGCCTTATCTTCTTTTTTCTTCTTGGCTTCCAGTTCTTCTGCAGAAAGGGCAGCATTTTTCTTAGCCTCTTCCTCATCCTCTTCGTCCCCTGCGATCTCAGCAGAATACATCAGGCATTTGGTTCCAGTTACCAGAGAATCAATGAAGCTTACCATTCCACGGATAATCGGTTTCTTCCATATTTTCGCATTGCCAAAAATGCATTTATAATCTTCAACTTTCAGTTCAATTTCTTTATCAGGACGGCGTACCGCAATGGAATACTTATCCTTATGACGCATCATAATGCCTTCCATTACAGCTTGTCCACCGATATTAGATGGTTTCATCTTATCCTCCGTCTCTTATTACAAAGAAAGGTTGAGATTTCCCAACCTCAACCTTCTCATTCTGTAATATTCAAATTATTTATTCAGGCCGTATTTCTCGTTGAACTTATTGATACGTCCGCGAGCCTGAGTAGCTTTCTGCTGTCCTGTATAGAACGGATGACATTTGGAGCAGATTTCTACGTGGATGTCCTGCTTGGTAGAACCTGTTACAAAAGTATTACCGCAGTTGCAGGTTACAGTTGCCTGATAGTAATTCGGATGGATTCCTTCTCTCATGATTTTCACCTCTCTATATTTATTCTATTTTATTTGCGTTGAATCTGACGAATTCACACTTTACACAGCCTACTGATTATAGCATGGCGTTATGAGAAATGCAAGTTATTTATAAAAATTTCTGTTTTTTTACAGTTTGCACAAATTCTGCGTTATTAGCAGTACGGGCAAACATATTCAGGATCTGCTCTACAGCCTCGTCGGATTTCATTCCATTAAGAGCTTTTCGCATAATATACACAGCTTCCTGCTCATCCCTGCTCAAAAGCAGATCCTCCCGTCTGGTACCGGATTTCTGGATATCAATGGCCGGGAACACTCTCTTCTCCTGAAGCTTACGGTCAAGAACAAGCTCCATATTACCAGTTCCTTTGAACTCCTCGTAAATTACATCATCCATCTTACTTCCGGTATCGACCAGTGCTGTCGCCAGAATGGTAAGGCTGCCTCCTTCGCGCATATTACGGGCAGCACCAAAGAAACGCTTCGGCATGTGCAGGGCTCCCGGATCAAGACCGCCGGACAGAGTTCTTCCGCTTGGCGGAACCACCAGGTTATAAGCCCTGGCAAGTCTGGTAATGGAATCCAGAAGGATCACTACATCCTGTTTATGTTCTACAAGGCGTCGTGCACGCTCTACAACCATCTCGGAAACACGCTTATGATGCTCTGGAAGCTCATCAAATGTAGAATAGATAACTTCCACATTTGGTCCCTGTATTGCTTCTTTAATATCCGTAACTTCCTCTGGACGTTCATCGATCAGAAGAATGATCAGATGCATATCACTGTTATTTTTGAGAATGGATTTCGCCACATCCTTCAGCAATGTCGTCTTACCAGCTTTGGGCGGGGAAACGATCATTCCACGCTGTCCCTTACCGATCGGGCTGATCAGATCCACGATACGCATAGCTGTGGTACCGCCAGGCCTTTCCATGATGAGACGCTCATTTGGAAAAATAGGGGTCATATTCTCAAAATTGTATCGTTTCTGTCCTTCGCTGGGATGAAACCCATTGATAGATGTCACATATAAAAGGGCACTGAATTTCTCTCCCTGGGTCTTAATACGGATATTTCCCTGGATAATGTCTCCGGTCTTCAGGTTAAACCTGCGGATCTGTGATGGGGAAACGTAAATATCATTCTCCCCTGGAAGGTAATTCTCACTTCGGATAAATCCAAAACCATCCGGCATGACCTCCAGGATACCGTTCGCCTTTTCTCCACTATCGAGCTGGACCGTCTCCGCAGAAACATGATAAGCATTGCTCACATTCTCTGCATGCTCATCATTTACAACACGTGGCTGCTCAGGCTCCGCATCCCTGATCTCAGCCGGTGGAACCACTTCTACAGTCTTTACTGAGGGCTCACGTTTCGCAAAATTATCTGTTCTGGTTTCATTATTATAGCTGTTCTGACGCACTGTATTCTCATTCCGGTTATAGCTATTACTGCGAAATTCCGGATTACGTCTTATGATCGTACGGGATTTCACAGGGGTTTCTCGCTTTTCAGATGCTGGAGCTGCCTCTGTTTTCTCGCTTTTTTCCTGTACAGATACGCTTTCTTCTGCCTTCTGGACAGGCTGTGCACTCTCAGACGCTTCTTTTCTATCTTCTTCTAACATACGCTCAATTAATTCAGGCTTTCTCATAGTAGAAATGCCCCTCAGTCCCCTGGCTTTCGCAATTGCTTTCAGCTCTGCCAAAGGCAACGATTCATATTTTTCTCTCATCAATCATCTACCTCTTTGACTTCAATTATTTATAAAACATTTCAATTTTGATTTCACGGGATACAAATGTCTGATTAGACAGAAGCAATATATACTGAATTTGTAAAATAACCTTCAAAAAAATCTAGCAAAATTTATTTTAACACATTTCGGATGCTATGTCTATATCAATTCCAAATATGTCGATCCCAGCCTGCACGTCCCATTTTTCCTGTTTGTCCGATTACAGAATAAAAGGTGACCTTTGTCTTGTATTATACACATTCCAGTTTTTTTATTGCAAGAATTATTTGTCGACACATATCCAGCACCTTCGACATGCGTTTAACCGAAAACACCCGGAGACAACTCTCCGGGTGGTGATCACTTTTTGAAATTAATCTGTTCTTTATTTCCAATATGGACCATAAATCTTCTGGATTTTCGCAATCTGCGCATCCGTGATCTGATTCAGTGCATTCTGAACTGCTGCATAAGTCTGAGGTCTTGCACTCTTCAGGGAAGCGTTGTTCAGGATATAATCCTTAACAGATTCAGCAAAATATTCTGAAGAATTCTGTGTTACATATGCTTTATTAAATGCTGTAACATTATTCTTCTCAGCTGCATAAATACTCTGGAAACTGGAAGTTCTGTCAGCGTTTCCTGCGATAAATGCAAGGAAATGTCCCAGTTCATGGTATACAGAATCATCAATCTGTCTCATGGTAATGGATCTTGATCTCGCTTCGAAGTATCCGGAATAGTTTACAGAAGGATCAACTACCAGCTTGAAGCCCAGTTTCTGGAATGCGGAAAGCACACGGCTGTCCATCTTTCCGGCAACAGAAGTTACATTGGCTTCGTATTTGCCCTGGTTCTTATTTGCAGTTGATGCTGTAGTCGTCTTAGCTGTTGTAGAGGTTGCAGTACTCTTCACACCAGAAGATGTGGTATTGGCTACTGCCTCATTGTTAATGGTTACCTGCTGGGTCGTAGTTGTCTGTACAGTTGTTGTAACCTTGGATGTAACCAGTTTCTTTTTGGATTTCTTGGTATATTTCTCAGTCGCATTTGTTACAACTGTGGTTTTGGTTGCTACGGTTGTATTTCCGGTGGTTTTCTTGGAATTGGAAACCTTGGTTTTTGTTTTCAGCTTCTTGGTATAGCTCTTCTTGGAAGCCTTTTTCAGCTTGACTGTCTTCTTAGTTGTCTTGGTCTTACTTGTAGTCTTAACAATGGTCTTCGGCTGGGATGCCAATGGAGTTTCTTCCTCGGCAATAGATGTCTCCATAACCGGATCTGTATAGCTTGGGAACTCTGGTGCTTCCCCTGCTCCTGAAAAAAATGAAACACCACCGATCACAGCTGCAAGTGCTATCGCTGCACAACTGGAAACAAGTTTCTTATTAGCGAACCACTCTGTTAATTTCTTTCCTTTCATATATATGCACACCTTTCTTGAACGATAATGGATTCTGACCTGCCGCTCTTTGGAAACCACATCCATTCATGGCAATAAAAAAACCGTTTATCAGATTAAATAAACGGTTGCCACAAACAGATGACCTCTGTCTCCTGTCATCATCACATCACATAATCAATATCAATGCGGCAACCGGCTGTCATAGTCTGTAGACCTTAGACCCGTGGCTTTGCGTCCCTGCCTTTCGACAGGTTTGCCTTTAATTACATTCTCATAATAAGCCTTTTTCCAACTATTGTCAACGAAAAAGGGCATGAAAAAATAACTAAATTTTCCACAAAAAGCTTCGAAACAGAGCGAAATTTCATAAATGAATTCTCTCTTTCTTTTTTGACATAATCTGCTATACTTATTTCATAAGACCAGGGTTAAAAGATCAAAAACCCTTTTACTTTTGACAGCATTATAAAAAGGAGCGGCACTATGTCAAACCGTACTTCTGCCCTTCCTCTTTGCTTATTTTTATTATACTTTACTTTATTTGCAATAACAGGCTGTGGCGGTAACAGCACCGTTGCTTCTGATGAGCCTCCTGTTTTTTCCCCATTACAGGTACTGGTTCCCGAAGCGCCTGGCACCAGCACTGTGGGACAGTCACCGCTGGTTCTTGATACCTCCAATATCAGTCAGGGGTATCTGACTGCGAAAAGCGACGCTAATGGCACTACCAAGAATATCCAGCTTTGTGCAGATGACGGCGTTGTCTATTCTTATTTTGTTTCATCCGGTGAAAGTGCCGTTATCCCTTTTACCAGTGGAAGTGGTACTTATCAGGTGACCTGTTATGAGCAGGTAAATGGCAGTCAGTATGCTGCACTTTATGCACAGGCGTTGGAAGTGACCCTGGAGAATGAATTTCTCCCGTTTCTCTACCCGAACCAGTATGTAAACTTTACCCCGGATTCAGAAGCCAGTAAGCTGGCTCTTTCCCTTCTGATAGACGATGCTGCTGAGCAGGAAAGCATTGACACCGTTTTCCAGTATGTAACACAGCACATCACCTATGATGAGGAAAAAGCTGCCACAGTTGAAACAGGCTACCTCCCTGATGTGGATGAGACCCTTTCGACAGGCAAGGGAATCTGCTTCGATTACGCTGCTTTGATGACAGCCATGTTAAGAAGCCGGGATATTCCCTGCAAGCTTCAGATTGGTTATGCAGGTGACATCAAGCATGCCTGGATTGATGTCTATATCCGCGGTAAAGGCTGGGTAGAGCACGCCATCACCTACGATGGGGAAAAATGGAACCGCATGGATCCCACTTTTACAGCCAATAGCGAAGATGAAGAGCTTATTAACTCCTACATAGGAGACAGTGATAACTATACCTTGCAATTCACCCGATAACATTTTGAGCGTGTCTTAGAAAGGATTTTTTATGATCACCAGATTAAACAACCGGGAACTATTCCAATTCTGTGAACAGTTTTCCATTATATTACGTTCCGGAATGTCCGCCATAGAAGGACTGACCGTATTAAATGATGACAGCCAGACAGAAAGAGGTAAAGAGATCTTATCTTTCCTTTATAAGGATATGGAGGAATCCGGTTCCCTTGCACATGCCATGGAAAAATCCGGTGCTTTCCCTGCTTCTGCCACAGCCTATGTCCGTACCGGTGAAGAAACCGGCTGTCTCGACGAAGTTATGAAGGGACTGGCAGATTTCTATCAGAAGGAAATCCAGATTTCAGACCAGATTCAGAGTGCAGTTACTTATCCTCTTGTCATGTTCGGGATGATGACTGCGGTCATTGTAATCCTCCTGGTAAAGGTCCTGCCGGTCTTCCGTCAGGTTTTTCGCCAGCTTGGACTGGAAATGAGCGGTGTTTCCGGTGCCCTTCTTGGAATGGGTGAAACACTAAGCCGCTATTCCATCGTATTTCTGATTCTTCTGGCTCTGATAATCGGTTTTATCTTTTTCCTTACTTTCCATCCAAAAGGACAACAGCTTGTCCGCAGAGCCATTTACCGCTTCCCGGGAATGAAAGAAATACCGGCAAATCTGGATTACAGCCGTCTCTGCCAGTGTATCTCCCTTGGAATCCGCAGTGGACTCTCCCCCGAGTTATGCGTGGAACTGGCTGGTGCAGTTGTCACTCAGTCCGAAATCAAGGATAAGCTGACCGCCGCACAGAAACAGCTTTCCGAGGGCTATGGTTTCACAGAAGCCATCACAGACTCCGGACTTTTTCAATCTATGGAGCTTCGCCTGATTTCACTTGGTTTTCAGGCAGGAGCATCCGATGAAGTAATGGGCAAACTTTCGGAACGCTATGAAGAGAAATCCGTTGGTTCTATTTCCCATATTGTTTCCATTCTGGAACCAACTATCGTCATCGTTCTGTCACTACTCGTAGGCCTGATTCTTCTTTCTGTTATGATGCCTCTCCTGGGATTACTTTCGGAAATGATTGCCTGATATCATTTTCGGCATTCCCGGATTCAGAGAGCAATTGGAGAATTTGAAATGAATTTTGAAACCAACATATTTGAAACCAGAAAAATGCATATAAAACGGATTTTGTTCCGTATTGCCCCCATCTTGTTTGCAGTAGTCCTCTGCATTCTCTTTTATATGGGAATCACACATACCCAGAAGGATTCCCTGGAAAAAGAACAGGTGACTTTAACCAGCGCCCTTGAGGGTGGCGCGGTGCGGACCTATGCCCTTACCGGCAGGTATCCGGAAAGTCTGGACGAGCTGCTTTCTGATTACCATATTACTTATGACACGGAGAAATTTGTGGTAGAATACATTCCGAACGGTTCAAATCTTCTGCCATCTATCAGTGTTCTTCCGCTGAATGCCAGGAAAGGAGATTCCAGATGAGCACCTTTTTTTCCAGAAAACACAGTGTGGATTCCCTGGCAACATTGCTGTTGTTTGCAATGTATGTGCTCTTCCTTCTGTTTTTGTTGCTTTTTGGAGCTGGAAATTACCAGGCTTCGGTAAAAAGCCTGGACACAAATAACAACCTTTACACAGCAGCCTCCTATATCACCACAAAATTCCGTCAGCATGACCAGGAAGGCTGCACCTCACTGACCCAGATACAGGACACCACAACGCTCTGCTTTCAGGAAAACATGAATGGGAAACCTTATTTTACCTACATTTATTTTGATGGCGGCCATCTGAAAGAACTGTTTACAGCCGCCAATTCCCAGGCTGATCTTTCTATGGGAACTGAATTGGCCCAGCTTCAGGACTTTCAGATTGAATCCATAGAAGATCAGTTTTACCGGATCACATTAACCGATATTGATGGACATAGTTCCAGTTTTCTGCTCCATCCAGGTGTGCCAGTCTAAAGGGTATTTAAAAAAATCCAAATAGAACACATGACCCAAAAGTATTTTGCCACAAACTCTGAAAGGAAGTTTCCCATGCAAAAAATTACTACCCATTCCAAATCCGGTCTTTTCCTCATGGAAATGATATTCGTCCTTCTTTTTCTGGGATTAACCTGTGGTGTCTGTGTACGGCTGTTCGCTGCTTCCTATATGGCACGGACCACAGCACGTGAAGATGCACACATCCAGGAGCTTATTACCAGTGCAGGGGAGATTCTGGAAGGAAGTGACGGCACTGTACAGAATTTTCTGAAACTTATGCCGGATGGAATTGCAGACCAAGACACCATTAGTTACTATTTTGATAAGCAATGGAAAAATGTTTCTGAAAAAGAGGCAGTCTATAAGATGACCATAACGCTCTCCGTTCTGGCTCCGGTCAAAGAAGCCGTTATCCGCTTTTCCAGAGCTGCTGTTTACACTGAGGATTCCAGCCTTTATGAACAGACCATCCGTTTTCCCTTTTTCAAGGCAGAGGAGGTGTCAGGCTCATGAGTGAAAAAAACAATCTTTTTTCTGCGACCGGAATTCCATCCCTGTTTCTGATTTTTGGAGTACTGATGCTGGTGATTCTTTCCCTCCTGGGATATGGAACTTCCAGACAGGATCTTCGCAGCAGTACCCTTTCGCTTAATCAGACTACTGCCTATTACAATGCCTGTACAGAAGCAACTGATTTCTATGCAGATATGGTTCAGACGCTAGAAGGATTCACTAATCAGGTTCTGGATAAGCAGGAATACTACAAACTTGTTTCTGATTATTTCAGTCAAAATCAAAACGCACAATGGGATCCTGATAAGTATATAGTTTCCTATGTGAAAGCTTTTTCTGACACCCAGAGTCTTGAAGTGCAGTTTCTAATTTTATGGAAGGACCCACAAGCAGTGCTTTCTGGTTCCTCTGATAACGCCATTGCCCGGATTCTCACCTGGAACACCATCGTAACCGCAGACTGGAACCCGGACACAAGGCAGTCCGTTTTTAAAGGAGAATAATTTTATGGAAGAAAAAGTTCAGGCTTTTCTGGAACTTGCCACCCAGAAAAAAGCCTCTGACATTTTTGTGATCGCAGGCCGCCCCCTTTCCGTAAAGATTGATGGGAAGCTCTGTACCCTGGAAGGATTTGAAGAACGTCTCATGCCTCCTGAAACAGATGAATTTATCCGTATCATCTATAAACTGGCACATAACCGAAACATCCAGCCTATGCTGGAATCCGGAGACGATGACTTTTCCATGGCTATCCCCGGGCTTTCCAGATTCCGTGTAAATACATACCGGCAGAGAGGTTCCCTCGCTGCTGTTATCCGTATCATTGCTTTTAATCTCCCAGATCCCCAGGATCTGCATATTCCGCCTGCAGTCATGGAGGCCGCCCAGCTTACCAAAGGTATGGTTCTGATCACTGGTCCTGCAGGAAGCGGTAAATCCACAACTATGGCTTGTATCATTGACCAGATCAACCACACCCGCGAAGGTCATATTATTACTCTTGAGGATCCCCTGGAATATCTTCACCGGCATGATAAATGTATTGTCAGCCAGCGTGAGATCTGTACGGATACCGCGAATTATCTTGTTTCCCTGCGCGCAACCCTGCGCCAGAGTCCGGATGTCATCCTTCTTGGAGAAATGCGTGACCATGAAACCATCCAGACTGCTATGACAGCTGCAGAGACCGGGCATCTGATTCTTTCCAGTCTGCATACTACAGGAGCAGCCAATACCATCAGCCGTATTATGGACGTCTTTGATCCCAGCCAGCAGCACCAGATTGCCATTCAGCTTTCCATGGTGCTGCAGACGGTTATCTCCCAGCAGCTGGTACCGGATGTTAACGGTCACAATATTCCTGTTTTTGAGATCATGAAGCTTACACCAGCCATCCGGAATATGATTCGTGACAATAAGGTCTACCAGATCGACGGTGTGATTGCCTCCTCTTCCCAGGCAGATATGCGTTCCATGGACACCAGCCTTCTGGAGCTTTACCGCAGCCATCAGATTACCAGGGAAACAGCCCTGAAATATTCTTCCAATCCGGAAATGTTAAAAAGGAAGCTCATGTAAAGAGCTTCCTTTCAGATTGTAGACAAAGCCCTGCTTTTGCAGGGTTTTGCTATTGTTGGAACCGCTTTTCTGATATAATAAATATCAGAAGGGCGGTGTTTTTTATGATGACGAAAAATGCAGATAAAAAAAGAGAACAAATGATGATGTTTTCCATGGATGACATGGTACCTCAAAACCATATGCTGCGATTGATTGATAAAGCAATCAATTGGAACTTTATTTATGATCTGGTTGAAGAAAAATACTGTCCGGATAACGGCCGTCCCAGTATGGATCCCGTCATGCTGATAAAGATACCATTCATTCAGTATCTCTATGGAATAAAAAGCATGCGTCAGACCATGAAAGAGATCGAGGTAAACGTTGCATACCGCTGGTTTCTTGGACTGGACATGCTAGATCCGATACCTCATTTTTCTACATTTGGAAAGAATTATACCCGCCGTTTCAAAGACACAGACCTTTTTGAGCAGATCTTTTCAAAGATATTGGAAGACTGTATGAAATATAATCTTGTAAATACAGGACAGATCTTCGTGGATGCAACACATGTAAAAGCCTGTGCAAACAGTAAAAAAATGCGTAAGCGGGTTGCACACGAACAGGCTCTCTGGTATGAAGAGGAATTAAATAAAGAGATTGAAAAAGACCGTCTGGCACATGGAAAAAAGCCATTAAAGAAAAAAGATGATAACCAGCCACCTGCATCCGGTGGAACCGGAAATGATAAGGATTCTATATCTGAAGAACTTCCTGAAGATGTGAAAACCCAAAAATGCAGCATCAGCGATCCGGAAAGTGGATGGTTTCGAAAGGGTGAACATAAACACGTTTTTGCATATGCAGTAGAAACTGCTTGTGATAAACATGGCTGGATCCTTGGATATACAGTACATCCTGGTAATGAGCATGACAGTCGTACTTTTAAAGCATTATACGATAAGATATCTAAACTGAATCCGCAGATGGTAGTTGCAGATGCAGGATATAAAACTCCGGCAATCGCCCATCGGCTGTTGGAAGATGGAATTCAACCACTTTTTCCGTATACCCGTCCCAAGACCAAAGAAGGCTTTTTCGGAAAACACGAATTCGCATATGATGAATACTATGATTGTTATATATGTCCGGGAGCACATATATTGACATACAGTACAACAAACAGAAGTGGATATAAAGAGTATAAAAGCTGCGGTGAACATTGTGCTGAATGCCAATGTCTTTCAAAATGCACAGAAAGTAAGGATCATGTAAAACTGATCACACGTCATGTATGGGAAGAATATATGGAAGTGGTAGAAGACATTCGGCACACGATCGGAAACAGACAGATCTACCAGTTAAGAAAAGAAACCATAGAGCGGATCTTCGGTACAGCGAAAGAACAGCATGGATTTCGATATACGCAATATGTAGGAAAGGCACGGATGGAGATGAAAGCCGGGCTTACCTTTGCATGCATGAATCTGAAAAAACTGGCAAAGATCCTGGAAAAACGAGGTTGGAACACAGCCAGATTTTTGTTGATTTTGAAAAAAATAAAAAGAAAAGAAGTTTTAAAAGAAAAATGGTGCTGGGCATAACACCCAACACCAAGTTTGTCTACAGTCTGAAAGGAAGCTCATGTAAAGAGCTTCCTTTCAGATTGTAGACAAAGCCCTGCTTTTGCAGGGTTTTGCTATTGTTGGAACCGCTTTTCTGATATAATAAATATCAGAAGGGCGGTGTTTTTTATGATGACGAAAAATGCAGATAAAAAAAGAGAACAAATGATGATGTTTTCCATGGATGACATGGTACCTCAAAACCATATGCTGCGATTGATTGATAAAGCAATCAATTGGAACTTTATTTATGATCTGGTTGAAGAAAAATACTGTCCGGATAACGGCCGTCCCAGTATGGATCCCGTCATGCTGATAAAGATACCATTCATTCAGTATCTCTATGGAATAAAAAGCATGCGTCAGACCATGAAAGAGATCGAGGTAAACGTTGCATACCGCTGGTTTCTTGGACTGGACATGCTAGATCCGATACCTCATTTTTCTACATTTGGAAAGAATTATACCCGCCGTTTCAAAGACACAGACCTTTTTGAGCAGATCTTTTCAAAGATATTGGAAGACTGTATGAAATATAATCTTGTAAATACAGGACAGATCTTCGTGGATGCAACACATGTAAAAGCCTGTGCAAACAGTAAAAAAATGCGTAAGCGGGTTGCACACGAACAGGCTCTCTGGTATGAAGAGGAATTAAATAAAGAGATTGAAAAAGACCGTCTGGCACATGGAAAAAAGCCATTAAAGAAAAAAGATGATAACCAGCCACCTGCATCCGGTGGAACCGGAAATGATAAGGATTCTATATCTGAAGAACTTCCTGAAGATGTGAAAACCCAAAAATGCAGCATCAGCGATCCGGAAAGTGGATGGTTTCGAAAGGGTGAACATAAACACGTTTTTGCATATGCAGTAGAAACTGCTTGTGATAAACATGGCTGGATCCTTGGATATACAGTACATCCTGGTAATGAGCATGACAGTCGTACTTTTAAAGCATTATACGATAAGATATCTAAACTGAATCCGCAGATGGTAGTTGCAGATGCAGGATATAAAACTCCGGCAATCGCCCATCGGCTGTTGGAAGATGGAATTCAACCACTTTTTCCGTATACCCGTCCCAAGACCAAAGAAGGCTTTTTCGGAAAACACGAATTCGCATATGATGAATACTATGATTGTTATATATGTCCGGGAGCACATATATTGACATACAGTACAACAAACAGAAGTGGATATAAAGAGTATAAAAGCTGCGGTGAACATTGTGCTGAATGCCAATGTCTTTCAAAATGCACAGAAAGTAAGGATCATGTAAAACTGATCACACGTCATGTATGGGAAGAATATATGGAAGTGGTAGAAGACATTCGGCACACGATCGGAAACAGACAGATCTACCAGTTAAGAAAAGAAACCATAGAGCGGATCTTCGGTACAGCGAAAGAACAGCATGGATTTCGATATACGCAATATGTAGGAAAGGCACGGATGGAGATGAAAGCCGGGCTTACCTTTGCATGCATGAATCTGAAAAAACTGGCAAAGATCCTGGAAAAACGAGGTTGGAACACAGCCAGATTTTTGTTGATTTTGAAAAAAATAAAAAGAAAAGAAGTTTTAAAAGAAAAATGGTGCTGGGCATAACACCCAACACCAAGTTTGTCTACAGTCTGAAAGGAAGCTCATGTAAAGAGCTTCCTTTTTATTGCATATTGCAGGTATGATTTTTCAAACAGGCCCAGGAACGAGCCTGTATCTTTTTTTCTTGTATCTTTTTTGTTTCTTGTGTCTATCTCTTCGTCACAGCTTTCGATGCCTGGTATTTACTTTTCACTATTCCTGACGGCTCTTTTACAAAAGCACTTACATAATAAGTATATTTCTTTCCTTTTTTCACTTTTGTATCTGTCCAGGAAGAAGTACTTCCTTTCTTAACTGTCGCTGCCAGTGAAAACTTACCGTTTCCAGTTTTTCTGTAGATATAATAGCCATCGCATTTTTTCTGTGCTTTCCACTTCAGCTTCAAGCCTTTTTTCACATTGGAAACAGAATTTATCTTCTGCAAAGAGGGGGATGACTTATATTTTCCACTGGACTTATAACTGCTCGCCACCGTTTTATTATTCACTGTGCAATAAGCTCTGACAGTGTATTCATAAACCGTGGCTGCTTTTATTTTTTTATCCTTATAGGATGTGGTTGATGCTTTTTTTACAGTAGCAAGCTTCGTCCATTTTCCAGAAGATTTTTTCCGATAAACCGCATATCCGGCAGCCCCTGAAACTTTACTCCAGGACACCGTATTATACATTCCCGAAGAAACCTTTACGGAAACAGATGGTGTGGAAAGTGTCGTCTTAACAGCTTTCTCCCCTGTAAAATCAGAATATTTCGCAGTACCATTTACCATACTGTAAGCATGTATCTTATAAGTATAAGTAATTCCAGGTTTTACCGTTGTATCCGTCCAGGAACCCACATTCCAGGCCACAGTCGTCATCTTCTTGTAATCACTGCCAGTTTCTTTTCTATATATCTGATACCCCGAAACACCGGAAACCTTATTCCATGTCAGATTGATTCTATTATAAGCCCCTGCCTGCCCCTGAAGAGAGGATGGCTTTGACACAGAAACAGCACTGCCAAGTGTCCTTGTGTGTGCCTTGATCCTTGCACATGCATTTGGACTTGTTTTTGAAAAATCATTCCATCCGCTTTGCTCATGATAACAAAAACTCTGGTTCTCTTTCAGATCTGCCTGAAATTCCACCCAGTCATACGCACTATTTGTTTCACAAAGATAATCTACCGCACCAGAACCAATATTCGTAATGACTACGGAATACAGCGTTCCATTCATCAGATTCACTTCTGGTACCGAAACTGTGGAAATGCCGGCATGCTCCTGATAAAATTTAACTGGTGTACTGTATGCCGGTGTTCCACTTACCGGATTGCTTTTATCCGTCAGGTTCGTATAAACCTGAATACTGTAAGAACCTCCATCCGTATATGTGGCAAGGACAACTTCTCCTAACGCTTCTCCTTTTCCATTTCCCGCCTTTGCCTGAAAAACATTGGAAACAGCTGAAATACCGCCACTTCCAGACGGATACAGCTTCAGTTTACTCAATGCACTGGAACCGTCATAGAAGTAATTGTTTTTGTATTTGGGATTCGTGGTCGCTTCTGCTGCTACAATATTATAATTGCACTTATTCTGGTAAGAAATGTAAAAATATCCACCATCTCCCCAGTCATCTCCCCAGCTGTTTCTCGCAATCCATGCGCCATCCGAGGTCACCTTGCAGTCATCATTGAAGTTTTCCCTGGAAAAATTGTCATCCCATCCAACCAGGGTTACGGCATGGTTCACCCCGGCACTTCCAGGATAACTGTATGCATACATATGCGGATTATAGTAATTGTCATACATTCCAAAAGACATGGAAACAGAACCATATTCAGAAATCAGGTTTTTAATATTATTTACAGAATAAGAAGAAAACGCTGCATTTTCCAGATAGGCAGTCGTTTTATATGCCATGCCGGAATCCGGCACTTTGTCTGAATCCAGGGTATGATCCGAATTCGTCTCATAGGGCACCTGGGATTCCAGTGCCATGCCGCTCCAGGTACTCAGGAAAATAGCAGCTAAAGTCTGGTTGCCTCCTTCTCTGTAGGAATGCTGGACAATATTCCTGTCATTTGGTGTATTTCCCAGCGGATCATTCCTGCGGTTTGCAAAGAAATATGCCAGATGCTCCTCTGACAGATCAAAGAGCCCTGTTCCTGCTCTTCTAAACGAGATTTCCAGATTGGCTGCCAACGTATAAGCCCAGCACATATTCGACGGCTTCTGGTTACGGACTGGAAGGGAAAGACTGCTTCTTGGATCGTATCTGGCAGGATAAGAAGCTGCCCGTGCGGCTCCTACACTTCCTGTCTCTTCATTTCCACTTCCAGAAGGGGGATCTACATAGCTTAACGGTGAAAGCTCCCTGATTGGTTCCAGCTGGGCTTCTATTTCCGCTTCCGTAAGCGTATCCTCCTGCCCGTCTGCTACAGGTGACGGATCATCTGGATCCATGCTTCCAAAGCCTGATTCCGCTTCTTTTATTCCGCCATCAACAAAGCCATCTACTGTATCTTCTGACTGAAATCCCCCTTCGGTTGTCATTCCATCCGAGTTATCTAAAACTCCTGTTTCTTCCTGCCCGTCTGCCGCAAATCCCTGAGTCTGGCTTTCACTTGGCATCTGCTCCGCATTTTCCTGGTCAGCTGTCACATCATTTATTCCAGAATCCACTGTGGAACTGTCATTTTCCCCGTACTCCCAGGCTGTATCTGCATTCATGGAGTCTTCTGCAATAACAGGTACTCCTGTTACAACCAGTGTTCCTGCCAGCAGGACGCTCAAAACTCCTTTTTTGAATAACTTTTTATATTGCATTTTTACTCCTGTAAGCTTTCTATCATTTTTCACTTTTTTCCAGGTATTTCTGCAAAAACCGGATCAGCTTTTCCATTTCCTCCTGCGTTCCTACTGTGATGCGCAAATGGTTGTCAATCCTGGGCTTCGGGAAATATCTTACATATATATGCTCCTGACGAAGAGACGCAAAAAGTTCGCTTGCCGGACATCTTTTATGTGAAGCAAAAATAAAGTTTGTTTTGGAATCCGGGAAGGTAAATCCAAGAGCAGACAGCTCCTTCTTCGTCCATTCCCTTGTCTCCATGATCTTCGCACAGGTTTCCTGAAAATATGCCTTATCCTGGATTGCTGCCACGCCAATTGCAAGAGTGGTTCGGTCCATTGTATAAGAGTTAAAGGAATATTTCACATCATTCAGGAATTTGATCAGCTGTGGGTTTCCACATGCAAAACCGATTCGCATTCCCGCCATGGAACGTGATTTGGAAAATGTCTGTACCACCAGAAGATTGTCATATTTATCAATAAGCTCCAACGCAGATTTCGCCCCGAAGTCCACATATGCTTCGTCCACGATCACGATCACATCCTGGTTATGCTGCAGAATCTCTTCTATATCAGCGAGGGGAAGCTCCACGCCTGTGGGCGCATTTGGATTTGGGAAAATGATTCCACCGTTTTCTTTAAAGTAGTCTTCTTTGCGGATGCAGAAGTTCTCATCAAGAGCCTTGCACTCGTATGGAATCCGGAAAAGATCTGCCCATACGTCATAGAAGGAATAAGTAATATCCGGGAAAAATACAGGTTTACCAGAATTAAAGAAGGTAAGAAAGCTCATGGCCAGAACGTCATCTGAACCAACACCTACAAATACCTGCTCATCTTTCAACCCATAATTCTGTGCAATAGCATGTACCAGATCACCTGCTGTAGGATCCGGATAAAGACGGAGTGTGTCTGTATCAATTTCCTGAAGTGCTTTCGTTACACCTGGTGCTGGCGGATATGGGTTTTCATTGGTATTCAGCTTGATCATGTCTGGCTGGTTTGGCTGCTCACCAGGGGTGTAGGGTACTACTTTGCGAATGTTTGCTTCCCATTTATTCATTTCGGTCCATCCTCGCTTCTTCGTGTTTTCTTCCTGATAGTTTCTATTATAGATTTCTTCTATATAATTCTGTATCATGTATGTTTCCACATAATGTTTTCATTGTACTTTTTTCCGTGTGGTTTGTCAAATTGCTATTTTGTGTGTTAAAAGTCCTTCAGGAGGAACGCATTCGGACAATGGAGATTGCTCACTCGCTGGCGCAACGCTACAATGAACTAATCGCTAACTACGACTAATGCGTTCGGGAGAGCCCTCACGCATAAGTCTTCGTAAGCGCTGGATTTCATCTACGCTAAGAACGCGCCTGAAATGGCTCGCTAGAGCAATCTCCATTGCCCGAACGCTGTGTACTGGCTAAAACTGGTATATAGGAACTTTTATCTGGAGGGGGGCTTCGTGTGTTGGTTTCCCTATAATTTGTTGGCAACGATAGTTTTTGAAATTTCCCCTTGCCTGTATCCAGCGGTTTGGCAATATATATTCACGTAGCCGTGCATTTCAGGAGCGGTTTTAATGTAGCTGAAATCCGATGCTTACGTAGACTTGGCGCGAGGGCTCTCCCGAGCGTCTTAGTCGAAGTTAGCAGCTAGTTCAGCGGAACGTTGCTCCGCACGGCGGTGAATATACATTGTCAGACCGCGTACGGGTAACGACATCCAGCACATTAAATAGCAAAAAAGCTCTCCAGGACACTGAATCCCAAAGAGCTCTTTCCTATAATTTATTTTGCACAAACACGTATTTTTAACCAGCCAGATGCAGAACTCCGATCAGGAAGATCCAGCCAAGTCCGTAATAGGTCACTACTGCAACAAGGTCATTGACAGTGGTGATCAGGGGACCAGACGCAACTGCAGGGTCAACTCCCACCTTCTTGAAGAACAGTGGGATACAGGTTCCAACTGCACTGGAAATCAGCATTGCCAGAAGCAGGGCTACTCCGATACAACCGGATACTGCATATGCGAATACCAGTGTTTTTCCCTTGAACAGATAAATATATAATCCGATAAGTACAAAGGATAAAATACCAAGCAATGCACCATTGCACAGACCAATCCGCATTTCCTTAAATACCAGCTCCAGCTTCTGTTTCCCGGTAAGGGATTCATCCATAAGCACACGGATGGTAACAGCCAGGGACTGTGTACCAACATTACCAGCCATGTCCAATATAAGGGACTGGAATGCCATGATGATAGGAAGCTGTGTTACTACATTTTCAAACACACCTACTACAGAAGATACCACCATGCCAAGACCAAGAAGAACGATCAGCCATGGCATACGTTTCTTCATACTCTCCTTTAACGGTTCCTTCAGATCCTCCTCTGCAGTAAGACCAGCCAGCATGGCGTAATCTTCTCCCATCTCATCATCAACCAGGTCGATGATATTGGAAGATGTGATAACACCTAAAAGGCGGTTGTCATTATCCAGAACGGGAATGGAATCTTCTGAATACGCCTTCAGTTCTTCGATACAATCGTCAATATCCTCTTCCGCATATACATATGGATAAGAGGTTGCTACCAGATCATCCAGGGATTTATCCTGTCTTGCAATGATCAGGTCTTTCAGATCAATGGCTCCGTAAAACTTCTGAGATTCCGTCACCACAAAAATTGTGGAAATATTATCATTCTTGGCAGCCTGCTCCACAAGACTGTTCATAGCCTGCTTCACAGTAAGATTTTCACGGATGATAATGCAGTTGGTTGTCATACGGCTACCGATCTCGTCCTCATCAAAGGAAGCGATCATCTCGATGTCGTGACGGACATCATCATCCATTAACTCTACCAGAATCTTTTTCTTGGCTTTATCTATTTTCTGGAGAACCTCCACAAGGGCGTCCGTCTCCATGCGTGAAAGAATGGCGGCACCTTTTTTCACATCCATCTCTTTCACATATTCCGCTGCATTGTCTGAGTCGGTATACTCAAAAATATCAGACAGCATATTCAAGTCCAGAATACGGTACAGCTTGTAACGTTCCTGAACGGTCAGCCTCGGCATTGCATCTGCAAGGTCGTTGGCATGAAAGTCCTCCAGCTTGTTGCTCATGGCTGCCGGAGAAGTATTACTTCTGATTACATCCAGAATGTCCTGGGTGTAATCCTGCACTCTTTTCTCCATCCTATTTTCTCCAATCTGACAATAAGACAGTGCACCCGGTTCCTGGTCGCAGGTAACATTCTGTGGGTTTCTATCTTATGTATTTTTATGGGCTTTTATAAGTCCATTTTAACGGACACCAGTGTGTGTTAAAAACTCTGGAATCCGTTTTCAGGGAATATTCGATCCCACACAGGGCATGTGAAGTAATCCAGGCAATATCATTTTCACCTGAACCTTATACAAATATTCATACAGAAAGGGCGCACAAAAAGCCCGGGATCTGCTGCAAAGCTTTTAGTCAATAATGCAAAAGTCCCTTTATCCGTACAATCATAATTTTGTGGATTACATAGGATTGAAAAAAGAAATGAGGTCAGAACACCAGCTCGCACTGTATCTGTTTATACAAAAAGGAGAACAGAACAGGTCGCGGTTCCATTTGCTATTTCGTTCTTCCATCCTATGCAACTACTTCGCCCATGAGAATCGCAACTATCCATTCTGTTCACCTGCCTTTGTTTTAGAATTTTATATAGAAATTATTTTATTCCAAAGGTCATTCTAACTGCTTTTCCATAAAAAATCAATTCCTAATTTGCTATTTATATAATTTTTCACTTGCTTTTTTCATTTTTCTTTTCTTTTTTTTACAATATATGCAAAAGCACTATTCTCAACCTTCCTAATTATCTTCTTATCATATGCGTTCTTTATAATTTATCTTCCCTTCTATAATAATTGCCTAAGCGGTCTTATCAGGATTCTAAGCACACCATAAAATATTTTTTTCTTCCAATCCAGCACTTTTTCTTTATATTGCGTACCTTCTGTCTCCTGGCCATTTGATAACACTTCTTTACTTTTCTCATAGTAAATATCCTCTGTGTCCTGGATCTGCTGGTTCAGCTCTCTGCTATCGATGACCAGCATCAATTCCGTGTCCAGATAAGTGCTTCTTATATCCAGATTATAAGACCCGACTACAGATAACCGATCGTCGATCAGTACCGCTTTTGTGTGTACTGCATGCTCATTCATCAACTCGTACACGTCTGCACCAGTGCTTAGAATTTTCTTTTTCTGATTGAGATAATCGGTGCAGCCCCATGGATTGGACCCTTTTTCAACTGCATTTAAAACAATTCTTAGCTTTGCATGGGATGAGATTTCATCAAGCACCTCATACATATAGCGATTGCAGATCACATAAGGTGTCTGGATTGTTATCTGTCTGGCATCCTTGGACAGATAGTGGATTGCCTGGAGAACCTGCGGTGTTTTTGGGGCAGCCTGCGTTCCATTATGAATCAGCGTAATCTTATTGACAGCCATCGTATCTTTTTCCCAGGAATTATAAGTATCCATGTCTGGATATTTCTTTTGCAGAGAATTATAGCGTTCTTTCAGAGACTGATATTCTTTTTCGTATTTTCCAGAAAGCTTCTCGTCCCGCTCACTCTCACTGGCTTTGTCCGTACCAGTCAATATCTGCATATCTGAATTCTCTTCAGAATCTTCCGGTTTTTCTTTATTTTTTCCAGCTACGCACTCTTCATCCCAGATCTGCTGAAAATACGTTTCCAATTCCTGTAAAGATTTACCTTGCCCTTTAGAAGTATCATACACCAAAATGTCCCGGTCTACGTTAATCCCTGTGGTTTTATCTCCGAGAAAAATATCGTTACTGTTTCGCCCTCCAAGCAGATACATTTCCCCGTCAATGATCAGGTATTTGTCATGCATACGGTAATTCAGCCGAAGCAGATTCCCAGGTGTTACCGGATTATAAACTCCTACCTGTACATTTTCCAGAGCTGCCAGTGCCTGAAACTCCCGGCTCCCATTCAGGAAAAGCTGCTGATAAATCCCATCGATCAACAACTGGATCTTCACACCTTTTTGGGCTGCGTGGTTCAGTGCAGCAAGCAGATCGGTTCCACTGTCATCCGCCCTCAGATCAAAAGTGGAAAGCACAATGCTCTTTTTTGCAGTTCCGATCATCCGCAGCCGCCATAAAAGTGCCTCTTCATTGTCGTCAATACAGCGGATTCGTTCTTCTCCCGGTATCTCCTGGGTAAATGTTATCTGCTTTAATTTTTCTTCATAGCCTTTATCTGGTTTTCTGCAAAAAAGAGGAGCCAGAATATTAACCAAAACCACGATAAGCAACAGACTAATTAATATTTTTCTGGTATATTTTAGACATTTTTTTATTTTCATATAAGAATCCTCATGTTTTCAAATTACGAAACAAACCTTTCATCTTTCGTCATAATATCGTATTGTAGCATGGTTCTTTTTGCGTAACAAGCACAGTCATATGAATATTCCTGTTCATAGAAATTTTCGTAAAATATGTCCTTTGAAATTCCTGCATTTATCTGTCATAATCCAGATATCAAACCCAAACGGAGGATTTTACTATGAACGAATATGAAATCTTTATTGAAACCATCAATCCTTGTGGTGGAAGTGCACATGCCCAGAAAGAAATTATTGAAGCAGAGGCCAAAAGTCCAAGGGCATATGTGGAAGAACATGGGAAATTCCCGATCATGGACATAGCAACAAACGCTGCCGGGGACGTGATCATTACCACTGGTGATTCCAATGGGTATATCATCCGTTATACCTTTACCAAATAGTGCAAACCACGATTTATCAAAATACTTTTCCAGATATACTCCCTATTTTTATAAGAATAACCCCAAAGACAATATTTTAAATCATATTCCTATATTTTTTTGCTTGACAAAATGATTCCTCCCTCTTATAATTATCAGCGGTAATTATCTTTGATAATTACTTTAAATAAATCATTTTAATAGTTATATGGAGCATACAAATTGCAGAAATGATTTTAAGTTTTCGAAAGGATAATGAGTATGAACATCGAACTGATCAAACGGATGCTTGATGCCTGTTACCAGGGCAAGCGGATCCGGGATATGCTTCCTCCCTTACCAGAGGGTGTTGCCTCATCTTATATCCAGTACCTGGATGTGATTGAAGCACTGGATGCGAAAGGTATTCAGGTAAAGGTATCAGACGTAAGTGATGCTCTGGCACTGCCAAGACCCGGTGTAACCCGTACCATCAAAGATATGGAAGCAAAGGGATATGTAGAAAAACAATCCTCTTCTTCTGATGGTCGTGTCACCTATCTCACAGTTACAGAAGCAGGCAAGGCGTTGTCTGAAAAGTACAATAAACAGTACTTTAAAGAGTTGTCGTCTCATATGGACAGTATTTCTGATGAGGAGGCAATCTGTATGATTCAGACCATAGAAAAATTCTATAAGATTATGAGTGAAAGGAGAATCAACCTTGACAAGTGAAAAAAATGATTTTACCCAGGGCAGTATTCTGAAAAAGCTTGCCCTGTTTATGCTTCCGATTCTGGGAGCTCTGGTGCTGCAGGCAGCTTACGGCGCAGTTGACCTTCTGGTAGTTGGACGATTCGGTTCCACCTCCGGACTTTCCGCCGTTTCCACAGGAAGCCAGGTACTCAATCTGGTAACCTTCGTGGTAACCCAGTTTGCAATGGGTATTACCGTTCTCATTGCCCGTTATCTCGGGGAAAAGAAACCGGAACAGATTGGTTCTGTCATCGGAGGCGCAGTTGTAGTATTTGCAGTAATTTCTGCGGCACTTTTTGTGATTATGGTGGTGTTTGCCAACCCGATTTCTACACTGATGCAGGCGCCTGCAGAAGCACTTGACCTGACTACCAGCTATGTACGCATTTGCGGAAGCGGTATTTTCTTTATCGTGGCTTATAACCTTCTGGCTGCTATTTTCCGTGGATTAGGAGACAGCAAATCTCCATTGTTGTTCGTTCTGGTTGCCTGCATCGTCAATATTTTTGGTGACCTGCTGCTGGTTGCAGGATTTCATATGGACGCTGCCGGTGCTGCTCTTGCCACTGTTTTTGCACAGGCAGTCAGCGTGGTATGTGCCATTGTGATATTGGTAAAAAAGAATCTTCCATTTTCCATCAGTAAATCAGATTTCCGCTTCAATCCGCAGTGTAAAAAATTCCTTGGAATCGGACTTCCGCTGGCACTCCAGGAATTCCTTACCCAAGTTTCCTTCCTGGCACTTTGTGCTTTCGTCAACCGACTTGGACTGGAAGCTTCTTCCGGCTACGGTGTTGCCTGCAAGATTGTAAACTTCGCTATGCTTGTTCCAGGTGCCCTGATGCAGTCCATGGCCTCCTTTGTTTCCCAGAATGTGGGAGCAGGAAAAATAAAGCGTGCGAAACAATCCATGTTTACCGGAATCGGTGTCGGACTTGTTTTCGGATGTATTGTATTTGCACTTGTAATGCTAAAAGGTGATGTATTAGCCGGTCTGTTTTCCACAGATACAGCGGTCATCCAGAAAGGTTTCGATTATCTGAAGGGCTTTGCTCCTGAGACCATCGTAACAGCTATTATGTTCAGCATGGTTGGTTATTTCAATGGAAACAATAAGACCCTCTGGGTTATGTTCCAGGGCCTGTTCCAGACACTGCTTGTCCGTCTGCCAATGTCCTATTACATGAGTATCCAGCCAAATGCCAGCCTGACCAAAATTGGTCTGGCAGCACCGACCTCTACACTGGTAGGAATTATTTTAAATGTGATGTTTTTTATTTATCTGAATAAGAAAGAAAAAGCGCAAAAACAGGTAAACGCTTAAAGCAACAGTGGGACTGGCGCACTAATAAAATTTAGTGCGCCAGTCCCTTTTTAGGATTATTTTTTATACTATACAATTATTTTTTTACTTGTAATTCTTCTTACTTTTTTCTTCGAATCTCCGATTGAAATTCTTCAATATCTTTCGCAATCTCCCCACTAAGCAGCAGCATACAGATCAGATTCGGAATTGCCATCAGTGCATTGGCAATGTCTGAGAAGTTCCATACCAGACTAAGTGTCTGGGTGCAGCCTACATACACCACTATGGAAAATACAACACGGTAAATCATATTATATTTATGAGTTCCAAGCAAATACTCAAATGCCTTTTCCCCATGATATTCCCAGCCAAGAATAGTAGAAAATGCAAATAATGTGATTCCAATTGTCACCAGCCATCCGCCAGAACTGCCAAGAACAGTTTCAAAAGCTGCAATTGTCACATCTGAACCTGTAAGTATATTTCCTGCTGCGTCTGTAGTTCCCAGTACTCCAGAAGAAGCAATGGCAAGTCCGGTAATCGTACAAACCACAATAGTATCCCAGAATGTTCCGGTCATATTTATGTAACCTTGCCGAACCGGATTATCTGTCGTCGCTGCAGCCGCCGTAATAGCAGCGGAACCCATACCTGCCTCATTTGAAAAAACACCTCGTGCCACACCATAACGCATAGCACTCATCATAGAAGCAACAATCGTACCGCAAAGACCGCCGCCAACTGCCTTTGTGGAAAATGCCATCCGAAAGATCATGGCAAGACCTGCAGGCAAATTGGAAATATTTCCAAAGATTACAACAATTCCGCAGATTACATAGAAAATAGCCATAACCGGAACAACAACGGAAGATACTTTGGATATCGATTTAATTCCACCGACAACAATCAATAATGTTAATATTGTTATAATTATGCCTGATGCCTGCATGGGAACATGAAAGGTAGAATGGAGTGCACTTGCAATTGAATTTCCCTGCGTCATGTTTCCAATTCCAAAGGAAGCAATCACAGCGAAAAAAGCAAACAGCCAGGCCAGGATCACACCAAATGTCTTATTTTTCAGCCCCTTTTTCATGGTATACATAGGACCGCCGCTCATTTCCCCTTTGGCATTTACTTCACGGTATTTTATTGCCAGCATACATTCACTAAATTTTGAAGTGAGTCCAAAAGCTGCGGAAATCCACATCCACACCAGGGCGCCCGGACCTCCGGAAACCATAGCCGTTGCTACGCCTACGATATTTCCGGTTCCAATAGTCGCTGCCAGGGCTGTAGTCAGTGCGGAAAACGGAGAAACATCTCCCTCTCCACGGCTTTTGGTACGCGCTTCTTTACTGAGAGTACTTTTCAGTGCATATCCCAGATTTCTCCAGGTTAAGAATCTGGTCCGAACAGTGAGAAATACTCCGGTTCCCACAAGCAAAAGCAACATAACTGGTCCCCACACAAAATCATCCACTTTTGTTACAATCTCGTTCAATCTCTCCATAAAGCATCCTCCCTTCAAGAATCATAAGAAATGTAAATGCAAAAAGAGCGATGTGATTGAACAACATCGCTCTTTTTGGTGTGCGTATTAAATTGTATGTAGTATAACCTTATATATGCCTGATTGTCAAGGGGAAATATCTGTAGTTAGCCCCTACTATACCCAAAACAGTTTCTGTTCACTTCGTTCACAGCAACACGCTTCGCGGAATGTTACCAGTGAACAGTACCCCCAAACAAGACTGTTCAAAGTTATTCAACAAAATGAATTCTTGTTTCATCAAAGCGATTCTGCTGTTCTCGTGTTTCTGCCGGATACCCCATTGCAAACAGAGAAAATACTTCCAGATTTTCCGGAAGATTCAGTATTTCATGAACCAGGTTCATTCTGTCCTGCATCGGCGCAATCCCGATCCACACACCGCCAAGTCCCAGTGCATCCGTTTCCAGCCAGATATTTTCCTGGGCAATAGCCATATCAATCTGAGCCATATCCTGTACAACCAGACCTTTCGTGCGATACACCGGTACAATGACAACCGGGGCTCCTGCCGCACATCCGGAATATGGAGTTGCCTTTGACAATTCCTGTATTTTCTCTTTGTCTGTCACTACATAAAATTCCCATGGTTGCTGATTACATGCACTCGGTGCCTGCATTCCCGCTTTCAGTATCTGTATGATTTTTTCTTTCTCTACTGCCTTATCCTCATATTTTCTGATACTCACCCTGTGAAAAACATTCTCCATATTATTTTGCTCCTTCTGTATACATTTTTTGAACTTGTAACTGTATCATACGATATATTTTTTATAAAAACAATCCAGAAATTTATACAGTTAATAGACGCTTTATGTTTCCACGCAATTTTGCGTTGATACTTTCCTTCCAATAACATATAATTCGGAGACAGCAGGAAAAGCAACCAGCTATTATATTATCAAAACATACGATTGGAGGGCATTGATATATGGAAGAAAACAAAACTCTAAACAGACCATAATAAAACTGCATTGTATAAAGATTTCCTTCGTAAAACGAAACTTCTTTATACAATGCAGCCTTTCCTTTAACTTTGAATCGTATGTAATTTTTCAAACAGGCCCCAACATTATTATTTAACCGGAACCAGGAATTCTTTCAACAATGCATAATCCTCTGCATCATAGCATACGATCTCATAGGATTCTATGTCCGGGTTGCTGAATACTCTGGTAAGCCCGATATACTGTGTCAGCTTGGAGGCAAGATTTAACACATCTTTCTCATCTGTGATCAGTTCCACTCTTCCATGGCATTTCTCAAGTGCTCTGAAAAAGCCGTCAATGTTCTGTATTGATTTTACACGCATGATTTTCACTCCTTTGAATTTTTTCTTCGGCATCAGAGCATATATAACAAACGTTTTGCTGCTCCTTTTTATGCCTCTTGACGATATTATTTTAACACCATTCAAATTATTTTTGCAATTCCATTTTCGCCATGATCGTTTCTATTTTAGAAACTATAACTTCCAAATCTTTTTCATTAAGAAAACCTGCGCTGTTTCTAACCATTTCACTTACACATTTACTTCGCCTGAACCAGAGCCTTTTTCTCCCACTTCCTGCTATGAAGACGGAAATACATCCAGATACACCTTATGCACTCGTCGCATGCCATTCCGGTCCATGCGCCATAAATTCCCCATCCAAGGCGAAGACCTAATACATAGCTTCCCAGAAAAGCACAGGCTGGCATGGATATGATACCCATAATAACTGTAATTGTGGCATCTCCGGAGGATTTCAGTGCAGTTCCAATGATATAATTTCCAGCGCGTCCTAATTCCTTCAGAACATTAATAAGCATAACCGGCACTACGCAGGCCAGTATAAGTTGATTATCCGTCAGTATCCCCAACACCGGTCTGGTAATAAACACACACACAAAGGCCACTGTTCCTGAGATCAATGTACCGTATTTCACCGCTTTCATCGTTTCACGGTAACTGTCTTCAAACCGGTGCTCCCCTACGCGCCAGCCAACTATATGTGTTTGCTGTTCCAACTCCTGCCACAGCCTGGTCACTGACCAAAGAAAGCATAACCGTATCAGCTACCCCTACCAGCATCAGCAATGCATACTCTATAAAAATAGGCCAGAACAACTGCTTTAAAGTTTTTTCTGTTGTTTTCATCATGTATTACTCCTTCCGTGCGTTATATATTATGGAAGAAGTATACTGCCACAATTTATATTTTGGAAGAAGTAACACGACTGTTTTTATAACAATCCTGCCATATTTTGATAATCGTATTATTCTATTAACTTTTTTTTCTGTTAATTTACGTTTTCTTCCATCCACTTTTCTGAAAAGAACGAAATTCCAACGGTGTCATGTTGGTCAGACGCTTAAATATCTTACTGAAATAACTAATGCTTTCAAAACCGGTTGCACATGAAATTTCAGTAACGGGCATTCCTGTAGTGCTAAGCAGATTTTTCGCTCTCTGGATCCGATAGGACTGCACAACCAGATTCGGACTTTGTCCCAGATATTGTTTAAACAGACGGTAGCATTCCCGCTCACTGATATTGGCAGCTCCCGCCAGTTCCCTGACAGAAATTCTACTCTGATAATGTTCCATGATATAAAGCAGCATCTGTTTTACACGAATATCATTTGCCTCCATCTGCGCCATGCCCTGACCGGGCTCTGCTTCCTGCACACGTTGCTATATGTATATCCATATCTTAGAAAGAATACTCCGCAGCGTTAACGCAAAAAAAGGCGGTTCACCCCGGCATAAAGCAATTGTCTGCCTTATCAGGTTCAAAACTGCCTTTTCTTCTTCCGAATCATGATAAATCGGGACTGCTTCCACTGCTTTCTGGTGAAAGACCGGAGCCACATAATGCAGATCAAAGTAGCTTCCGTCAGTCCCTGTCAGAAACGTCCTGTCAAACAGATTCGCATAGGAGACAGTATTTTTTTCAATAGGCTTCAAAGCATGAAGTACCCCTGGATTCAGATAAATGGCATTGCCAGCCTGCAGCCTGTACTCTTTGCGGTTTGTGCGATAAATACAGGCTCCGCTTGCAATATAGATCAGTTCCAGTTCATTATGCCAATGCCAGGGAATCAGTTCCCGCATATAGTTATCATACTCTACAATATACAGGCTATGCTTCTGAAGGGGATCGTCATAAAAGATGGTCTTCTGCATTTCACGATCAATGCAAATATCTGTTATCAGCATGATTTCTCTTCTTAATAACTTTTTTAGTAATTCTCAGCATGTACTTCAAAATAGCTCTGCGGATGTGCACATACCGGACAAACCTCAGGAGCCTTTGTTCCAACTACGATATGACCGCAGTTACGGCATTCCCATACCTTCACTTCGCTTTTCTCAAATACCTGGGCAGTCTCGATATTTTTAAGTAATGCACGATATCTTTCTTCGTGATGCTTCTCGATTTCTCCTACTGCTCTGAATTTCGCAGCCAGTTCCGGGAAGCCTTCTTCCTCTGCGGTCTTGGCAAAGCCTTCATACATATCTGTCCACTCGTAATTCTCGCCCTCTGCAGCTGCTGCAAGATTCTCTTTCGTATTACCGATTCCTGCTAATTCCTTAAACCACATTTTTGCATGCTCTTTTTCATTATCTGCGGTTTTCAGGAATAAAGCTGACATCTGCTCGTAGCCTTCCTTCTTCGCTACAGATGCGAAATAAGTGTATTTATTTCTCGCCTGTGACTCTCCTGCGAATGCCTCCTGTAAGTTCTTCTCAGTCTGTGTTCCTGCGTACTTGTTTGCTGCCATTATGATTTCCTCCATTTCCATTTTTTCGAAGCAGTTCTTCTTAATTAGGATTATGGATTATATACTAATACTTGTCAAGCACTCTGAAAAATTTCGCGTCAACGATTAACCCAGGATAAATACTGAAATGGCCTCCGCTGTCTGCTGTACCTGTTCCTCATTGGTAATAGACGGGATTCCGTCTCCCTTTTGCATTCCGTAGCTGCCAAAATATCCATGGCATCCACCTTCCAGAACCTTTTCTGTAAAATTCTTCGGAAGATGCTCTTTGTTTTTTTCATAAGATTCTCTCTTCAATACGCCATCCTCAGAGCCGTAGATGCTGAGCACTTTCAGCGGTGTCTTGCTTAGATCACTTGTAGAATAAGCGGCCAGAAGAATCAGTCCTTTGTATTCTTCTGCATGCTTGCTTACATAGTTCGCAGCCATTGCACCTCCTAAGGAATGTCCACCCATATACCAGTTTTTAATCTGTGGATATTTTTCTTGAATTCCATCTGCTGCATTTGGTTTCAATACAGCCAGATTACCAGGCATTCTTACCAGTACGCAAAGCACTCCTTTTTTCGCACATACAAGCATCAATGGTGCATAAGCTTCGCATTGCACTTTGCCTCCCGGGTAAAAAATCATACCGGATACCGCATTCTTTGGAACAAAAGAAATAAGCGTTTTGTTTTGTTCGATTTCTACATCATCGTCCTGATATGTCATCGCTGCCTCTGCTGCATTATCGGCTCTGTAATAATCAGCCAGGTAACTGCCACATCCAATTCCAAGGACTAAAATTACGGTAAGACATATTGCGATAATTATTTTTCGTTTTTTCTTCATGTTATACCCCACATATTTCTCCGTATAGATTGTTTAAATTACAACTCATGATACGATATATTTGAGGTAAAATCAATTGCTGTTCAATCGCAATGTCCTTATATGCATATGTGCCACCATATTTTCCACACTTTACATATAATCCAATGGCATTTGTTTTATTTACCCCTTCCGAAACTTTTCTCCTAAGTTTCCAAAAATTTCAATGTATTTCTGTTTCTTAACCAGTTTTTCACAATATCTGCACAATGAGAATCTCCTGACTTTGCCTTAGCAATATCTGTAATACAAATATAATCATCTAACTCTTGTTTTGAAATAGAAATCTGCACATTTTGTATTTCAATCACTTTACTTTGGTATGCTTTCTGAAACACACAAGCTCCCCCATCCCGTTAATTCATTAGTATAATTTTCCACCCCCGGCAGTGCCTTTGCACCACGCCGCAAATATGCCTTCACTTTCTCTCCGTATGCTGCTGTCAAGTAAGGACTAATAAATTTTTATTTTTTATTTACTCCATAAAGGCTAAACCGCTGCGAATTCCATCCTGCTAAGGACGAAATTGCAGCGGTCTTATGTACCTGTTAAATGTAATCTTTTTCTATTGACAAAAGTATCTGTTTCCCATAGAATAATTTACAGAAGAAATGGGTTCTCACCGTACAGTATTTTACTCAAGCGGGCTGCTCGTTTCTTTTTTATTGCCAATTACCATTTTCATCGCCACTGGCAATGATATTCGTACCTTGTGGCAATGAAAACGGAAACTCCCTGTTTATTCTTCTTATTTAATCATTTATTTCAATGATAACTCTGTTTATCCACAACAACCCATTTCCCCTTCTGGGAAGACCCTATCCTTTCAATCTGACCTGTCTTCTTCAACTTTCTGATATAGTATTTTACGGTGTTCAGATTTAAATTCAAACGTTTTGCAATCTGACTTTGAGACAAAGTTGTATCCAATGCAATCAGATCAAGAATTACCGATTCTATACTTTCTCCAATAAGTTCACCATTCTTCACCGCAGCTTGGGTGGCTTGGGTAGTTTGGGTGGCTTGGGTAGTAAGCTTATTGTCTAAATATTCATCATCAAGGGGAACAATAATTCTAAACACATCCCCTTCTATAAATTCAGGCTCTTTCCCAGAATAATATTTACTGTATTTGTAAAGATTTCTCACACCTGATCCCAGTTGATCCGCATACCCTATATTTCTGAAAAACGATGCAATAATCGGATTCTTTGGATTAGGTTCCAGATTATCCGGTGTTATAATAGCATACTGAGAAGCCCTATTTGCGTTCTCAACATACATTCTTTCCCTTTCAATTACAAATTTTGCCTGATAAGAACTTGTATATTCTCTATGGATCAACGTATTGGCAATCATTTCACGGCTAATAATATTACGTAGACTCTTTCTCTGATCTCCTTCCAGAAAAAATTTATCCAACAGATGTTTTCGGCCAAACTCCATCAACTGCTCATAGCTTTCGATTAGATTTGTTTTGATAATCTCCCGATCGTCATAACGATCCGAATTGATTTTCCTAAGCAATGCATCCGTCACATAGGCTGGTGCAACATCCAAGATAACATCATCTTTACCAAGAAGCATCACTGCTGCAAGATTATATCCTTTTGCTCCGGTAATACGATCTGTCCCATAAAGATGAGCACTCCTTAACAGTTCCTCATCTGACATAGTATTCCACGGATGTCCCTGACCATTACTGTTATTTGCTGCCATAATTCGAAGCTTTGGTAATAAATCCAATCGCAAATCTTCCATTTTCACATATGGGTAGATTTTTCTTTCTGTAAAAATATCCTGCTTCCGTATATACATCTGCGCAATTTGTGCTGTAGCTGTAACCTTCACATCCGCATCATCTACCCGGTCATATATTACTTTTTTATAACTATGAACCTCTGCACTTGGTGGGACATGCACATGGATAATAATCTTATCTTCATAATTTACTATCTTTGGAGACAGATATATTGTAGGCGAAAACAGAGACGGGTTACTAATGCAACTGATAAAATTCTTAACCATATCCGCAGCTGCTTTTTCTGAGACACCTGATACAGTACCATCATCTAATACACCCATAAAAAGATCTCCACCAAAACGGTTCAGAAATGAACAGACAGTTTCATAAACATCATTCTCAATTCCATTTCCACAGCGTTTGAATTCTACTGCAATCGTTTCACCAATCTCAAATATAGATTTCATAGTCACCGAGTCCATATATCCCACCTCCATCATCCAGCTGCACTTCCCAGTTTTCTGAAGCTTTGCCATTTTCTTTTTGTTCATATAATATATCTATTTATTTTTCATTATATGGCATTTCATATGTTATTTCAATTATATTTAACCGACACATCCATTTCATTACACAAACATGTATTCATCCAAAATCAGGCAAAACATCAATTCGGCAGACTGTCCCTCACACACAACACCCCCGAGGATGTCAATTCATTGCTACAAAAAATATGCGGCTTTTTTGCCACGAAAATGGCTTAAAACCGCATATTTCTGTATAGAGGACGTTATATAATTGTCACAAAGTAGGTGGAAAGGATGTTACGTCATTGTCACACTCTGTATCATTATTATTTTTAGGTTTTAATGTAACTAAAATATCCAAATCCATCGCTGTTGCTAATTTTACCAACATCTCTAATGTTGGATTATATTCCCCACTTTCGAATCTTGATATATTTGTTCTCGAAATTCCTGCTCTCTCTGCCACCTCTGCTTGAGTTAATCCTTTTAACTTTCTTAAATATGTATATTCTCTAACCAATGATTTTCTGACGTTATTTTGTATATATTCTATATTGATTCCACTTTTATAAAACTGGCTATCTTCTTTTTTCTTAACACACAATTTTAGTCAAACCTTCTACATATTCGTAATTATCATCAACCTCAAAAGATATATAATCATTGGGGTCCAAATAAATCTTGCAATCAGGATAAAAATTATTAAATATCAGTTTTATAAATGAATTAAAGCACATTGGTTTTTCAATAAATATTCTACATTCCATATTCCGTGTAGTTATTGGGCTTCAATTTGAGCTGCAATCTTACCCTCATGCATGACCTCATATGAGATTTCTGTTCGTCAGACCAGAGATTTGCCCGTGAGTTAGTATGTTCCTCACATCCAGCTTCCTTCAGATTCCATCTCACGATGGACACCCTTGCCTTCGGCTATATCCTTCCCACTACCGGGCGGATTCGGGACTTTAACCCGTTAGAAACGTGCGCCGCTATGGCACACATAAAAATAGCGGCAACACTGCCGCTATTTTTGATTGAACACATCTGATAAATCTACTGTTCTTTTTCCATCTTTGGACTTGCCGAAAAACAGTCATCCGGTATTTTCGTCAGACTTTCCGGCATATCTACCTGCTCCAGATTATCACAGAAGGAAGCAAATGTTGACGGTAATTCCGTTATCCCTTCACCCAATGTGATCTTTTTGATTTTTGATCCGGAAAAAGTTCCGAATCCTTCGAAAATACATTCCTTTCCAAAGACAGCTTCCTCAAATCCAGTGTCCATGAAGCAACAGCCTTTTACTGTTGAACCATCTCCTATATGTATGTATCCCCCGGCTCCTGCTCCACTGAAAGCGGAATCCCAAAGATAATTTTCACTGGCAGGCAGTTCCACATCTCTCAAGGCTACACAATCTCTGAATGCAGATCCTTCAATTTCTACTGCCTGATTACCGAAAACCACAGTTTCCAGACTGGTACAGCCTGAGAAAGCATAGCCTCCAATCCAGGTCAGAGAATCCGGAAGTATTATTTTTTTCAGACTGGTGCAGCCCTCAAATGCTGAAACATCAATATAACGCATTCCCTCCGGAACTTCAACAGAAGTAATTTTTGTATTATCCTTAAATGCCAGTGTAGCAACACCATTCATTACCGTGTCTTCAATGCTGGAAGGCAGAACAAGCTCCGTTCCTTCTCCTGTATAACCACTCAGCTCCTCATAGCCATTTTTCTCATAGCCACCATTATCCTGCTGTTCCTTCTCAAGCTGTTCCAGGTCAATCTCCAGACTTTCCAGCAATGTTTTCATCTCTTCCCTGTCCAGGAATTTCCAAAGTTCTTCTTCCGGACAATCTGGAATACTCACCAGTATGCTTAAAATATACTGATCTGTCAGATCCCTGTAAAGGGTAATGTCTCCTTCCTTCCTGCGGCATGCCACATAGTAATGGCTTTCCCCCACATCTGTTTCTTTTATTTCTCCGTCTGCCTTTCTTTCTGCATTTTTCTTTGCATCCGGGAAGTGGATGATCTGAATATTCAGGTTGCCCTCATAAGCACACTGGATCTTTCCATTCACAAAGAACTCTGCATATTCTCTGCCCTGCCACCGGGTTGGCAGTTTCACAGAAATTCCTTTGGCAGTCACCTCTTCATACTCAATTCCTTCCTGGAATTTTATTCCTTTCATCACCGTCTGTATCAGCTTATCTTCCATCACAGTATAGATATCATCAAAACGCTCTGTTGTTTTTACTTCAATCTTCAGACCATCCCAGTTTCCCACATAATGATCCTCATATTTCAGAATTGCAGCATATTCTCCGCTTCCCAGATATACTGCAGTCTGATCCGGTCCGTTTTTAGCTTCATCCAGATTAGAGCTGAATACAATTGCATTCATACCACTGATAATGGTTTCTTCTGTTTTTACCTGTTTTGCTCCTCCTTCACGGGCATTCTGTGCATATTCAAGCTCCGTAATGCGATTAGAAAGCTGTCCCGCTGTTATAGGAGCAAGTGTCATTGTCCATTTCCCGTCTGGATCTGTAAATTCCAGATACCCTTCTTTTTCTGTCGGTTCTTCTGCTTCATAGGGAAGAGTAACCGTAAATTTCCCCTGCCCATAATCATATTCTTTATACTCCGGCAGTGGTGTGGGTGTTGCCGTAGGTGCAGGAGTTGCTGTGGGCGCTGCTTTTTCAGATTTTTTCGCACCACATGCACACAAAAGACAAACACACAAAAATACAATCGGAAGCATCACTCTTTTTAAACTTTTCATAGATTTCTCCTTTCTGACTCCTTCCTTTCGTTACATAACCTTTTTCCTTCTCTAATTCATAGAGCTTTTATCATGAGTTAAGACGCTGTCCGCAATATTCACAATTGCTCAGACGTCCTTTTATTACCTGATTCTTTGCACCGCAGCTGGTACAGGTAACTGTAATATAAATCTTTTCATTTACACGTCTGTTTGGTGCAGTAATCATAATATAATTTCCTTCTCTGTCTATCTGGATATTCCGGATATATCCCCCGGCAATAAATTTTTCCAGTTTTTTTACTGCGCCTTTTCCCAGCTCCTGTTCAAGTTTTTCAAATGAAACCGTATTCTGGGCATAAGATTCAAACCAGCAGGCAATTTCCCTGACTTTTTTCTTCCGTAATGCTTTCTGGACTTCCCTGAAAGTCGGATATAAAAATAACAGGCAAAGCAGAATCTCTGTTACTGCCATTCCCCAGCGTCCTTCACCAATATACTTCCCCGATGCACCAATGGCTCCCAGGGATAAAAGTATGCAGAAGCCACAAAGAACCCACTTCAGTTTTCCCAACACCCCTGCTTTTTTATTTTTTTCTGTCAAAAAATCATTCATGTCTGTTTCCTCTTTCTCAGATTAATCAAAATTCTATGATATATTGGTGAAGCTTCTGTCAGCCTGCACCTAGCAGAAGCCATGCGTCACCTGACGGATCATAATAATAAACCACATTATCTCCTACTGCATAATAATGTTCTTTTGTAAAATAATCCTCATGATCTGTTCCCAGAACAAATACCGGACAATTTCTTCCTTCAATGTACTCCTCGGTACCTGTATACCACAGAGACATACCAAGACCAAGGTAATAGCTGACTTCATCTGTTACTGAGAGCTGTTCTCTGGCAATCCTGATATCCAGTTCTGAATCATACCCCGGGTCATACTCATCCCAATTATAATATATGGAGAAATCATAGCAGTGGGTTTCTGCTGCAAGATGTCCATCCTTTAACGACACCATAGGATGATATTGCACACTCATATCCTGCTTCTGTACAGAAACCATCACATTGGAATGAATCTCACTCACATTGCAGCGCAGGATAATGATTTCATTCTCCTGTCCCCTATAGTATGGAGAGTTCAGATCATCCAGATATTCCCCTTCTTCCGTAGGCTGAGCCGGATAAACGCTGACCCTGCAATCATCCCCCGGGACAATGGCATAAATTTCATATCCCCCTGCATCAACCACTGTTCCATCCTGTAAAAAAGGATACGCAGCTGCCACTTCTCCCTGTCTGGTATATTCAAGTATCTCTGCTGCCTCTGCACCTTCATAGGTATATCCCAGAAATGCCATTCCGGCCTGACATTCATTTTCCCTGATAATGTCCTGCAGAATTGCCAGATTCTCATCTGCCCCAGGTGCTCTGGCAAATACTTCTCTCATACCTCCACCATGGATACCAAAAGACAACAGTACCGCACAAACACATACAGCAACAGAATATTTTTTCATACTCTCATCCCCTTTCTGCTCCTACCAGAATCACTTTACATTTTATCAAATCTCTATTTCAACGTAGTTACAATCAGCTTACTTTCCAGTGCAGCCGCTATCAGATCTTCTTTACAACTGTATCCTGCTCTGGCGATCATTTCCTGAAAATTCCATCTCACCCCGGAGGTAGAACATTTCATTTCCCGCGCAATCTCTGAATATGACATTCCACGGATATACAGGCGGAGCATCTCCAGCTGTCTCGGACTGATATCGCCGCTTGTGATCCAGTTAAGCTCCACCTTCGGTGTCACATCCGGAAATACACGCTCACCATTTAGCGTTCTGTGGATCACACTCCGTATTTCCTCTTCCCCGTGATCCTTATACCAGAGACTGTCTGCGCATCCACTCTTTGCCCTCTCCAGCACCTTGGGATCGATCAAAGAAGTAACAATTAATACCTTGGTATATGGATACTTTTCCCTGATCTCTTTTCCGGCACTGAGCCCATCATGATTATGAAACGTCTGCACATCCATGATCACAAGATCAATTGCCGAATAATCACAGATTTTTACAGCTTCACGTGCATCTGAAACCGTCTGAACATGTCGGAATTCCGGCTCCTGCATAATAATATATTCAAAATACTTCTGCATGATCTTCTGATCTTCTACTATCAGTATCCGTACCATCGAATCCCATCCTTTCTGCCAGAGGCATTTTCAATATCAGACAAAACTCAGGGGAAAAAGAAACCTGCATCCTGCATTTCCCTGATTCAGCCGCCTTTCTCAGCGCAGATAAACCACCGCCTTCTTCTGCATTTTTGTCAGGCACCTCTCCATCATTGGTAATCTGAACAGTATATTCATCTGCATTTTTGTCTATCTTCACCCAAACAGTGCTACCATGGGCATGTCTGGCACAGTTTGTCACACATTCACGGATTGCCCTGTCTGTCAGAAGCCTGTAAGATGGATGCATGGGAAAGTTCCCACTGATCTGAACTGAAATTCCAAGCTCTTCTGCATGTCTGATCGTATCCTCATATACTTCCTCCATACTCTCAACAGCAGAACCGGTAAGAATATAAACCAGATGTTTCAATACAGACAACTGTTTATCCATTTTATCCGGATCTTCTTTTCTTTCCAGTATTCTGCGTATTGACAGAAGACTTCGTCCAAAATTGTCATGAACCTGCATTTTCATGACAAGCGTCTCCTGCTCTCTGATTTTATCTCCGATTTTTTCGTACATTTCCTCCAGCTTATGATTCAGAATTTCCAGCTTTTCATTGTTTGCCCTGATCTTTTCACCATTGTAATAAATTTCTGATACATTAACTGCCACTGTCTGCAGATATCCTGCACAATCCGGTTCCTGCAAACCATACTCCTGAAACATCCAGACGGAACCATCAGGAAAATAAAACACATTACTGTCTTTGCTCAATCTGCAAAGACCTTCCGATTCAGGTTCCCCACTCATTGCTTTTCTTAATGCCTCATAATCCTGCAGATAAGAACCTGTCATGATTCTGCTCAGCTCCTGAATCTTGGTATTACACAAAACAATCCTTCCAAGAGGATCCGAAAAACAGACCCCACAGGGAACATCATTCACAGCCTCATTCACGGACCAGTAAGACAGAGAATGATGATATCTGTGTCTCTCGCTCCGGATTGCCCTGCAAAGATAAAGCACCAATCCCATAACTACTACCATTAAAACACTGACCGGATAACCCTGAAGCATTGGCTGATAGGAACTTTCTCCCAGACAATATCTGTGATCATTCATCAGAGCGCCCATGAACATAAAAGAAACAGCAAAGACAGCCACTGCCGTTACGATTTTCTTTTTCCCGGAAAAGCAGGTGATTCTTACCAACAGGAGGATTAATTCCAGAATCATACAGATTTCAAGAAGAATCATTAGAAAATCCTGCATTGCCATACTGCATTCCACAAAACTGATCATCTTCCGCCTCTCTTTCTGAAGACGATACATCTGATAAACCATTCGTTTTCATCTTCCTGCTGCACTTTTAATTCCGGTCTTTCTGACATGAATCCACGCAGATCCGCCTCTGATACAATATGAACTGAAATCCGCAGAGCATCATCAATCTGCGACACACGGTAAAAAACAGACTGCATGATATCAACCAATCGTTCCACAAGCCATTCAAAGGTGTCATAGCATTTTAGTATATCATCTGCATTCAGCTGCACATCCACATTTTCCACGTAGTAGGCAGCCCGGATCCTGCATAATTTTAAGCTGTCACAGGATTCCGCCAGGCTTTGTCTGAGATCTTCCATTGTAAGCAGATTTCCCTCTGATGCATATTGTGTAAGTACCAGATTCTTCCTCCGCTTCAAATACGTACCAACAACTACAATTTTACCGAGAATCCGATCATATTGTTCCCTCGACTCTGTCCGCTCCAGCTCATTCATAAACTGTGACAGCAATTCCAGCTGACCGGCGGTCTGATTCTGTATCATATTTAACAGACGGTTCTGTTCTTCTGTCTTTCTACGCTCAGCCTCTTTCTGATAAGCTTTCTGTAACAGACGGTTTCTGGCCGTCAGTTCCTCCTGCTGTTCCCGAATATCCTGATACTGATCCAGCAGTACCGAAATATCCTCTGACCAAAACAAATGTCCTCCCCTTATAGGAATATGGTTGATCCGGATTCCCTGTTCCTGTACTGATGATCTGTCTATTATGATTTTACGTAGTTCAGGTGACAGCTCAGGAAAATCGCCGGAATGATAATAGCGCTGAAAAGAATAATCTGTAATCTCTGCATCCAGTCCTCCCGAAGTCTGGAATAATTCAAAATATCGATTATTGGTCTGTATCAATCCACATAATATGCACCCCTGAAAAATTGCCGCCATTAAAAGGCAGCACACTGCCGTCATATCCCCTGCAACGATTTTAATGAAAGGCAGGCGGAGTATATTTCCGATATTCCACCCCAGAAGCAATATTCCCGGAATCATCGGCAGCCAGAACTGTTTCTTTCCCGGAATTCTGCTTTTTCTGATCAGTATGATTTCCATCCCTGTCAGACAGATCAAGATCCATCCCTGGATCACCATAAAAACAATGCCATAGCTGTAATCTTTATCCGAAAACGGAGGCTGTTTGGAAAAACGAAATACCAGCTGATGCAAATCATTTGTAAAAACACTTACGATCAATACCGCCGCCACAGTCAGCAAAATTATGATCTTTCTGACCGTTTTCTCTTCCTCCTTTTCACCCAAAAACATTGCCGCTGCCAAACCCAGAACCGGAATCAGAATCATGGGAATATAATATAGGTACCAGCAGATATGTTCTCCAAGAGGATCATGAAAAATATGAAATTTTACTGTCCGCACAAAGAACCAGAATACCATCAGACAGCCAATTGCAGTCAGGCATCTGCGCGTTTTTCTATGTACTACATGCTTCTCCAGATAAATCACCCAGGCACAGTACATTCCCAGATAAATACAGTTACGGCACTGATCTGCCAGATTTCTCATGAAAACATTTTCCGGTCTCGCCTGCCTGCAGAAATAAGCCAGCAACACACTTATCAAAATCACTCCATATGACAGAGTCCTCTTTTTATTATATGTCATGAAAATTCCTCTCTTGCCAATATATTTTTATAATAATTATACCATAAGGCACAATTTTATCATATAGTTTTCAGAGAAATCTTCTATTTTCAGAGTTTTTATCACAAACAGAGTGAACAATTATGTCCACTCTGTTTAATCATTGCTTAAAACGGTCTTGGCTGACCACAGTATTCACAAAACCTTCCGGTATTCTCTGCACCACACTGACATTTCCACGAACTGCTATTCTGCTGCATTCCTCCGTTCATATTCATTCCCTGCATTCCGGACTGCATTCCTCCGTTCATGTTCATTCCCGGCATCCCGAGTTGCATTCCTCCGTTCATGTTCATTCCCGACATCCCGGGCTGCATTCCTCCATTCATGTTCATTCCCGGCATTCCGGACTGCATTCCTCCGTTCATGTTCATTCCCGGCATCCCGGGCTGCATTCCTCCATTCATGTTCATTCCCGGCATTCCGGACTGCATTCCTCCGTTCATGTTCATTCCCGGCATCCCGGGTTGCATTCCTCCGTTCATGTTCATTCCCGGCATCCCGGGCTGCATTCCTCCATTCATGTTCATTCCCGGCATTCCGGACTGCATTCCGGCTGCGTTTGGTGTCAGTGCTGCAATAATCTGATAAGCGGTCTGCTCCACTTCCATCAGTTCTCTTCTTTTATCACTGCTTATGGAAAAAGTATTCAGGCGAAAATCCATATCATCAAACCACTGAGTTCTCACTTTAATACGCATGGTATAATCAAATTCATATTTATATACCGGTGGCTGATAACTTACATTTTCTCCATCCTTTGTATATGTTTCCTCATGCTGCTGTTGATCTACATCAACTCTGCACTGTACAATGGCTGATAAAGGAACTATGTCCGGGTTTTCATTGACATCCAGTTTCCGCGCGACAGTAAAATTTCCTTTATTATCATCAATAAAAACATTGTAATTTCTGGTATTGATCTGGCGGGTTATGCAAAAATCCATTACCGCTTTTTTGTTTTTTTCACGATATTCCAGCTGACGTTTGATATCCTCTACCGTACTATGCCGCCGCTCCTCAAACCATGGTGACAATTTTTTCGCACAATCCTTGCACAGATTTCCGTCATCCAGTTTTCGATTTCCCAATAAACCAATTTTCTCTCCGCAGATGTCACAGATTTTCTTATCAAATAATCCCATACCCTATCCTCCTCATATAATCAAGTGTTTTTATTGAAAATTCAAGGTTTTTCAACCTTTCATATCTCAGTGAATAAGCCACAGCTATGAGCATTTCAATGTATCAGGTACTGAAATAGTGGTTAAAGGGTATACGAAATAAAACGTCATTGATTT
>NZ_JBQKCL010000009.1:0-176111 GCF_052122375.1 Blautia sp. HCP3S3_H10_2
TCTCGCCCGTCTTTGCTAATGGGTAATCAAGGCGGGAAAGCCATTTTAGGGCTTTCCCGCCCATTTCAATTTTGGGAGAAGAAAGGCCCCAAAATGAACGAGTGCGGCCAAACACTTTTAGGGATTGGCCACCTTGTCCACCCATCCAGCGGGGCGGCGGGGAACGGTCAAGGCCGGGCGTCAGCCCATTCATTTCAGCCTTGACGGTTTCCTGCCGTCCTGCTACTTTTCCCGGAGTGTGGCCACACATCTGGTCACGGTGTCCAGAGCTTTGGGACTTTTTGTCCCATAGGCCGGGGGCGGAGGACGAGGGACGGGGGCTTTCATAATACGCCCTGTCTGCTGCTGAAATCAGCCCTTTGTTTCCGGCTTACCAGCCCCAAACAAAGCCCTGCTTTCCTGCCGCGTCAAATGCCCTTGCCCTCCCCGGCGGCAACGGTATTTTCAGGGCAACGCCGACAGAGCGTATAACACACTACACTTTGCTCCGCAAAGTCGTGTGCCAAATGGGGCGCTGCCCCCTTTGGAAACCCCCGCAACAAACAGGTGCTATGCACCCAGCCGGGAGCATAGCGCCGTTTGTTGTCAGCAGCCCGTTTCACGGTCTGCGTGTAGTTCCTTGTAAACTGACCTAAACAACTGTATAAAAAAAAGAATCATCAGGTTATGCAATAAGCTGGAAAGAAGATGTTTGTCAGAACAGTATTCGATGATATATTTCCATATCTGCGAATTGTTTTCGCCTGATGATGGAACCAGACCGCCGGGAACCAGTGCATTAATGGTACCGAATGATGATTGTATGGCAGCATAGCTGCAGAAAGGACAAAAACTATGAATAGAGTTATCTTAATGGGTAGACTGACCAGAAATCCGGAGATCAAATATGCCGGCAAAGACAATGATATGGCAGTGGCTAGATATACGCTAGCTGTGAACCGCAGATATAAGCGTGATGGGGAACAGGAGGCAGATTTTATTTCCTGTGTTACATTTGGCAGGAGCGCTGAATTTGCACAAAAATATCTTCGGAAAGGGATGCGTATCGTAATTGGTGGTCGTATCAGCACCGGCAACTATAAGGATAAGCTATAACAGACTGTGGAAATTGCTGATTGATAAAAATATGAAACGGATCGAAATGCAGAATCTGACTGGCATCAGTGGAAATATCCTTGCCCGAATGGGAAAAAATCAGTATGTTTCCATGGAAACAGTCGAGAAAATTTGTAAGAAGCTGGGATGTTCCGTTGATGAGATGATGGAATTTACCGATGATGAAGTATAGGAGGTTGCAGCAATGACAGATGCACAGCAAAGGGCAGCTGCAAAAATATTTGCAAAAAACTGGAAAGACCGGGGATATGAAAAAGGAGACAGCCAGATATTCTGGGTAGAGTTATTGACAACGGTATTTGGTGTTACGGATATTTCCCAGTTTATTTCTTTTGAAGATCAGGTTCATCTTGATCATACCAGTTTTATAGATGGATACATAGAAAAAACGCATGTCATGATTGAACAGAAAAGTATCAACAAGAGCCTGACGGCTGCAATTAAGCAGTCTGATGGCTCCATGCTGACACCGTTTGAGCAGGCGAAGAGATATTCATCAGAATTACCGTATTCGAAACGTCCGAGATGGATTGTGACCAGCAATTTTAAGTCTTTTTACATTTATGATATGGAAAAACCGGGCGGTGATCCGGAAATTATTTTGTTAGAAGAACTGGAAAGGGAGTATTATCGGCTTCAATTTCTGGTGGAAGAAGGGAATACTAACCTTCAGAGAGAAATGGAAGTTTCCATTGCTGCGGGTGATATTGTCGGGCTGCTCTATGATGCACTGGCAAAACAATATGTAGACCCGACAACAGAACGGGCAATGAAAAGCCTGAATATCCTATGTGTCAGATTTGTATTCTGTCTGTATGCGGAGGATGCAGGTATTTTTGGCAGACATGGTATGTTTCATGATTATCTGGAAGAATTTGATGCAAAGCATATGAGAAAGGCCGTTATCGAATTGTTTCAGGTGCTTGACACAAAACCGAAAGACAGAGACCCCTATCTGGAAGAATCTCTTTCTGCGTTTCCATATGTAAACGGCGGCTTATTTGCAAATGAAAATATTGAGATTCCTCAGTTTACAGAAGAAATCCGTCAGTTGCTGCTTGAAAAAGCATCCGCAGATTTTAATTGGTCAGAAATCAGTCCGACTATTTTCGGAGCTGTATTTGAAAGCACATTGAATCCGGAAACCAGACGATCCGGCGGGATGCATTATACAAGTATTGAAAATATTCATAAAGTGATTGATCCGCTGTTTCTGGATGACCTGAAAAATGAACTGGAAGAGATCAGGCAAATACCCGTCCAGCGCACAAAAGAGAAAAAACTGAAAGAATTTCAGAAAAAACTGGCAGGGCTGCGGTGGCTGGATCCGGCATCAGGAAGTGGAAATTTCCTTACAGAAACGTATATCAGTATCCGGCGATTGGAAAATGTAGTTATAAAAGAATTGCAGGGTGGTCAGATTACTTTTGGCTTTGATGGTTCATCGCCCATTCAGGTATCCATTGACCAGTTCTATGGTATTGAAATCAATGACTTTGCAGTTACGGTAGCAAAGACGGCACTGTGGATTGCAGAATCCCAGATGATGAAAGAAACAGAAGATATTGTTCATATGAATTTGGATTTTCTTCCGTTGACAACAAATGCCTTTATTGTGGAAGGTAATGCTTTGCAGTTGGATTGGGAGGATGTTGTTCCAAAAAATCAATTGTCGTACATTATGGGAAATCCACCGTTTATTGGATATTCCTTGCAGAGTAAAGAACAGAAAAATGATATTCTGTCTATTTATATGGATGAAAAAGGAAAGCCATATAAGACTGCCGGTAAAATTGATTATGTTGCAGGATGGTATTTTAAAGCATCAAAATTTATGCAGGGAACAGCAATACGAACTGCATTTGTATCTACCAATTCTATTACACAAGGAGAACAGGTTGCTGGCGTTTGGAAGCCTTTATATGAAAGATTTGGTATTCACATTGACTTTGCCCATAGGACGTTTCGTTGGGATAGTGAGGCGAGCTTAAAAGCTCATGTACATTGTGTAATAGTTGGATTTAGTGTTGCACAAAATCTTAAAAAAAGAAAATTGTATGTAGATGGACGATTCAAAGAAGTTGATAATATTAATGCGTATTTGATAAGTGCGCCAAATGTGTTTATTGAAACTCGTACGAAACCACTTTGTAACGTATATAAAATGACTTCTGGTAATCGACCAGCTGATGGTGGACATTTGATTATTGAGGAAAATGAATATCAGGATTTTTTAGATAATGAGCCAAAAGCGATGATCAGCAGTTTTCTTTCGGAAGAAGAGCAGCGCATCGTTGCTGCACACGAACTGGGGCATATCATCCTGCACCGGTCACAGCTGAAAATGGCTCCAATGAAGGATGATGTGCTTTACAATATGATGGATTCTACAGAATATGAAGCCAATCTGTTTGCCGCCGATCTTCTCCTTGAAGATGACGATGTGGCTGAAATGTCAAAAAATGAAGACCTGAATTACTTTGGATTCTGTAGCAGCCTGAATGCCAGTCCAGAACTCATGAGCTTCAAGCTCTACAGCCTGATGAAACGCGGGCAGGCTTATCACATGCCGATGGAGATACAGAGTAATTTTCTGGCAAAATGACAAAAAGAATTATAAAAATCGTTGTTTGGCGATTTGGTGAATCCCGATAGATTAATTTTATAGGGAACAGAAACTTTGAATTTTCTGTTATATATGTTTTGGGAGATATTAGATGAATGAACAATTTATACAGCGGTTGTCTATTGATTGGGATAAAATAGAACAAAGTAGTTACTTAAGAAAAATTGAAGCTATAAAAGATTTGGAAGAGTTGGTGTTTGAAAAACAAATTACTTTTTTTGTGGGAGAAAACGGAAGCGGTAAATCCACTTTATTGGAAGCTCTTGCAGTAGCGTATGGCTTTAATCCAGAAGGAGGCACAAAAAATTATTCCTTTTCAACGTATGATTCACACTCGCAATTATATGAAGCTATAAGAGTTTCAAAAGGATTTCGTAAAGCCAAATGGGGATATTTTCTTAGAGCGGAAAGCTTTTATAATGTAGCAACTAAAGAGGAGGAATACGCAGATATTGCACATCCATCAGAAAAATATCACGAAAAATCACATGGAGAGAGTTTCCTTGCACTTGCACAAAAACAGTTAAGACCTAATGGTTTATATTTGTTTGATGAACCTGAGGCTGCATTATCTCCACAAAGACAATTAACCTTACTGATGGAAATATGTTCATGCGCCAAACAAGGTTCACAATTTATAATAGTTACTCATTCTCCTATTCTATTAGGGATACCAGACGCACAGATTGTATCTTTTGATGACGGAAAAGTGCATAATTGTGAATATGAAGATACAGAAAGTTATAAAGTCACGGAAATGTTTATTAATAATCGAGAAGTTTTGCTTGGAAGATTACTATCAGAATAAGGTGAAACTTTCAGTTTTTTGGAACGATAACAAATTTTAAATTTATTGCTATATATGGGAGTTGAAGGAAATGATATTTACAATAGTGGTTGTCATAACTATTGTTTCTTTGATTGGATGCGTTTGCATAAAGAAACCTGCGGTAAGGATTGGACTTGGAATCATAGTTGCTTTGGGCTTAATGCTTACGGTTCTGATTGGTAGCTTCACCTATACGACAAGATATCGGGTTAATTCAGTTGACTCTTCCATCTCTCAAGATGGGAAGTATGAATTACTGTTTCAACAGATAGGAGACCCAGACTGGCCATTTGGATTTACACATGCAAGACTGGTTCTTAAAGATGAATTAGGAACGATTGCAAAGTATTCTTTTGATGTAAGAAATGATGGTGCTTCTGTTCATTCCGATTCATGGCAGGTTACCTGGAAGGAGGATAGCGTGGAGGCTGTGATTAGTGGGGAAGAGCAGAATGATGAACAGTACATTCTATATTTTGATGGAAAAACAGACTCTAATCAGTTGGAAACGAAGTATGGAAAGACTGATGAAGAACGTCGAAAAGAAAATCTTCAGAGACTTGAGGAAAGTCGGCAACAGCAGGGGGACGAAACTAAACCAGGAGTGGATTCTCAAACAACAGACGATCCTGTTTTAGATAATTGTGACGAGGAGCAGACCGATGAAGACGGCTATCCGCTTTCGGAAGAATACCAGGCATATAAAAGCGAATTATTGAGAATTGCTGGAGAGATAGCTCAAAACACGGATGCTGAGATCAAGTTCTATCTGTCTGCCAAAGGATGTCCTTATGCTGTGATTTTATCTGAAACAGAGGTTACTTCTGGAGAAAGAATCGAACAGCATCTGATTTTTAATGAGGCTTATGATGATTTGAGAAACGAGTATGTTCTTGAAGAATATCATTATGGAACGGACGGCGCACAATTATCTTCGCCGGTTATTCTGGATTTCTATCTGATTGATCGTCAATCACTGGAAGTTACAGATGAACAAATAAATACTTGGCACTGATTTGGACTGGTTGAATACATAATGCGTTATCACTTATAGCTGCAAATTTCAGTCTTTTGGTGAGTCTGCAAACACGCATTAATTTGAATTTGCCGGGATGTGGATTCTTATTTTTTGGGAAAAGCAAGCAAAAAATAGAAATAGACATGGTTGTCCATATAAAAAAATCAATTTCTCGCTTTGTATCGTGGTTGAAATCGATGAAATAAACTAATCTATCGGTGGAAGGAGGAACAAAATGAAACAAGAAAAAGTTGGAAGTTTTCTTAAAGAGCTTCGAAAAGAAAAGAATATTACACAGGAACAGTTGGCAGAAAGCATGTGATTGATGGCGCGTTTTGGTTTGAGTAGGAAAAACATGGGAAGTTAGCAATAAAACATTACGCGAGTAAACTCGCATAAGATGATTTCCACTTCCCAAACATCTGATTTCCAGATTTCCGGAAGTGCGATTTCATCGCACAAGAATATTCAAATTGTTTTTGGAATTAGGCATTCGTTAAAAAAGGCTGCACACAATTTTGTATGCAGCCGAATCTATATGAAGAGGTGCCTTTTTTCCTCCTTGGCAATGTTATTTTTTGTTATATTTTACATCCAGAAGCGATTGGAAAAGCATCCACGCATGACAGATACAATACCCTGTAGGATCAGGAAAAATCCGATTACCCAGGCCATAGCTGCAATACTTGCAAATGGATGTGTGAATGACAGAAAACCAATCACAGTCAGAAGGATTCCAAGTACTGTAAACCAGCCCCAGCCCTTTACTCCCAGTTTTTGAAGGTCAAAGGAATTAACCAGTTTGGTGATACCTGAAAAAATCAGCCACATTCCTAAAATAAAGGAAATAGTCATTGCTGTAAACCATCCATTTCCCAAAATGAATAAAGACATCAGTACGGTTAGAATGCCGTCAGCAAGAAACCAGCCAGATCCTGCCATATAATCATGACCGGCTGCAAATATCACAATATCTATAATGCCGGAAAACATCATGGCAACTCCAAAGATAATGGGAAGACCATAAAGAATTTTTCCGGGATTCCTCAAACATCCGATCCCGGTTATAATCAGAAAGATTCCGGCTAAAATCCATAATACTCTTGATGTCGTTTTACTCATATCAAAAACCTCTTTTCCGATTGCATTTGGCTTTTAAAACAGGCAGGGGTTTTATTCCCTGCCCGTTTGAGATTAACCTTCGATGGAAATATAATGTGAGTTGTTTTCTACTGCCTTCTGCTCTTTTGGAACAGTAAAGGAAAGAATACCATTTTCAAATTTCGGATGGATGTCTTCTCTCTGAACATTATTTCCTACATAAAAGCTTCTGCTTACATTTCCGGTATAACGCTCGCGGCGGATATATTTTCCTTCCTTATCTTTTTCATCTTTATCCAGACCTTTTGCTGCACTTACAGTTACATAACCGTTTTCAAGCTGGATCTGAATCTCGTCTTTCTTAAATCCAGGAAGATCAATTGCCACTTCGTAAGCGTTGTCTTCTTCCTTCACATCAGTCTTCATGATATGGGGAGCATGTTTTCCATACAATTTTTTATCGATGTCCGGAAAAGCAAAATCATCCATAAAATCATCAAATAAATTTTCTCCAAAAATACTAGGCATTAACATAAGTCATATCTCCTTTCATGACATAAACTAAAGTTTGCACTATCGGAGAAACCCGAAGTGTTGATTTATGAATATCAGGAAGAAAAATCATATTCTCTTTCTTTGTTCTATGTGTAATATAACATATGAATTAGCACTCGTCAATAGAGAGTGCTAATAATTGTGTGAAGATTTTGTGAACTTTGCGAAATAAAATAATTACTGATATTAGATTCAGCGGAATAGATTCCAGATGTTAATCATTAATTAAGAGGAAACAAAAAAGTCGTTTAAAATTAAATGGTGACGAATTATTAAACTTGTGATAGAATGAAAAAAACATTGAAAGAAGCTGAACTAAATGGATACACAAATTGATATCATATTGCAGGGAGGACAGTTTAAAAAGCTGTTAGAGGAACAGAGCGTTGAATTACGAGAAAAATATGATATGAAAAGAGCAGAACTGGAGATATTATACTTCCTGTCAAAATGCGGAACACATAATACCTCTACGGATATCCACCATCAGTTGATGATGAACCGTGGACATATTTCGCAGGCAGTTGACAGTCTCTGCAGGAGAAATTATCTTATTGCGATACCGGATAAGAATGATAGAAGATATATTCATTATGAAATATCTGATTATGCGAAGGATCTGGTAACAGAAATGACGAAGAGAAGGGAAGCAATGAACGGGATGATTTTAAAAGGTGTGTCGGAAGAAGAATTGAAGGTTTTTCGGGAAGTATCGGAAAAAATCAGGAAAAATATAAATGAATTAATTTAGATGATCAAAAGATGCAAAGTAATGGTTAAGGTGCTTCGCATCTTTTTTAAATTATTTTGGAAACCTATTGACAAGAGAAATACAGGTGATATAATACTTTAAAAATAAATAATTTAAAAATAAAACATGTTTCGCAAGAAACATATTTTTTGCGAAACACGATGGCACTCAACAAGCAAGAGTGCTAACAAAAGAAAGGCAGGTTATTCATATGAAATTAAAACCATTGGGTGACAAAGTAGTTCTTCAGTATCAGGATGTTGAAGAAAAGACAGAATCAGGAATCATTCTGCCAGACAGCGCAAAAGAAAAATCGCAGGAAGCTGTAGTAATCGCAGTTGGTCCGGGAAAATGTAAAGACGGACAGAAAGTTCCCATGCAGGTAAAAGAAGGAGATAAAGTCATTATTTCTGAATACGGCGGCACAGAAGTAAAAATTGGCGACGAAGAATATAAAATTGTAAGTCAGGACGATATTCTGGCAATTGTAGAGAAATAGAAAGTGTTGAAAGAAGGAAATTATCATGGCAAAAGAGATTAGTTTTGATATTGATGTTCGAAAAAAGATGGAGGCCGGTGTAGACAGACTGGCAGATACAGTAAAGGTAACATTGGGGCCAAAAGGAAGAAATGTTGTACTGGATAAATCTTACGGTGCACCATTAATTACAAACGATGGTGTGACCATTGCAAAAGAGATCGAACTGGAAGATCGTTTTGAAAATATGGGCGCACAGCTTGTAAAAGAGGTGGCTACCAAGACAAACGACATTGCAGGAGATGGAACAACAACAGCTACAGTTCTGGCACAGGCACTTGTAAAAGAAGGAATGAAAAATATCGCAGCAGGTGCAAATGCCATTGTTTTAAGAAAAGGAATGAAGAAGGCAGCAGATGTGGCTGTGCAGGCAATTGAAGAAATGAGCCATCCTGTTACCGGTAAGGATCATATTGCAAAAGTAGCTGCAATCTCTTCCGGTAATGAAGAAGTCGGTGAGATGATTGCCGATGCAATGGAAAAAGTCGGAGAGAACGGCGTTATTACGATTGAAGAATCAAAGACCATGAAGACGGAGATCGACTTAGTCGAAGGTATGCAGTTTGACAATGGATATCTTTCCGGATACATGTGTGATGATAAAGAAAAAATGATCGCCAACATGGAGGATCCTTATATCCTCATGACAGATAAGAAGATTTCAAACATCCAGGATATCCTTCCTGTTTTGGAAAATGTGATGAGAGAGAGGAAAGAACTCCTGATCATTGCAGAAGATGTGGAGGGAGAGGCACTTACCACATTGATTGTCAACAGACTGAGAGGCACTCTGAAGGTCGTTGCTGTAAAGGCACCGGGATATGGTGACAGCAGAAAGGCAATGCTTGAAGATATCGCAACACTTACCGGCGGTCAGGTGATCATGGAAGATCTGGGACTTGAACTTAAAGATACCACGATGGACATGCTTGGCCGTGCAAAATCTGTAAAGGTTACAAAGGAAAATACTACGATCGTAGACGGTGCCGGGAACAAGGAAGACATTGATGCACGCATTGCCAGCCTGAAGAGACAGATGGCTGAAACAACATCCGATTTTGATAAAGATAAACTCATGGATCGTATCGCTAAGATGGGCGGAGGCGTTGCAGTGATCCGTGTCGGCGCGGCAACAGAAACAGAAATGAAGGAAGCTAAATACCGCATGGAAGATGCCATGAACGCAACAAAAGCAGCCGTATCGGAAGGCATTATCTGCGGCGGCGGATCTGCATATATCCATGCACAGAAAAAGGTAGAGGAACTGTTGGCAGCTCTGGAGGGTGATGAGAAGACCGGAGCCGGAATCGTAGCAAAGGCACTGGAAGCACCACTGTATACGATTGTGGAAAATGCCGGTCTGGAAGGCCCGGTTATCGTAGACAAGGTAAAGAAGAGTGAGCCTGGCATGGGATTTGATGCAGCCTCAGAAACCTTTGTGGATATGATGAAACAGGGTATTATTGATCCGGTGAAGGTAACAAAGAACGCATTAATGAATGCGGTAAGTGTGGCAGCTACACTTCTTACTACAGAAGCTGCGGTAGCGGACATTAAAGAAAATACACCTGCGCCGCAGCCACAGCCGGAAATGTATTAAAGAGAACAGGTAAAATCAAATAACTGGAGAGCAACAAAATGGGGAGATGGCTGGTACATCTCCTCTTTTTGTTCTCTTTTATTATTTTTATATGAAATGAGGTTCATTATGAAATATGCAGTTATATATCAGTCAAAAAGTGGCAATACACGTTTAATAGCAGAAAAGATCTATGGTGCTTTAAATACAGAGGATAAAACAATTGTAGATATTGATACAGAGCAGGATATACCTGCGGCGGATGTCTATCTGATCGGGTTTGGAATTCATGGTTATTCCTGCAGCATGGATATCTCAGATGTATTTGAGCAGATTACAGGCGGAAAATATGCAGTGTTCGTTACCTGCGGTTATGTGCCGACAGAACAATATAAAGAAAAGCTTGAAAAAAATCTTGAAGTCTGGTACCCGGACGGGGGAGAGTATCTGGGAATGTTTCTCTGTCAGGGGAATGTGGAGTCAGATAGAAGGAAAATTATGATCAGCCAGATGCCAAGTAAAGAAAAAGAGATGCAGCAGATGTTTCGACTGGGAAATACCCATCCGGATGAAGAAGATCTGGAAAATGCGGTTGATTTTGCCATTAAAATTCAGGCAGAAATTGGGGATTAAATAAGAAAATAACATGTATTGATGTAAATAAAAAGAGAGGAGCGGTTGAAGATGCCAGAGCAGAGAGAAATATTGAATGCAAATGAAATCAGAAAGTTTACAAATGAATTAACCTATCGTCGGTATCTGATGAACAAAGGAAAAATACAGGAACTGTTTCGTAAAATGACACTTCAGGAGTATATTGCTTTGTATACTATAGAATCTGAGAGAGAAAATTCTCCGAATAATAATGGGAGAACGTATTTAAAGGATTTATCAGAAAAGATGCAGCTGACAATACGGCAGACATCAAAAATGGTAGAAAAGCTGAAAGATCGTGGACTGGTACTGTGGTCTTATGAAGGAAGCGGAAGTGAAGGAACATATGTGACTGTTACAGAAACGGGACAGAAACTGTTTAAGGGTCAGGAAATGATTCTGAGAGAATGTTATGGAAAAGTGATCAACAAATTCGGAAAAGATAATTTGATCATATTATTAAAAATGATGAAACAACTGGATAACCTGATGTGCAGCGAAATAAAAGGGATGGGAGAGGTCGATTCGTATGGGAGAGCTGATGAAGCGGATGAATGATTATGCTGTGCAGAATGAAGCTATCTGCCGGAAAAATGATCATATTGATCCTAGATTGTATGAAGAGTTTGGTGTTAACCGGGGGCTGCGGGATGAAAATGGAAAAGGTGTGCTTACCGGTTTGACTAAGATTTCCCGTATTGTATCATCATGTGTGAAAGATGGAGAAAAAGTACCTTGTGACGGGGAATTGTGGTATCGTGGATATAAGGTAGAAAAATTGATTGGCAATCTTGGAGAAGAACAGCTTGGTTTTGAAAAGATCGCTTATCTTCTGTTGATGGGGGAATTGCCTTCAGAAGATGAAGAAAAAAAGTTCCGGGAAGTGATTGGCACATGCAGAACGCTTCCAACGAACTTTACCAGAGATGTTATTATGAAGGCACCATCTGAGGATATTATGAATTCAATGACAAGAAGTATTCTGACACTGGCTGCTTATGATAAAAAGGCAAAAGACATCAGCGTCAGTAATTCGTTGCGGCAGTGCATCCAACTGATTAGTGAATTTCCACTCCTTGCTGTATATGCATATCATGCCTATAATCATTACGAAAAAAACCAGAGTATGTATATCCATAATCCGGATCCGAAACTGTCTACAGCTGAGAATCTTCTAATGATGCTCAGGCATGATCAGAAATACACACCGGTTGAAGCGAAAGTTCTGGATACTTCATTAATTCTTCATATGGAACATGGCGGCGGAAATAATTCTACTTTTACAACCAGAGTGGTGACCTCTTCCGGTTCAGATACATATTCAACAATTGCTGCCGCTATGTCATCTTTGAAGGGACCGAAGCATGGCGGCGCAAACATAAAAGTTGTGGAGATGATGGATAATATACGGGAAAATGTAAAGGATTTTTCTGATAAAGAAGAAATATCAGCATATCTTATGAAGATAATTGACAAACAGGTATTTGACAAAAAAGGGTTGATTTACGGAATGGGACATGCGGTGTATACATTGTCGGATCCAAGAGAAAGAGTATTTAAAAAATATGTGGAAGCGCTGGCAAGAGAGAAAGGCCGGGAGAGCGATCTCCAGCTCTATGAGAATGTTGAAGTGATTGCACCTAAACTGATTGCAGAAAACAGAAATACTATAAAACGAGTGAGCCCGAATGTGGACTTTTACAGCGGATTTGTATATGACATGCTAGGCATTCCACGTGAATTATATACTGCGATTTTTGCAGTAGCGAGGGTAGTCGGGTGGAGTGCGCATCGTATGGAAGAACTGATCTGCACAGATAAGATTATCCGTCCGGCTTATATGAGTGTTATGGAGGAAAAAGAAAAATGTTAGAAAAACTGGCAGGACCCATTATAGGGGCATTGATTGGATACTGTACTAATTATATCGCTGTCAAAATGCTGTTTTATCCTAAACAGGAAGTCAGAATCTTTGGACGAAAACTTCCTTTTACTCCGGGGGCAATTCCTAAAGGAAAGCCAAGGCTTGCCAGAGCAATCGGAATTATTGTGGCGGACGATCTTCTAACGGAAGATGATATTAAACAGAAAATGATTTCTTTGGAAACAGAAAATGCTGTTGTGGATCAGATTGTTCAGGGATTATCTGTTGATCTTCATACCTGTGTTTCAAAAGTATGTTCGTCCGAGTTGAATTATGAAGAGATAAAAAACAGATTGATTTCTGAACTGTCCAGCCAGATCCTTGATTCTGTTCAACATATGAATCTGGATAATCTTATTGTTCAGGAAGCCGGAAAAGCTGTTAAAGCCAAAACAAAGGGCTCCATGTTGGAAATGTTTCTGAATGATGAAATGCTTAATTCCCTGATACAGCCTGTTGGAGGAGAAATAGTAAAGTATATTAATGAAAAAGGACCAGATTTTATAAAGGAAGAACTGGAAACTAAAATTGATACGTTAGGAGAACAATCTGTCATAGATCTCTGTAACCATATGAATATTTCGGAAGGAGCCGTTCGAAAAATAGTAGCAGATTTTTATCACAAAGCAATTGATTCTGTCATCGGAAAGCTGATCGGTAATTTGAATATTGCAGAAATTATCGAAGATAAAATCAATGCTATGAATGTAGATAGTCTGGAGAAACTGGTGCTGACTGTGATGAAAAAAGAATTGGATACAATTGTAAATCTTGGGGCTTTAGTAGGTGCAGTTTTAGGAGTTTTAAATATTATTATATAATTTCTTATGTAAAGAAGATAATGATTGTAAACTAAGTTTTCATGGATGAATGAAAAGATATATATGATATAGCACAAATAGGACAAGAGGACAACAGGAATTTACTGTGTAGTTGTGATTGTATTGATGAACACTGTTTGTAAGAGATAACCTCCAGTTTGTAGAATTGGGAATAGAATAAGAAGGACATAGGGGAGTGAAACCCTACGTCCTTATTTTTCTGCTACCTATCCTTAATATACATCTCAATCAATTTATTCAAAAACACTTCAAACCTTTTATCGTCTTCCTCCGTCTTTTTAGACGAACCTTTCAAATGACGTTTTTTCTTTGCGTTTCTGGCTTTCTTCGCTAGATATCGCTCTATCAGCATTTGATCTATATTTTCATCTGTATACCATTTACCACTCTGATAAATACCATATGCACCTTTACCCAGAATCATAGCCGCTACTCCGTAATCCTGTGTTACAACAATATCGCCTTTCCGGCATAAACTGACCAGTTTAAAATCCACTGCATCCGCACCGGCCCCTACCGTAATCACTTCACTATAATCTGAATATAAAACATGGTTTGTATCACATAAGAGTATAACAGGAATGTCTTATTTTTTTGCTGTCCGTTCTACGATGTACACCACCGGACAGGCATCCGCATCTACTAATATTCTCATTTTACCTTACCTTTCGTCAAATCATAACTTTCCGCAATCATCCGTTTTATATCCTGATCCGGAACAGTTCCGTCCAAAATAATAGAATTCCAGTGATTTTTATTCATATGATATGCCGGTACAACCGCTGCAAAAGCACTTCTCCAAAATTCTCTCCATTCCGGATCACACTTCACATTGATCCAAATATGTCCATCTTTATCATAGATAAGCGCATATGTCTTCTTATTTTTCTTATGACGCATGACACACCAGTTATCATCATGAAAAGGATAATCCTCATATACATCTTTAAATGAATGACAATATTGTATTGCCTCCTGCCTTGTCTGCATAGTTTCCTCTTTTCTTAATCTTCCTCTCCACGAACCGGGGCATAGAAGATTAACAAATCTATATACTTTTCTCCGTCTCCCTGTTCTCTATAATCATATCGGATCATATAATCCCGAATACTATATCCGCGATACGGATCGGATAGGGTATAAAGTTCTCCTGTTGTAAAATCGATCAGAGAGTACCCTGTGCTTTCCAGATATTCATCATTATCACTGTTTACCTGATCTTCATAAAATTCACACACCTTATCCAGACAATCCTGACACAATTGATCTGTAAGAGATTCACAATCTATTGTATCTTTCTCACCAAGGTGTATATTTGGTTCCGCAATACATCTATCCGGTTGAGAGTATGTCATAATAGAACCATAATCCTCTCCAAAAGAATTTACCATTGTGTTCATATGTCCAGAATCAATCTTTTCATTTCCATCATCATCATATTCCCGGATCCGGGTGTCAGTGACTGACATATCGGCCCAATGGATGATCCCAATCGAATCGAATTTTCTATAATATTCCAGAAGACCACCAGCCGGTGTTCCGCAAATAAAACATTGTTCTTTACCGATTGATGATTGAAGTGACAATTCAAAGTCATCATCGGATTCATACTCCGTCTGATCCAACTGTTGTTTTGTTTTTGATGTTTCTGCAGGATGTGCCTGGCAACCACATAGCGTAATTCCTATTAGAAGTACAAAGCATAAAATATTATATCGTTTCATAAAAACCCCCGAAGCTGAAATAAGGACGTACTATGCCATCCCTCAGCACAGACGTCCTTATTTTCTAATAATGCCCTGTATATACGCTTTTACCAGCTCTTTTTGATGTTCATCCATCGCATTCCAGTCAGAAAGCAGCTGTTTCTGATCTGCTGTTAAATCAGGAATTTCTTCATCACCAGCAAAAAACTGTGCAAGGGTGATATCAAATCCCTCACATATTTTCTCAAGAGTCTGAATCGTTGGAACACTCTTCCTGTTAAGCAATGTAGAAATAGATGACTGGGCAATACCAGATTTCTGAGCGAGTCTGTACCTGCTGAATTTCTTCTTTTCACACAACTGCTCAATTCTGGCAATAATATAGTTCTCAGCTTGCAAGTATTCTACACCTCATTTCCGATATGATACCCTTATTGTACTTATAATTAAGGAAACTTATCAGATTGTATATTCCAATGTAAAATACTTAGGTATAACGAAGTATACAGGTAAAAAAATAAGGAACTACATTAGTATAGCATATTTATTCCCAGTTCTGCATCAATTTACTCATGATGGTCTGATATTATTGTTATCGTTATCAGGCATATCTATGTATTTATCAAACATAGAAAATAGAGCAAAAATAAACTGTTCTGCGCTTCTATTTTGATTCACAATCTGCTCCAATGACAATCCTTCTATAAATTTACAAACATACACCCAACAAGCCAGATCACAAGCTTCTACAATAATGCCATTAATAATCTTTCCTATAACTTTATCAAAATCATTGATATCTTCAACGGGAAGTGATTGAAGATAATCAAGTGGGGGAAGCTCCCCACTTGGATTATTATTCTCTGATTCATCTAAAAATGCCAAGACCTTTTGTCTTGATTCTTCTGGCATCTTTACATATTCCCACAATGCCATAATCACTTTCAAATCCGTATCTCTTCGAAGCGGTGGCAATTGGATATAATCATTTTCTTTACTCATGGTTCTTTTCCCCCTCTATGCTAACAATATTCTTACTATTTTTTCCCGGGCCAGATCAATCGCAGCATCTATAAATGCACTTACATACAAAACCAGAAATGCTGAAACGATCAGGCAGAGCAAAAATGCAACCTGCATCCAATCCTGGTAACAGATAATTGTTCCAATTACCAAAGCTACTAGTCCAAGCACTACAAATGATTTAGCAATTGAAACCATATTCACAACCAGCTTAACGATTATTCCCACGATTATGAGAATAAACCAGACCGGAATCAATAATATTTTTCCAATGATTTTTAAACAAAACATCTTTCTCCTCCTCTCAGTCAGACAGCAAACTGTGGCATATCATGATTCACCTCTGCCTTATAGTACCCATCGATTGTTGTCGAGGCATTGAACAATGCTGCCAGCATATATTTCTTGATATTTTTCACCTTTGATGTATTCTTCTTGAAACATTCAAGAACATACTCGATGTGGGAATAATTCAGTTTTAAAAACTTGCTACGTACCAGTTCTGCCGGATACCAGTTGCTTGCGATCAGGATCTTTTCATTGCTGCACAGAACCGTTTCTACGATCAGCTCATATATTCCCTGGATCAATGGTTCGTCATACTTGTGAGCCATGATCAGAGAGTCAAAATCTATATTTTCTTTGATCAGTTCCTGATAGGCAGACAGCATATCCTGCACATCGGTATCCGATCTTTCTCTATCAGATATGATTTGATCTGATTTATTCTTACTCTCTTTAATATTGCTAGTATTATTATAATTAGAGTTTGAATTGCAAACTTCTTGAAGTTTATTTTCAGGACTTCTTGAAGTTTGTTTTTGGGACTTCATGGAGTTTGTTTTATAAACTTCTGCATTTTCCAGAGTATCAACATTGGTTTGTTTTGTAAACTTCTGTGCTTCCTCTGCTGATTGTTCCACCTGTTCCTCATAGACCACTGTAACTGATCCGTTCCCTTTGAAGATTAGAATCCACCATTTTTATAATGGCTTCCTCATCATTCATAACCCGGATGATCACAGGTACTTTCCGATATCCAAGCTGCTGTGCCGCATATTTTCTTCTGTGACCTGAAATGATTTCATATACACCATCTGGTACAGGTCTGACGATCAGCGGATTTAAAACACCATATTTCTTTATGCTGTCTTTCAGAAGATGCATATCCTTATCATCTTCAACCTTGAATGGATGGTTTTTAAAAGATCTGAGCCTTTCAATCTCAATTTCAATTATCTGTTCATCATCAAACCGAGTGGCTGTTTCTTTTTCTGCCATTAAACTCCTCCTTTTCCTGTAATCCAAACAAAAAAGCCCGTTCAGATTAGATTCTTTTTTATTGAATCTGATCCAAACGAGCATCTCGATTGCCATTAGCTGTAGCTAATGAAATATTCTATTGTTTCAGCTAACCAAAATTTGCAGAGGGTTTACTCCATAAAGAATTTTACCCCTTTTTACACTGTTTTACATCCCCAATCTGAGGTTGCAACAAGACTGAACCCCGATGTTAGCAGAAATCGTATTTTTTCCTGTTTGCAAAACAGTATTTTTGATTAGCCGCCAGCTAACGAAAATCACTTCAAATTAGCTGGAAATTCATTCCCGACCTGCTTTTTTTTCATCTAATTGAAAACAAAAAAGCGGTTCATGACATAGCATTTTCTGCTAATCATTACCGCTTTGTTTGCAACCGTCCCCTGCGGGAATCGAACCCACAGCTAGCGCTTAGGAGGCGCTTGTTTTATCCGTTAAACTAAGAGGACATTACCGATTTTTGGCTTAAACACTGGATTTTTGCCACTTTGGTTCGGTAACCGTTTTATGATTTTCAGCTAATTTTGATTAGCTGGATATCATCAGATTATTCATTTTATTAACAGTAGAGCATCCGCCAGAATGGGGAAAGCTTCGTTGTTAATTTTGTCTCTTCCAGAATCGATTCGAACTCCAAGTTCTTTTTTCTGTTTTCCCTCAGGGTTCAGCCGCGGCTCCTTCTTAGGAGGCACTTGTTCTATCCATTAAACTAACAGGACAAATACCGGATTTTTGGCTTAAAATCAAGGTTTTCAGCCATTTCAACGGCATTGGATTTTATGATTTAAAACTGACTTGCGTCAGCTGAATCAATCTTATATGATGAAATTTTTTGGTATGAAGCTATCGCCTTTTCCAAAAACGCATGTCCTCTTAATTGTGACATCACATAACAGAATCGAACTCAAATTCATTTTTCTGTTATACGCCGAGGCGATAACTCTGGTCACCGCTTAGGAGGCCCTTATTATATCCGTTTAACTAAGGGAACGAACTTACGGGAAATATTGTACTATAATTTGGGATAAATTACAAGTCCAATTAATATTCCAAGTAAGTTTGTATTTTCTTTTGTTACTGTTCACTGGCAGCATTCCGCGAGGTGTTTTCTGTGAACGGAGTGAACAGTAACTTTCTTTTAATTCCATTCTTCTGCCAACAGGAAATCGCGTATGTTGCGGTGTTTGATTCCATTGCGGCTCATGTCGAACTCATCCAGAGAGACAACATATTTCGGGTAATTATCGCGTATATGATCATATGCGCCGAACTCGCGCTGGATGGTTTCATCGGATGCCAGCAGATAGGTAACCTGAACATACAGTTTTTCTCCGCGCTTGTCGCAGACAAAGTCAATTTCCTTGTTACCAGTTCTGCCGACGGTTACTTTATAGTTCCGGCGCAGTAGTTCCAGATACACGATGTTCTCCAAAATGAGGTTGATGTCACGCATATTACCGCCGAAAACAGCCTCCCGGATACCATGGTCGGCAATGTAATATTTCTCATTAGAGGCAAGAATCTGTTTTCCCTGCAAATCTTCGCGCTTGACCTGATAGAATAAAAATGCATCGCAGCAGTATTTGATGTAGTTAAGGATGGTTTCCGGTGCAATAGTTCGATTCTCGCTTTTGAGGAACTTTGCCAGAGAAGTAGCGGAGAAGGTCGTACCTACATTCGCAATTACATAGGTAATGATGCGTTCCAGCAAGTCTACGTCACGAATCTTGTTCCGCGTCACAATGTCCTTGAGTTGGACAGAGTTAAACAGATCATGGAGATACAACTTGGAAGGAGCATCTTCATAGCGAATATGGGCAAGGTACGGCATACCGCCGGATATAAGGTACTTCTGAAAGCATCTCTGAATGGATTCATCAGGTGCGATGGGACGGTACAGTTCTAGAAATTCCGCGAAGGAGAATGGGTAAATGATGAACTTTACATAGCGTCCGCCGAGATAGGTAGAAAGCTCGCTGGACAGGAGCCTGGCGTTTGAGCCGGTGATATATATGTCGCAATCAAGGTTTACACGCAGGGAGTTGATACACTTCTCCCAGTCTTTTACCTCCTGAATTTCATCGAAAAAAAGATAGACCTTGCCGGGGATATCCGCAGCCCTTCCGGTAATCTCATCATGTAATGCTTTTGCAGTTTGCAGATGAGCGTAGTTTAAATCCTCAAAGTTGATAGAGATAAACTGAGCAGGATTAACACCGGACTCTATAAGTTCTTCTTTGATCAGCTCTAACATGACAGATTTACCGCATCGGCGGATACCAGTCATGACTTTTATCAGGTCCGTTTCGATAAATGGACGGATGCGCTTCATATACATTTCACGTTTAATCATCATAATCAGCCTCCTTACCTGTAACTGAGTATAGCTTATCATATTTATATCTGAAATTCAACGCTGCTTTTGTAAATTTATAAGATATAACTGATAAATTGTATAATTTTACAAAAATCGACAGATACGAACGAAAACAGCTTCACATCGTATGGGGATTGATGAGAAAAAGGAACTGCGGCTATCAGGCTTTGACCGGCCTTATGAGCGGCATGTGAATAAATACATTGTAACGGCTCTTGAATAATGCGAATGCAATAAGAATATACAAAATGAACATAAAACTAATTTTTTGACACATTTTTATAACGAAAACGCCTATCTAAAACTTGGGAGAGATGATAAATTATAGTCAAATAAAACAAAACGTGATTCCATTATGAAAGGAGATTTGAAACATGAAAAAGAAAATGGTATGTATCCTGATGGCTGGTGTTATGGCTGCACTTATGCCTACACAATTTGTTTTCGCAGAAGACGGGGATAGTGGAGAGAAGACCGTTGTAAAATTCCAGACATGGAACCCTGGCGATGAAGAGTACACGCATGCCATGCTGGCAAAATTCGAAGAAGAGCATCCGGATATCCAGATTGACTATACGTTTATGCCGTATACTGATCACGTAGAGAAACTGAAAGTTGATCTTTCAGCAGGTGATGCAGCAGATGTTTACGGAGTTCAGACAGGAGCAATGTATAAAGAATTCCGTGATTTTGAAGAAGACCTTACGCCATATCTGGTAGACAAATATGGAGATGACTGGGCATCAAACTATAACGAATACGCAATGAGCCTTCTTCAGGGTGATGATGGGGAGTATTATGCAGTTCCTCTTGGACTTAGCTACGCCGGATATGTATGGGCAAATATGAAATATTTTGATAAATACAATCTGGAGCTGCCAACTAACTATGATGAATTGAAAGAAGTTTGCCAGACCTTCCGTGATAACGGGGAATATCCACTGGTAATCGGAGCTAAGGATTCCTGGATCAACATTGATACCTGGATGAATATTGCAGCAGATATCAATACAGAGAAGCTGTATTCCGCAATTGAAGGAGAAACCACATTTACAGATGAGGATCTGGTTCAGTCCTTCCAGATATGGCAGAACTGCTTTACAGATGGCATTTTCCAGGATGGAGCACTTGGAGTTGGAATGTATACAGATTCCACAGATATGTATCAGAAAGAGGGCTCTATCCCAATGATCCTCAATGGTTCCTGGGCACTTGGAGCATATAAAGACAGTGATGAGCAGAGTCAGGAGGTTTATAATGGCGAAGGTGCTAATCACAAGGTATTCCTTATGGACTGGAACAATGATGGAAAGATCGCACCAGTAGAAGAAGCGGTTGACGTATCTCTTGCTATTAATAATCAGTCTAAGGTAAAAGATGCAGCATGGACATTTGTTGACTGGATGATCCATGAAGGTGCAGAAACTCTTGTAAACGGACAGTTACAGTACATGCCTGCACGTAATGACATGGAACTGAATGTAGAAGGTCTGAACGAGAATGGCACTGAAAATCTTAACTATTGTGTAGAGCAGGGTAAAGATAATGTAGGTGGATACAGAGAGATGGCTTATGCAGAGCTGAAAGAAACCATCAGCAATGAGCTTACAGAACTGGCACTGGGAGATGTGACACCAGAAGAGGCAGCAGAGACAATTGAAGCAGCTTCCCAGGCACAGGAGAGATAAATAAAAATAAAATAAAAGGCTGCCCTCATTCCCAGGGCAGCCTTTTACAAAAGCATAATATATTTTTATAGCAGGAGGAAAACTATGGTCTCGGCTCGAAAACGGAAAGACTCTTTTACCAGTTTTCTATTTGTATTACCTCTTTTGGCTTTGTTCCTTGTGTTTTTCGCATATCCGATCATTTATAACATTATCATTAGCTTTTATGACTGGAATGGAATCAGTGTGGAGAAGGTTTTTGTAGGCTTTGCAAACTACACGAAGCTTCTGGCTGATCCTGTAATGAAAAAAACATTTTGGAATTTTGTTGTGATTGCCATTGCAACTACTGTTATTCAGTCTGCGCTGGGGTTGATGCTGGCATCCTTTTTTATCAGGAAAATAAAATTTTCAGGATTTTACAGAATCCTTTTTTATCTTCCGGCGATTTGCACCTCTACAATTGTCGGTACTGTATTTTCCAAGATTTTTGAAACAAACCGTGGATACCTGAATGTAATTCTGAGGGCACTTCATTTGGATTTTCTTTGTCAGCAATGGCTGGCAACGCCAAAAACAGCCCTTGCCTGTCTGTTGTTTGTAAATATCTGGCAGTGGACAGGTTACAGCATGCTGATGTACTACACCAATATGCTGAATATTCCACAGGAACTTTATGAGTCTGCTACCATTGACGGAGCTGGAAGCTTCAAGCAGTTTGTGTACATAACATTTCCGCTTCTGCGTGGTACACATATTACTTTGATCATTCTGGATATTCTGGGTGCACTGAAGTTTTTTGACCTTTCCTATGTATTGACAGATGGTGGACCAGCTCATGCGACAGAAACGTTTTCTACATATATATACACGAAGTCTTTTAACACCTTCCAACAGGGGCAGGCGTCTACCATTGTTGTGTTTATGTTTCTGATTGCTATGGTGCTGACTGTGATCCAATTAAAGATTTACTATAAAAAAGACAAGGAGATGAACTAGCTGATGAAAAATTCATTACCATATAAAATTGTCACTCAGGTTATCTGTGTGGCGCTGCTGGTCATCCTGGTCTTTCCACTGTATCTGATGGTAGAAAAATCACTGGCAGTAAATGGATTTGGCAATTATACAAAAGTCTTCGAATATTTCAACTTGATTCCAAACGTTATTACCAGTATTATCGTGGTAGGAGGAACCCTTGTTGTTGTTGCGCTTGTAGTTTCGATGGCCGCATACGCATTTTCCAAGCTGGAATTCCCGCATAAACAGGCAGTGTATTATCTGATTCTTACTGGTATGATGATTCCTACCTCTGCGTTGATCTTTCCCCTTTATCAGATCGTAAGAGGTCTTCATCTGAATAATACCGGTTGGTCACTGGTATTTCCATATGCCACAGCAAGTGCCTGCTTCAATCTTATGGTATTGACAAATTATTATAATGCATTGCCAGATGAGCTGATTGACGCGGCGAAAATTGATGGCGCCAATAAGTGGACCACATTTTTACAGATTATGCTTCCAATCGCCAAGCCAGGACTGGTGTTTGTATTGATCCAGACCTTCCTTTCCGCATGGAATGAGCTGCAGATGGCAATTATCTTTATTAATGATACCACCAAACAGCCACTTTCTGTTGTGCCGCTTCGATTTGCACAGACAACCTCGGGCTCCGGATTTACAATAAATAATCTTTTTGCAGCATGTATTATCTGCCTTCTTCCAATTGCCGTGTTCTATATTTTTGCATCCAGGCAATTGATGGCAGGTCTTACAGCAGGAGCTGTGAAGGGATAATCCAAAGGACGGCCTGTTTTTATGAAAAAGAATTCTTCCCGCAAAAAAATCAGCATAGTAAAACGTATCAGCATTACGAATATTGGCATCTTTATCATTGCATGTCTTTTAAGTATTCTGGCGACTTTGGAGCTGAATGTGGAATATCATATTGACCGTGATGCCCAGATGATGAGGGTGTACATTTCTAATACCTTAAATTCCGTTGATAATACCCTGAAGGATATGGGAAGAGTATCCCTGATTGCATTTTCAGATCAGACCGTACAAGACATTCTAAAGGGCACTGATTATTCCTTTAATGAAAAGATGGAGAACGATGAATATCTGACAAAGTTGTATTCTTCCATGATTTCCATCAGAGATGATGTAAAAGGAATTTATATTTTTAACAAGGATGATATGGTGTTCTACAGCGATGTGGCTAATCCGTTTCTGGGTTTTGAATGGGATGTGACACCCTTTTTCCAGAAGGTAAAAGTAAATTCCGATCTTACTACCAATATTTCAGGGTGCCATATGTATATGGATACACTTCCGGAAGGATTCAAGTATGTTCAAACCTACACGAAGAATATTTTCCAGGAGAATAATATCTATCTGGTGCGTCCGATCCGCAGCTTTTCTCCATATGAGGTAATCGGTTATATTGCACTGCGGACTCCGATTTTTACATTACAGAAAATCTGCAGCAGTTATCTGGAAAGTAATGTTTCTTATATTGTTGCGGATGAGAATAGTAATATTGCCTGTAGCTCTAATGAGACGATTATCAGCGGGAATCTGTCAGATGTTTATCCGGAATTGCTAAATCATATGGATGGATCCAAAGGATCTTTCAGCCTGAAGCTGAAGGGAGAAAAATACTTGTGTGCATACCAGCGCTCAAGTTACAGTAATATGCTTCTGATCACACTGAAAACCTATGAATCTATATATGATGAACTGACACCTCTGGTGGTTACCTGTATCATTATAACGATTGTAAGTGCTCTGGTGGTGCTGTTCAGTGTAGGTGCGCTTACCAGAAAAAATCTGAAGCGTCTTACTGATTTTTCTGTAGATATTAAGAATTTTCAGCCAGATGACCTGACCCGTCATTATGAGGTTGGATATATGGATGAGGTTGGTGTGCTGAAGGATTCTTTCAATAAAATGATTCGTCGGCTGAATGATCTGGTTATTTCAGAATATCAGGCGAAGGATGAGTTGCAGAAGGCAGAGATTTCTGAACAGAAAATGGCGATGCTGTATCTGAAGCAACAGATCAATCCTCATTTTCTTTATAACACATTGGATATGATCCGGCTGAAAGCGGCTATTAATAAAGATATGGAAGTATCCCAGATGCTGATGAAGCTTGTCAGCTTTTATCGGCTCAGTACCAAGGTGCATGATTCCATGGTTGCAGTAAGGAAAGAAGTGGAAATGTTGGATGCCTATATGAGCCTGATGTGTTATCGGTATTCAGATATTGTGTATCATTCGGACATTATGCCGGAAGCGCTGGATATGGAGATTCCTAATTTTATTTTACAGCCATTGCTGGAAAACAGTTTGATGCATGGTTTGAAAGATAGACGCTATCAAGGCACGGTTACCCTTCGTATATGGGTAAATGAGCAGGATAAAAAAGAACTGGATATTTGGCTGATTGATGATGGAATCGGAATTCCAGATGATAAAATTGCAGAATTAAATGCTTATAATGACAAAGACAATGAAGCTCTTTACCGTGTACAGACCCAAAGCCAGGGGGATCGCACCCATCTGGGCGTAATCAATGTAATAAGCAGATTAAAACTGTATTATAAGGAAAACGTAGAAGTCGTTTATATGAGAAATGAAACTGGAGGAACTACTGTAAAAATTAAGATCAGGACAGCAAGTGAGGAAACATGAAAAATTGCAGAGTACTTTTAGCAGATGATGAAGCGGCTATTCTGGAAGGTTACAAATTGCTATTTGACTGGCAGAAATACAATTGTGAAATTGTGGGAACTGCTATGGATGGACAGGAAGCAGTGAAAATGGCGGGAGAATTAAATCCAGATATTGTGATCATGGATATTAATCTTCCCAAACTGAACGGGCTGGAAGCAATCCGGGCGATTCAGGAAAGTGTACCAGTAGATCACCCTATTTATATGATCGTGGTGACTGGATATGATGAGTTTTCCTATTGCCAGGAGGCACTTCGGCTGAGAGTTTCAGATTTTTTATTGAAGCCAATTGATTTTGATGCTTTTGGAGAAGTGATTGAGAGTATTGTTACGAAAATAATGGAAAATCCAGACCGTCAGATGATTTTGTCGGATACCTTGAAAAAAGTAGTCGATTATGTCAACGAAAATCTTGAAAACGAGGATATGAGGCTTACTTTATTGGCCCGTAATATGAATCTGAATCCGAATTATATTAGTCAGTTGTTTAAAAAGGAACTGGGATATGGATATCATACCTATCTGAATCAGGCGCGTGTGGAGAAGGCAAAAGAATATTTAAAGAAGACAAATGAGCCGATCACGGTTGTGGCAGAAAAGGTTGGGTTCAGTGATTACCGTATTTTTACAAAAATATTTAAGGGAATTGTGGGGGTAACACCTTCGCAATTCCGTAAATAGCAGGATACAAGAATCAAAGAGTAAAGATCAAAGAGCAGTTCGTGGGGGACAAGAAAGCTTTTGGTCATAAGATCACTATTATAATATGGGAGGTAGTATTATGGTTTTAAGATTAAATGAATTCCGTGACAAGCTGGCAGGATGCTGGGCAGGAAAAAATGTAGGAGGTGTTCTGGGAGCACCTTTTGAGTGCAAAAGAATGGTGCCGGACGTAGATTTCTATATTCAGGATCTGACTATGGGACCACCGGCAAATGATGATCTTGACCTTCAGATTGTGTGGCTGGCAGCAGTAGAGCGTTATGGCAGAAATGTAAATGCGTCTATTCTTGGTGAGTACTGGCTGTCCTATGTAATTCCGAACTGGGTAGAATATGGAACAGGAAAAGCTAATCTGAAGGCTGGAATCGTTCCGCCTTTATGTGGGGATGTGGATAATACTTACAAAAACAGCAACGGTTGCTGGATTCGTTCCGAGCTTTGGGCTTGCCTGGCTCCGGGACATCCGGAAATTGCCACCAGATACGCATTTGAAGATGCGATTGTAGATCATGCTGATGAAGGCATGTATGGAGAGATTTTTACAGCAGCGATACAGAGTGCTGCATTTGTGGAAAGCGATCGTGAGAAGCTGGTTGATATTGGTCTTTCCTATATTCCGGAAAATTGTGCAGTATCAAGGGCAATCCGCAAGACAGTGGAGTGCTATCACAATGGAATTGATTATCTGGAAGCAAGAAAAATCGTACATAATACAGCACCTGGAACTTTCGGAATCCAGGAATGCAAGTTAAATGAAATACCGAAAGAGAATAATGAGGGAATGGAAATTGGAGAGCCTGGTTTTGATGCTCCGGAGAACGTAGCATTTGCAGTTTTAGGACTTCTTTATGGAGAAGGGGATTTCGGAAAGAGTCTGATTATTGCCAATAACTGTGGAGAAGATACAGATTGTACCTGTGCAACGCTTGGCGCCCTTCTGGGAATTATTTATGGCGCATCCGGGCTGCCGGAAAAATGGACCAAGCCTCTTAATGACAAGATCGTAACGATGTGTATTGATAAGACAAGCCATGGAATCTGGGTTCCGGATACGGCAACAGAGCTTGCGGAGCGTATTCTTCGTGTTGTACCGGGCTTCCTTGGACAGGATCTGTGCGATGCGTTTGCAGAAGGTGGTATGACAATTGAGTGCCTGGAAAAAGATGGATTGTTCTGTAGTCAGACTACAGATTATCTGCCATTGATCAATGGAAATGGAAAATCAGAAGAAATGCCGATCCGTGATCTGTGCTCTCTTTCTTCCTATGTTGCCAGATATCAGTTCCCTGCATTTAGTGTTATGGTTGACTATGAGGATTCTGTTTTCTTCACACCAGGTGAAACAAGAAAATTTAAAGTTAAAGTAGTAAATTCAAATACAATGCGTGAACAGCAGTGGGTAAAAATCAAGTTATATCTTCCGGATGGAGTTACAGCTGTCGGAGCATCTACAGCAGAGCTGCCATTAAATAATCTTTATCTTTCCTGCGCGGAGAAGGAATTTGAAATCAATACAGAAGAATTTAAAGAGAGCAGACTGGAGCTGATCGTGGATATTTCTCTTACAGGAAGACATTCTGATGGTCCTGTAAAGGTTGTTCTTTTTGCTGGAAAGTAAGGGATATTTATGTATATTGCAATAGACGGAGGCGGAACCAAAACAGAATATCTGCTTCTGGATAAAAACTTCCAGGTAACAGATCGTTATCTGGGAGGCTGTCTGAATCACGATTTCCTTGGAAAAGGCTGGGAGGATGTGCAGCGGCTGCTGCGGGATTCACTGGATGCCCTGCTGGGACGTAACAGTTTGACAATTTCGGATATTCAGGACGTAGCAGGAGGAATTTCAGGTCTGGATACCTCGGAAGACCAGAAGCATATGGATGCCTGTTTTTCCAGAATAGGTTTTTCCCGTTTTCTTGCAATGAATGATGGCTATCTCCCCATTTGGGCTGAAAATCCGGCTGGATGGGGAGTTTCCCTTAATTGTGGAACGGGAATGTGTTGTGCGGCCATTGATGAACTGGGAAACAAAATCAAGCTGGCGGGTATGGATGAATGGTCCGGGGATGCCGGTGGAGGAAACTGGATCGTAATGCATATGTACCGTAAGGTTTACGAAGATCTGATTTTGAAAAATTCCAGAACTCCATTAGTAGAGGCTTATATGGAAAGGCTGTCTCTTAGCGGAAAAGAAGATTTTATAAATTCCTGGGCGGCACTGAAAAGCGTGGATGACCCGGAGAGTAGGGAATTGCATCAGAAAATCATCCAGTTGTTTTTTGCACTTTTTCAGCGGTACAATCCAGAAACAGAGGTATTGGCGAACCGGATGGTGAAATGTGCAGCTTACACCATTGATGCGGCGGTCAGGAATCTTCAATTTTCCCATGAAAAAATTCCAGTATATTTTTCCGGATCCATATTGACGAAGGCGGCGCCGGAGGAGTATCTTTCCCTGCTGCGCAAATCTCTGGGCTGCATCTGCCAGGGAAAACTGGATGTGAAGATGTGTGACAGGCGTCCAGTGGAAGGCGCAGTGCAGATGCTGAGAATGAGAAAAAATATTGAATGATGCAGGCAGGAACAGCTTTCTGACTTTTTGCCCCTGGCATCATGAGTTTGCAGTACCCGGCAGAAATGCCGGGATTTTTTTTGTGCTGATGGCTGTATTTATATGATTCGGAAAAGAGTTTGGCGGCGATCAAATACCAATTGTATAAGCAGATGGAAATGTGATAAGATAATAAGCAAGATATTCCGATGAAATATAGGTGGGAATTACAACCCGGGAGGCGAATATGGGAAGATATCTGAGTCAGGGAAATGAAAGCTTCGCCAGAAGTGTAAATTCTGAAATTTATGTAGATAAAACCGGCTTGATCCAATATACCAACCGGGTTATGAATACAATGCAAAGTTATGTCTGCGTCAGCAGACCACGCAGATTCGGAAAATCGCTGGCCGCGAATATGCTGACTGCATATTACAGCAAAGGCTGTGATTCCAGAGAACTTTTTTCAAAATTTGAAATCTCGAAAAGTAAGGATTTTGAAATATACAGAAACAAATATAATACGATTTCCCTGAATATACAGGAGTTTTTAAGCAGAAGCGAAAATATAGAAGAGCTGATCAGCCAGATTAAGCAGAAGGAGTATTGCAGAAGTCTGGAAGGTTACAGGGGAAATATTTTGCTGGTGGGAGTGAATTATAATAAGAAGACAAAAGAGCATGAGTGTGTGATTGAGGAATATTTGATGGAATAGTGGCAAGGCTAGAAAAGAAATACATCGGATCAGAAAGAAGAAGTAAAGAAAGCATTTCTATAATTATTGTAAGATAATCTATTGGAGGTTAGTTAATGGAATTTCAATTGCTGGCAGATAGCATTATACAGATAAATGATAAAGCGAGTTCGGCGGCGAAAAGTGCTGTAAATCAGCTTATGACATTGAGAAATTGGGCAATTGGATATTATATAGTTGAATATGAACAAGATGGTAGTGACAGAGCTGAATATGGTTCACATCTTTTGAAAAATTTGGAAAATAGAATTAATAAAAAAGGAATGAACGCAACTCTTTTCAAGGTTTGTAGACAGTTTTATAAAGTATATCCTCAAATTGGTTCGACTGTGTCGAGCGAATTTGAATTACCAGATTTTGGAAAAAGTTCGACAGTGTCGAACCAATTTGTCACAGCTCCAGATGTTTTGGTCAATAACTTATCGTTCTCGCATATACGTGAGATTATGGGACTGGCAGATGCCTTTGAGAGATTTTTTTATGAAACAGAATGTATGAAGTGTAATTGGAATGTGAGAGAACTTCGCAGACAGATAAAGACCAATCTTTATGTAAGAGCTGGCATAAGTAAAAAGCCTGAATTATTATTAAAAAAATCCGAAGGTAGTGGAAACAAAACAATGCTTTCGATAAAAGATCCATTTACATTTGAATTTTTGGGGCTGGATGCGAAGGAAGCAGTGTCTGAATCTGATTTAGAACAGGCACTTATGGATCATTTGCAGGAGTTTATGCTTGAACTTGGTGAGGGATTTTGTTTTGAAGCCAGGCAAAAACGTATTATAATAGATGATAAGTATTATTTTATTGACCTTGTTTTTTATAATCGCATTTTACATTGTAATGTCATTATTGAACTTAAGAATGATGAATTTAAGCACGAAGAGTTAGGACAGCTCAATGCTTATGTAGGTTATTATAAGAAAAATGAAATGAATGAAGGGGATAATCCACCTGTAGGAATACTTCTTTGCACAGATAAAGGTTCACAAATGGTTGAATATGCGTTATCAGGTATGGATAATCAATTATTTGTATCAACATATATGCTGCATTTGCCAGATAAGAAGAGACTAGAAGAATTTATGTTAAAAGAGATGGAAGAAATGGGAATGTAAAGATGAGCACTTTAGCCGATAGGTTAAAGTGCTTTTTTCATGAATTCTACAATTGATATTGGATGGAAATATCAGTCAGAATACGACAAAATTTTGGTGGGGTTATGGAAAATATGGTACAATCCTATCTTTGACAGTTAAATGATTAAAAAACGATTGCAAACCTTGTAAATCAAGCCTTGTAGCCGTTTCTCATTTCGTAACGATATGTAATATATGAGGTCGGATTTTTATTGCAAACAAATACTAATTGTATAAGCAATGGGAAATGTGGTAAGATAATAAGCAAGATAATAAGCAAGATATGAGGTGAAAACACATGGAAAACTATGCCCCACCTTTTACAATTACAAATAAAATGCTTGATTATGTGGCTTCTATCTCTGAGAAGGTAGGAAACATCACCAGCCATTACCAACTGGATACGAAACCGCATCTCAGAAGAAACAACAGAATAAAATCGATTCATTCTTCATTGAAAATTGAAGCAAATTCTCTTTCATTGTCGGAAGTAAGGGATGTTATTAATGGAAAATTTGTGCTGGGAGACAGACTGGAAATCCAGGAAGTAAAAAATGCTTATGAAGCATATGAAAAAATTGAAGAAATTAATCCATATAGTATTGGAGAATTAAAACGAATCCATAGAATTTTGACGGCGGGGATCGTGAAAGAATCAGGAACTTTCCGCAGAGGTGAAGAGGGAGTTTTTGACGGTGAGGAATGCATTTTTGTTGCACCACCGCCAAATATGGTACCAGAACTTATGAAAGATTTATTTTCCTGGATGAAGGCAAACCGGGAAAACGTGCATCCCTTAATTCTGTCAGCTGTATTCCATTACGAATTTGTATTTATTCATCCTTTTGCTGATGGAAATGGAAGAATGGCAAGATTATGGCATACTGTACTGCTGTATAGGTGGAGAAGCATCTTTGAGTATATCCCATTGGAGAGTCAGATTGAAAAATTTCAAAGTGAGTATTATGATGCGATTGCCAGATGCCATGTCCGTGGAGATTCTAATGTATTCATTGAATTTATGTTGGAACAGATTGACGGGATCCTGGATCAGGTTATTTTGCAGATGAAAAAATCAAATGCCGAATTAAGTGAATATGTAAAGCGAATGCTGGATGTAATGGAATATGATGTTCCTTATACGGCGGTTGCAATTATGGAAAATCTGGGCATAAAATCGCGGGAGACATTCCGGAAAAATTACATGAATCCGGCATTGAAGCTTGGAGTTGTGGAGATGACAATTCCGGAGAAGCCGAATAGCAGGAATCAGAGGTATGTTAAAAAGTAGGGCGGAAAAGCAAATTCAAGAATTGTGTTATAAACGAGGATAAAACGGAGGATTAAGAGATGGCAGAAGTGGGAAATAGTAAGGATTTAATCAGTGTATTATGGAGTGGTGCGGACATTCTCCGTTCTAAAATGGATGCGAATGAATACAAAAACTATTTGCTGGGAATTGTTTTTTATAAATATCTATCGGATTCTTTTCTTATAAAAGCGTATGATATGATCCGCAATGGCAAACCGGAATCTCTAAAAGAAGCTTTAAATGTTTATGAAAAAGAATTGAAAAGTGAAGGTGCAGGAGATTTAAAGCAAGCAATGATGGATGAGTGCCATTATGTGATGGAACCGGAGCTTACCTATACTTATTTTGCAGATGCAGCACGGAATAGTTGCTTTAGCCGTGAACAGTTGCAGAAGGGATTTAATACTATTGAACAAAGTGATCCTATGTTTGCAGGGCTTTTTGCGGATATTGATTTGTATTCCAACCGTTTGGGAACTGGGGATCAGAAGCAAAGTGATACCGTCGTCAGTCTGATTAAAGAAATTGATAAAGCTGATTTATTGAATTCAAACGAGGAAATACTGGGGAATGCTTATGAATATCTGATTGGTCAGTTTGCGTCAGAGACAGGGAAAAAAGCTGGAGAATTCTACACACCACAGGCAGTATCCAAGATTTTGACCAGAATTGCGATTTCGGGGCAGGAAGATAAAAGGGGATTGTCTGTATATGACCCATGTATGGGTTCGGGATCGTTGCTTTTAAACGTGAAAAAATATGCAGCAGCTCCAAGATATATTGGATATTATGGACAGGAATTGAATACGTCTACTTATAATCTGGCACGAATGAATATGATTTTGCATGGTGTTGCAGCAGAGAATCAGAAACTGCGAAATGGTGATACACTGGATGAGGACTGGCCTACAGATGAAGAAACGGATTTTAATATGGTTCTTATGAATCCACCATATTCAGCACATTGGAGTGCCGCACAGGGTTTTTTGCAGGACGAAAGATTCAGTGATTATGGGGTACTGGCTCCGAAATCAAAAGCGGATTATGCATTTTTACTTCATGGTTTGTATCATTTAAAGAGTAATGGAACAATGGCGATTGTTTTACCTCACGGAGTTCTCTTCCGTGGTGCTGCTGAAGGGAAAATAAGAGAAAAATTACTTCGTTCAGGTAATATTTACGCTGTGATTGGTTTACCTGCAAATTTATTTTATAATACATCTATTCCTACCTGTATTATTGTGCTGAAGAAGCACCGAGATGGTCGGGATGTATTGTTTATAGATGCTTCAAAGAAGTTCAACAAAGGTAAGAAACAAAATGAAATGACAGATGAACATATTAATGAAGTTCTTGAATTATACAGTAGAAGAGAAACAGTGGAAAAAGAGACATTTCTTGCCAGCTTTGAAGACATTGAGAAAAATGATTTTAATCTTAATATCCCCCGCTATGTGGATAATTTTGAAAAAGAGGAAGAAATTGATTTAAATGCACTATTGGTGGAAATGAAGAAAACGGATAGCGAAATTAAGCAGGTGCAGGGGGAATTTCTGTCACTTTTGGAGGAATTGACATCAGATGATGAAAACATAATGGCATCATTGAGTGAGTTGATCGGGGAAATGAAGGGGTGATGGATATGGGAAAACCGAAGATCAGATTTAAGGGGTATGGAGATGATTGGGAACAGCGTAAGTTGGGGGATGTTACTGAGTTTATTCGAAATGGATATAGTTATAAGGCAGATGGAAAAAGAAACCACAGATATAAAATAACAAGGATTGAAAGCATCTCGTCAGGAATAATAAACACTGACAAATTAGGTTCTTCAGAAGATATTAACGAGAACTATAAATTGATAGATGGAGATATTTTATTTAGCCATATAAATAGTCTGCCATACATTGCTAATACAGCTATATATACTGCTGATTTTGGAGAAATATATCATGGAATGAACTTATTAAACATAAGAGCTAAATCTCAGAATATTGTTCCTTATTTTCTTCTCCATTTACTAAAAAATGAGACAAGTAGAAAGTGGTTTAGACTTATTGCAAAACCTGCTGTTAATCAAGCAAGTATATCTACAATAGAGGTTTGTGCTTTTGAATTTTTGCTGCCGAAATTAGAAGAACAAAAGAAAATTGCAAACTTTTTAAATACCCTCGACCACCTCATCACTCTTCACCAGCGGAAGCAGGAAGAATTGAAAAAAGTGAAAAAATATATGCTTGAAAAAATGTTTGTATAAGAAAAGGTATTGCTTATGGGAAAGATTATATTATTTCATGGTAGCCCCAACAAGATTGTTCAGCCTCAATATAGTCTTGGAGAAGAAAAACATGACTATGGAAAGGGATTTTACTTAACAGAAAACATTGATCTGGCTAAAGAATGGGCAGTATGCAGACCGGATAAATCTAATGGATGGGTTCATAAGTATGAGTTGCTGACGGACAATCTAAAAATACTGGATTTTCAGTCTGTGAGTGTTTTATCATGGCTGGCAGAATTGATGAAACATCGGGAAGCGGCTGATTCAAAAAGGTATAGAGTGCTGGCAGCAAAATTTATTGAAAAATATGGTATAGATACGGATGGATATGATGTAATAAAAGGATGGCGGGCAAATGCTTCGTACTTTTATATTGCAAAAGCATTTGTGCGGGATGAAATTGATATTGATATATTGGAAGAACTTCTTTCATTAGGCGGATTGGGAATTCAGTATTGTATAAAGTCAGAAATTGGATATTCAAGATTGCAAGAGATGGAAGATGATCTTATTTCGGTCTCATTTGAAGAATTTAATGATCGTTACAATGAAAGAGATATTACCGCCAGAGAGAAAATGCGGAAGTTGATTGATTCAGATGCAAATAAGGTAACAAATGTATTCAGCACACTTTTGTGAGGTGATTGATATGCAGGCATATTCGAAAGCATATTTAGATGATGTAGTAGAAAATCAAGGGAAGCTGTTTGATTTATATACACAGAAATTTCCTGATAAAGATACGGAAGACTTTATTGAAAACTACATGAAAAGTAAAACCAGAAAATATATAGACGAATCTCAAGCATACATAAATACAATGAATGCAGGAGAATTGTTAGAGTATTTTTTTGAAACAGAGAAGTACGTGGAAAGACCGGGGAAAGCAATGCAAGGGTTTATGCCTGATTGGATTGGCGAATTTTATGCTTACTATCAATGGTACTATAACATTTCTAGCACAGAAGTCATTGATAAAGTGCCATTGAAATTTCTAGAAAAGGCTTATTATGGGCTTCATGATCTAGAGTTGGAACTTGCAGTAAAAAAGGTAGGAAAGCTTTGATATGGAAATTATATGTTTTCACAATCCAGAGGAAGAAAATGGATATTTAAGCAATTGGTATTTGTCTGAATTTAAAGTAGATGGTGTTAATTATAGATCAATGGAACAATATATGATGTATAAAAAGGCGGTTTGCTTTGGAGATACTGATATTGCAAAAGAAATATTAAAAACAGCGGATGTGGCAGTAATAAAGACATTAGGACGCCAAGTAAAAAATTATAATGATAGTTATTGGAATGGAATCCGTCAGCTTATTGTTTATGAAGGTCTAATAGAAAAATTCGCCCAAAATGAAGAACTGAAGATAAAGCTGAAAGGAACTGAGAATAATATCTTGGCCGAATGTGCTGTAAAAGACAGGATATGGGGAATTGGATTGTCTATGAAAGATCCAAACCGGTTTGATTTAGAAAAATGGAGAGGACAAAATTTGTTGGGATATACGTTAATGGTGGTAAGAGACAGATTATAGACATGCGCTTGGGAACAGCGTAAGTTGGGGGAAATAACAGAATTGAAATCTGCGTCACGAGTTCATAAAGAGGAGTGGACTTCAAAAGGTGTGCCTTTTTATAGATCTAGTGATGTAATGGCTGCAATTAATGGAACCGAAAATGAGAAAGCATTTATTTCAGAAGAACTGTATGAAAAGCTCTCAAATATATCCGGAAAATTAGAACAAGGGGATGTTCTTGTTACTGGCGGCGGATCGGTTGGAAAACCTTATATTGTGCCGGATAACAAGCCACTTTATACAAAGGATGCAGACTTATTATGGATAAAAAATAAGGGAAAGTTTCATCCATATTTTTTATATGAATTTTTCTTTTCGCCAACATTCAGAAACTATTTAGCAAGTATTTCCCATGTAGGAACAATAGCACATTATACGATTACGCAATTGTCAGATACATCGGTTTGCTTGCCGAGTTTTGAAGAACAAAAGAAAGTGGGAGAATATTTTCAATCTCTCGATCACCTCATCACTCTTCACCAGCGGAAGTGCAATTATTCTTTTTACATGCGAAAAACACCATTTTCAAACAATTAATCACAAAGGAGAACATAACTATGCCAGAATTAGAGTCAATGATAGAGAAAAAGTTAATTGATCAATTGGTTTATGGGGAATCTCAGTGGGTTTACCGGGATGATTTGAAAACGGAGTCTGATTTATGGGCAAATTTCAGATATATTCTGGAACAGAATAATAAGGACAGGCTAAATGGGAAAGGGCTGTCTGATTCTGAGTTTGAGCAGGTAAAGAACCAGTTGCAATTTCCCTCATTTTATAAGGCTGGTGAGTGGCTGGTTGGTGAAAATGGGAAAGTTCAGGTTCATGTACAGCGGGATACGGAAAAACTGCATCTTGTAGTGATGAATCACGAACATATAGCTGGTGGAAGTAGTGTGTATGAGGTAATTAATCAGTATAATGCTTTAAAAACGGATGAGGACAGCAGGGCTGCGGAGAGAGACCGGCGGTTTGATGTTACCTTGATGATTAATGGTCTGCCAATGATACATATAGAATTAAAAAATAAGCATCATTCCTATATGGAAGGCTTTCGACAGATAAAAAAATATATTGCAGAAGGAAAATTTACTGGTATTTTTTCGGCGGTGCAGATGTTTGTTGTTAGTAATGGTGCAGACACCAAGTATTTTGCAGCTGCTGGGGAAAATGAACTGAAGGCAGAATTTATGAGCGGCTGGGTAGATAAGGAGAATAATCCGGTGTCTGATTATCTGGCTTTTGCAAAGAGCGTTCTTCGAATTCCAGAAGCACATGAAATGATTGCCAGATATACAGTTCTGGATGAGGTTGCAAAGCAGCTGATTCTCCTTCGCCCATATCAGATTCATGCGATTGAATCTATACGGGATGCCTCAAAAAAAGGAAAGTCTGGGTTCGTATGGCATACAACCGGATCTGGGAAAACGTTGACATCCTATAAGGCAACCAGAAATTTATTGATGGATATCCCTGCAATTGATAAAGCTATATTTCTGATAGACCGGAAGGATCTGGATGCACAGACAACTATGGCATTTCAGGCATATGCAAATAATGATCTGATAGATGTGGATGAAACAAATAATGTGGGGGATCTGAAGAAAAAGCTGAAATCAGGTGACCGCCAGGTTATTGTGACTACAATCCAGAAAATGCAGATTCTGATAGGAAAAAGGCTTCAGGAAGATACTCCGGAGTATACAAAGATTAAAAATTTGAAAATTGCATTTGTTGTAGATGAATGTCATAGAGCCGTTACGCCGAAAATGAAAAGAGAACTGGAACGCTTTTTCAGACGGTCTTTGTGGTATGGATTTACTGGAACGCCAAGATTTTCAGAAAATCCTTATCCACAGATGGGAGATTTGCCTCGAACAACAAAAGATTTATATGGAGAATGTCTTCACCGTTATACTATACAGAATGCAATTCATGATAAATCTGTATTAGGATTCCAGGTAGAGCATAATGGACCAAAGCATATTGCAGATGAAACTGACAGCAAAGCATATGAAAATGAAACTCATATGTTGAAAGTTTTGGATATTATTTTGAACAAATCCTATCACAAACTTGGCTTTCAGAATGGAAAAGGACAGACATATGAGGGCATGCTTACAACAAGTTCGATTCCTATTGCCCAGAAATATTATGAGCTGCTGACCAGAGTAAAAAATGGGGAAACTTCTCTTGTAATTGATGAAAAAATGAAACAGGTGCTTCCAGATTTTCCCAAATTTGCCATTACCTATTCGGTAACAGAAAATGAGGATGGCTCCTGCGTAAACCAGGAAAAAATGCAGAAATCTCTGGATGATTATAATGGTATGTTTGGTACGAAATACGATGTTTCGCAGATACAGGGATATAATGCAAATTTAAATAAAAGGCTTGCCAGAAAAGCGCCAAAGTATAAGAGAAGAAGCGAACAGCTAGATCTGGTGATTGTAGTAGACAGATTGTTGACAGGTTTTGATGCGCCATGTATGTCTACCATATTCATCGATAGACAGCCCATGGGACCACACGATCTGATTCAAGCATTTTCCAGGACTAACCGTATTTTGGATAAAAATAAAACATATGGACAGATTGTGACTTTCCAGGCTCCAAAGCTGTTTAAATCAAGTGTAGATAATGCAATAAAATTATATTCAGCGGGAAGTACGGGAATAGCAATAATGGCAGAGTGGGAAGAAGTGGAACCTGCATTCCGAAAAGCTCTTTTGGCACTTAGGGTTTGTGCAAAAACTCCTTCCGAAATTCCAAATATGTCTTTAAAAGAAAATATTTGCCAAATTGTTTCAGTCCTTTGATAGTCTGTTTGCAGAGTTAAAGTCCTTTACCAAATACGATGATACGATGTTGGAGCAATATGGCATAACGGAAGCAGAATATGAGGATTATGTGGGACATTATAAAAATGTAATGGAAGAAATTCGTCCTGATCCAGGTACGGACGACAAAGTTGATCCGGTTCCAGATCCAGACTATGAATTAATGGCGTATAGCCATACCCAAATTGATTATGAATATATCATCAATTTGATTCAAAATATTGTCACTCCGTCTGAGGGAGAAGAAGCAGTTACTCCAGAGGAACGGCAGAAGAAGATTGCAGAAGTAAGGCAGTATGTAGAAGAATTACGTAAGAATAATGAAAAAGTTGCGGATATTATGTCTACGTTAATAGATGAAATTGAGGTGGATGAGAAAAAGTACAAGGGTCAGTCTATTCTGAATATTGTGGAAAATACGAAACAAGATTGCGTGGAGCGAATCATTACTGATTTTTGCAGAACCTGGCATGCTTCGAAAGAGGATGTTATGTATGCTGCAGTTCATTATAGAAATGGACAAATTCCCAATGAGAGTGTAATCAAGTCAACCGCAGATTATACTAGTTATTATGAAACACAGGAAAGACCTTTGCCTAAATATACTTATTATAAGCGGTTGATAGAAGAGTTGAAAAAAACGTTGGAGGAAGAAGTCAAGCCACTGCTAATGACAGCATAAAGATTTACGACTATTTTTATTGTTTATGTCAGCGTAAGTGATTTGGGAAAATGGAGGAAACTTATGCAAAATGATATGAGCAATTCAGCGCTATTTTGTGATTATTATGCACAGTGGGTAGAAATATACAAACGTGGGGCAATTCGGGAAGCAACAATGGCGAAGTACCTGATGACACAAAAATGGGTGGAAAAACTGGTACCTGCATTGAGAGTTTCGGAACTAACAAGAACGGCATATCAGAAGCTGTTGAATGATTACGCGAAAGAACATGAAAGACAGACAACTTTAGATTTCCATCATCAGCTAAAAGGTGCAATTTTGGACGCAGTAGATGAGGGCTTGATTGAAAGGGATCCAACCAGAAAGGCAATTATCAAGGGAAAAACACCACGTGCTAAAAAAATCAAATATCTGAATCAGTTTGAACTTCACACTTTAATTGCTGATTTAGATATAAAGGAAAAGGCAAACTGGGATTGGTTTATTCTTTTAGTTGCAAAGACCGGAATGCGTTTTTCGGAAGCTCTTGCTATTACACCGTCAGATTTTGACTTTTCCAGACAAACCTTGTCAATTAGTAAAACATGGGATTACAAAGGAGAAGGAGGATTTCTGCCAACGAAAAACAAATCTTCTGTACGAAAAATTCAAATAGACTGGCAGATCGTTGTTAAATTTTCCGAGCTGACGAAGGGGCTTCCAGAAGATAAACCTATTTTTGTGGGAGATGCTAAGATTTATAACTCCACAGTAAATGACGTACTTACAAGACATTGTAAAAAATGTGGTATTTCAGTAATCTCGATTCACGGCTTGCGGCATACACATGCGTCATTATTATTGTTTGCTGGTGTATCAATTGCAAGCGTAGCGCGCAGATTAGGGCATGCGAGTATGACGACGACACAGAAGACATATCTTCATATTATTCAGGAACTTGAAAATAAGGATGTGGATCTGGTAATGAGAACTTTGTCTGGTTTATAGAGTCTGTAGAAGCATAATGTAAATTTATAACAAAAATACTTACGCTGATTATAAAAAAACAATTGCAATCCTAACCAATATTATATACAATAGTCTGAGCGCTCTAGAGCGTGTTTGAAAAATCATTCCTGCAATCTGCACGCCCCACTTTGCGGTATATTTTGCCCTCTTTCAGTCGGCGTAGCCCGCTACGCCTCATTCAATCGGACAAAATCTCCCACAAATTGTGACGCACATCTTGCAGAAAGCCTTTTTCAAACACGCTCTAGCGTGTGTAAAAAAGACATTAAGCCGCACCCTGCGGGGCAGACGGCGAGCAATTGAATATAAGGGCAAAGCAGCCGAAAGGCTGTGACGCAAAACTATAGGGCCTGTAAAATGGCAGCCAGCTGCAGAATGAACGAAATAGGGATAAGTGCGTACTATGGTGAATACTGCAGTACGCGCTTTTTATATAATAGGAAATTTCATTGGAATGCTCTGTTACATAAAAAGCCCTGCCGGGCAGGATTCCTTTTTATAGATTATCCATAAATATGTTGTAATAGAAAGTACGGTGCAAATTTAGAATGAATAACCAGCTATACAAAGAGGAACTTCTGTATTCAGTGGTGGAGCCCCAGCTATGTGAGGAGACATACGGGGCAATCCAGACGGCAATCCAGAACAATCATGCGGTAGGATTTATCGCAGGATATTATGATGAACAGATGACAATTGCATATATAAGCCAGTATTTCCTGCACAACCTGGGATACAGCTATGAGGAATTCATGCAGGTAACCTCTGGTTCGTTGAAAAATGTGGTTTACGGGGAAAATAGCTCCTTCGTAGAGTGCGGCCGATTCCAGAAAATCCAGGGGCATGGGGAAATGCAGATTATGTCCCGGGATGGAATACCGCTGGATATAACCTGTTATAAGACGGACACGGTAGATGCAAAGGGAGTTCCCATGTGGGTGCTTTCCGCACATATGGATCACATGCAGGAGAACCTGAAGCTGGTGAACCAGGTAATCCGTTCCGGATTCTGGTCAGTGGAGTGTGATGGAGATGGGAAATATAAGTCCGTTTTTTTCAGCCATGAATTTCGTGCCATGCTGGGATACCATGACACATTGGATTTTCCAAACCAGCTGGATATTTGGAAAGCTTCCATTCATCCAGATGATCGGGCTGGGGTAGAGGAAGCATTTTTCGGTGCTATCGCGGATAAGACCAATCAGAGAAAATATGATGTAAAATACCGCATGCGCCTGGCTGACGGCAGCTATGAATGGTTTTAGGACAGCGCCGAGATCACCAGACGTCCAGATGGAGCGGCCTACCGTATGGCTGGTATTTTCGTGAATGTAGATAAAGAAGAGAAACTTTTGCGATACACACAGCAGGTGGATGCACAGCGCCAGGAGCTGAGCGCGAAAAATAAGATTATGGATCTGCTGATTCAGGGAACGGTAAAACTGGTAGACCGTTATGCGGCATGTGATTTTGAAGAAGATATTTATCATTTTTACAGTCAGAGTCTGGAAGATTCTGTTTATGCACCAACTGGGGCATATCACGATTTTGTGATAGTAATGGCGTCAAGATTTAAGACCGTTTCCACAGATCTTACGCTGGAACAGGCCTTTTCCCCGGAAAATATACGGGAGAACCTGAAAAAAACAGATGATATTTACCGTTTTGAATATTGCTCCAAAGATGAAAAACAGTTTAAATCCGTTGCAATCACGCCTTTGTCCTGGTCTGAAAAGGAAAAGGGAAAAGTACGTGCTGTGTTGCTTATGTCACAGGATATCACGGAAGAAAAAATGGTGGAGATCCAGTCCAGGAAGGCACTTCGCGAGGCTTACGAGGCAGCAGAGCGGGCCAGCAAGGCCAAAACGGAATTTTTGTCCAATATGTCCCATGATATCCGTACGCCTATGAATGCCATTGTGGGAATGACAGCGATCGCAGGAGCGAATATTGAGAATCAGGATCGTGTGGTAGATTGTCTGGGAAAAATCACCCAGTCCAGCCGCCATCTTCTCAGCCTAATCAATGAAGTGCTGGATATGTCACGTATTGAAAGTGGAAAGATCGCGCTGGTGGAAGAGGAGTTCAATCTGTCTGATCTTTGTGATAATCTGGTTTCCCTGACGAAAGCGCAGACAGACCTGCACCATCATGAATTCAATATCCGGATCAACCGGATCGAGCACGAAGATGTATGCGGTGACAGCATGCGTATCCAGCAGCTGGTCACCAATATTTTGTCAAATGCAGTGAAATATACACCAGATGGCGGACGAATTGAATTTACCATCCGGGAGCTCCCCACCAATTCAACCGGTCTTGGCTGCTATGAATTCGTGGTGCAGGACAATGGTATTGGAATGACGGAAGAATTCCAGAAGGTGATGTTTGAGCCATTTACCCGCGCAGATGATAAAAGAACTTCCAAAATCCAGGGAACCGGTCTTGGTATGGCGATTGCCAGAAATTTTGCCAGGATGATGAATGGCGATATTAAGGTGGAAAGTGCTCCTGGTAAAGGAAGTAAATTTACCATCACCATTTTCCTGAAGCAGCAGAATAAAGAAATCAAAGCAATTGATGAGCTGATCAATCTGCCAGTGCTTGTGGTAGATGATGACAGGGACTGTTGTGAAAACACAGTGGCACTTTTAAATGAGATCGGTATTGATGGGGAATGGGTAACTTCCGGTGCGGAGGCAGTGGCACGGACAACAGAGCGATATGAGAGGGATGACAATTATTTTGCCATTATCATTGACTGGAAAATGCCGGGGATGGACGGAATCGAGACAACCAGGCAGATCCGTAAAAAAGTAGGAAATGATGTGACGATCATTATTTTGTCTGCTTATGATTATGCGGAGATTGAGCAGGAGGCCAGGGAAGCCGGCGTGGACGAGTTTATTGCCAAGCCGTTGTTCCGTTCACGCCTGACAGCAACGCTTAAGAATATTATCCAGGGAAAACCAAGCGCTGCAGCCAGACATTACCTGGAGGATATTTCCAATTGTGATTATACGGGCAAGAGAGTCCTGCTGGTGGAGGACAACGACCTGAACAGGGAAATTGCCCAGGAAATTATCGGAATGACAGGCGCTATTATTGAGACAGCGGAGAATGGGAAAGATGCTGTTGGAATGATGACAGCAGCTAATGAGGGATACTATGACCTTGTGTTTATGGATATTCAGATGCCGGTTATGAATGGGTATGAGGCGACTGTTGCGATCCGTTCTCTTCACAGGCCGGATGGGAAAGAAATCCCTATCGTAGCCATGACGGCGAATGCATTTGCAGAAGATATCCTGCTGGCGAAGAATGCGGGAATGAATGAGCATATTGCCAAGCCGCTGGATATGACAAGGCTGCGGGATGTGATGAGACGGTGGCTGCAGTAGAGTGTGTTTGAAAAATTCTAAATAGTATTGTTTATTTTGTATCGGCCATTTCATTGCCGGTTGGTGTGTCACCATTCTCCGACATGGTCAGATATTCATACCCTGGATGGAAATCATAGTTTTCCGTCTGCTTGTAATATTGCATGAAAATACGCTCCATAATATTGGGGATTTCCGTTTCCATAGGCTCGAACAGGATGATCAGATATTGCATGGCGCTGTATCTGGTACAGATATCTACCCTTCGGATGGTTTTGCGGATCGCTTGTTCCATCTGGGAAAGGGCCTGTTCGATTTCTTCAATATGAGGAAGGGTATCCACCGTGGTTTCCATGGTGACCATGACCAGATAACAATGACAGTTGCTGCGGACAATGAGCTGCCGCATATATTCATATTGTCTGGAGAAATCCCGGTAGCTGAGGTCAAGGGCGCCGGAGTAGTTACCACTTTCCCGAAGTGTATTCGCAACCTGTCGCAGATCTTTGCCAATGCCAGGTGCATCTGGCTTCTGGTAGCTGATCTGCTGGTAGAAGGAAAACTGGTTTTTCCCATTTTGTTTCACGTAGTAGAGAGCTTTATCTGCTTTGGAATAGCAGTCTGCAAATGTATCACTGATTGTACACATGTATAGTCCGGCAGATAATGCAGCATATCGGATCTCAGGATCTGCTTCTGCAATGGAGTGGAATTGCTTAAATAATCCAGTCATTATTTCGGATACAGACGCAGCAGTTACATCGGGCAGGAACAGAAGGAATTCATCACCTCCAAGACGACAGGCGATTCCGTCTGTAGCGTAACGGGAAAGCAGATTGCCCAGATTTTTCAATGCACGGTCACCAGCTTTGTGTCCGTGGATGTCATTGATCTTTTTCAGGTTATCCATATCCAGGAAAATAAGGCAGCCATTGTGCTTCTGCATTAGTTCTGCAATCAGCCGTTCACCCAGACTACGCATGGGAAGACCGGTAAGGAAATCGTAGCTTTTGGTATCCTCCTGGCTCTTGATGGTGGTAACCACATCAGATATAAACTTATTAATGGTGTGTTCCAGTTCTGGCTGTGACAGGGTGACTGTCTCGGCAGAAGATGCGTTTGCGGAGGAATCAATCTGGGAAAGACGGTTTTCATTCAGCAGTTTAAGGAAAACATCTGCAATTTCCGGGTCAAACTGTGTTCCACGGTTCTTACTGATTTCTTCCCGGATCATTTCTATCGGGAGGGCATTTCGGTAAATCCTGCGGGAATTCATGGCATCATAGCTGTCTGCAACTGCTACGATGCGTGCGTGAAGGGGAATATCAGTTCCAGTCAGTCCATCCGGATAGCCTTTACCATCAAAACGTTCATGATGGTTCCGGGCAATTTCAATCACATGAGGAATCAGAGTAACATCTTTCAGGATCTCTGCACCAATAACCGTATGTCTCTTTATAAGATTATATTCTTCATCGGTCAGCCGGGAAGGCTTGTTCAGAATCTGGTCAGGAATACCAATTTTACCGATATCATGGAGATAAGTGGCGTGCCGGATATGCTCCACATCTTCAGGAGCCCAGCCTAGCTCTTTGGCAATCAATGCGGAGTACTCTGCTACACGGTGGGAATGACCGCGGGTGTATTCGTCTTTTGCCTCAATGGTTGTAGCAAGCGTCTGCATCATCTGCAGGGACATTTTTTCGGTCTGCTTCTGCTTTTCCAGAAGTTCCTGCTTCTGGCGTTGCAGTTCCATGTCCTGGACATGGCTGGAGGTGCGGATAATATTTACAAAAAACAGAATGAGCATGCCGATACCGATAAAAATACCAGATAGTACTGGGACAAAATATGCGGAAATCATTTCCACTGCAACACAAAGCAAGGCAAGCAGCAGGCCAAGAAGCAGAAGATGGTCAGTGCGGCTCTGGCTTGTACGGATGTAAAGGCAGAGATGAATAAAAATAGTTAAAAATGTCACAGTAAGTATAATATGTGCAACCGGAAGCGTCTCAATATAATCTGCGATGCCCAGGGCAGTGAGACTGGTGCAGACGACAAAGTTGAGAACTGCAATTCCACCTATATACCTGTAAAGGCGGCGGTGAAGCCCCTGCTGGACACTGTCCGCATAGAGAAGCAGGGGAATGGGGCACAGCATGATCATGACGAAGCATAAGGAACCAAGAGAAGACGCATTTGGAACCAGCAGCTGGCGAATCTTAGATTCCCCAAGCATCCAGATAGCGCCCATGACCATGCACCAGCCCAGGTATTCCATATCAAAGCGCGTGTGGTAAATGGCGCCAAGCGCAAAGCTGAATGAAATAGTGATCAGCCCGGCAAACAGGATGAAGAAAGCGATATATGTAGGAAGACCGAATTGATTGAAAATGGCCTGCCAGATATCTGCTTTGTTGCCACAGTAAACGGAGTTGACGATACCGGAATAATTAGTAGTGTAGGTAGTCAGCTCGATCCGGAGCTCTTTGCCTGCATCTTCGGAAGAAACCGGACAGAATACATAGCGGCTGGCAGAATTTTTCCCAACCAGGCGGGTATCATGGGTATTGTAACGCTCCCGCAATTCGCCGCCCACATAGAAATCTACATCCTGCAGGGAGGAGCGGATGGCGAAAGAGGTTTCGTTAAAATCCAGAGGAAGTATGGTGGTGATCACCATGGTCTGACCAGCTGGAAGATTATAATCACCGGGAACCGTGATTTCTTCGCTGGTTCCATCTGCTTTTTGCCAGGTGAAGGTGCCGGAGTAGAGAACGGAACCGGAATTGGTATCAGGTGTTCGTTCGTCAGTTCCGAAAATCTGCATATAAAGAAACCACCCAAGAATGGCAAGCATCAAAATATAGAAAAAATAACGAGAGCCCTGACAGACGGGGGCTTTTTTTTCTTTCAAGGTAATTCTCCTTTCTGAAGTAAAAGTGTATAGCCAGGTTTAAGTTTTTTTTCTGTAGCATAATTATACTACAAAAGTATGAAAAAGTCTTGTAAAAATCGGGCACAATTTAGAGTGCAGCCAATAAAAGAAAAACAGGCGCTGGATAATGAAGGCAAAATAGCTGGACATTTACAGGATTTTTATTATAATGAAAAAAAGAGAATCACCGACCGGAAAAACAAAATCAGTGTCTGCAAGAAACACGGAGAAGGAGATGATTTCTATGGAAAGTCTGGAACAGATCAATGAGAAAGAGATTTTGAAAAATGCAAGGATAGGTCTCTGGCGGGTTGAATTTGAGGGTAAACGGATTGTACGGTTCTATGGAAATGCTGTAATGGATGAGCTTCTGGGAATACAGAAGCCAGTGACTGCCGAAGAACGACTTGCCTTTTTCTTTGAACATATTCATCCAGATGATAAGGCGCTATTTCAGGAATATGTGAATAAACTGACAGAAGTGTGTACAGAGATCGTTTATCGTTACATACATCCCGCTTCTGGTGAAATGATGGTCCGCTGCGGCGGTTCCCGTGATATGTCAGTGAAGAATTATATCAGTGTAACAGGAATCCATCAGGATATTTCAGGTATGCTGCGGCTGGAGAAGAGCAGGGTAACGGAGCGATGGCTTACAGAGCAGAATATAACACTTCGTAAAGAGCAGGTTATGCAGGAGGATTATTACCGGGATCTGCTGGATGTGCAGAATTGTGGTCTGTTGGCGTACACACTGCCGGGACACCGGGTGATTCATATGAATAAGGAAGCTTTGCGTATGTATGGGGTTAAGGATATAGAGGAAGCACAGCACAGTCTGGGAATCATCCTTTCCAAGGTACATTATCCGGAGCCGGAGGTACGTGAGAAATTAAGGCGGCTTCGCAGCGAAGATGTGGTAGTGGATTATGAATGTATTATCAATCAGGGCCAGAAAAACGAGTGCCACGCAATGGCAAAGACCAAGGCTATTTATATGCCCAATGGAGAAAGAGCGGCAGTAACTACATTTATTGATGTTTCCGATATGATGATGCTTAAGAGGGCTTTGCAGCAGGCGAAAGAAGGAAGTGAAGCGAAGTCAGCATTTCTTTTTGCCATGTCCCATGACCTTCGCACCCCTATGAATGCCATTATTGGTTATGCAGAACTTCTTGAGGCCCATTGGGGGGAGAAGGAAATAACCTGGGATTATCTGCAGAAGCTGAAGGTGGCTAGTCAGTTCCTGCTGACGTTGATCGGAAATGTGCTGGAAGTATCCAGAATCGAGAATGGCAAGGAGACCATGCATGAAACGGTGTGGAATCCCCGCAAATTAAGTGAGACGATGGATATCCTTCTGAGAAATGAGATTGAAAGGAAAAATCTGGATATCACACGTCACATTCAGCTTTCTCATACCAGTGTAATGTGTGATGTGGCGAAAATACGTGAAATTCTTATGAACCTGATGAGTAACGCGGTGAAATATACTCCGGCGGGTGGAAAAATCCATCTCACGATCGATGAGCTTCCGGCGCAGACATCAGAACAGATAATATTGCGGCTCAGGGTGGAAGATAATGGAATGGGCATAGCAAAGGATTACCTTCCTCATTTGTTTGAGGCGTTCAGCCGTGAAAAGGATTCCGCACAGAGTGGTATTATGGGCACCGGACTGGGACTTCGCATCGTGAAATCCTTTGTAGACTTGATGCATGGAACCATTGAAGTGGAAAGTACACAAGGAGAAGGAAGCTGCTTTACCGTGGAGATTCCATTGCGGCTTGCTTCAGAAGCAGAATGCAGACAGGCTGCTGCTTCAGTGGCGAAACAGGTTTCCCTAGCAGGGAAAAGAATTCTGCTGGTAGAGGATAATGCGCTGAATGCGGAAATTACAACTACGATTCTGAAAGATACCGAGATTTATGTGGAACTGGCGGAGAATGGAGCTGAGGCAGTTTGTCGGCTTCAGGAGGCTCCGATAGGATACTATGACCTGATTCTTATGGATATCCAGATGCCAGTCATGAATGGATATCAGGCGGCAAGGACAATTCGTGAGTTACCGGATGCCCGGGCAAAAATACCGATTGTTGCAATGACCGCTAATGCTTTCGAGGAAGACCGCCAGGCCGCTTTTGATGCAGGGATGAATGCCTACGCCGCGAAGCCGATTGAAGTGGCGAAGCTGCTGAATGTGCTCGCGCAGACATTGGATGTGGAATAACTTCGGGAGAAAATAAACATGAAAAATCCATTACACTATCAGATATCAGAATACGATTGCGGACCTACCTCCATGTTAAATGCGATCATCTATTTATTTGAGCGGGACGAGATTCCGCCGGAGGTGATCCGGAACACCATGCTCTACTGCCTGGATTGTTACAGCAAGGAGGGCATTCCGGGAAAAAGGGGAACCTCCAGGGCAGCGATGATGTTTCTAAGTAACTGGCTGAATGAATATGGAAGCCTGGAAACAATGAGTGTGAGCAGTGAATATCTGTCTGGTGCGGATGTATACATAGGCGCAGGAAGCAGAATCAACCAGGCATTGAGCCATGGCGGTGTTGCTGTGGTCAGGCTGTTTCTTGATGAGCCTCATTATGTGCTTCTTACCGGTGTCAGGGATGGAAGTATTCTGCTGTTTGACCCCTATTACTGGGATGAACCTTATGAAGAAAAGGATATCCGTATTGATCTGGAGCATCCAAGAGAATACAACAGGGAAGTTCCTTTTCATTATTTTAACCGGGAGGAGGATGCCCTGTATGCCTTAGGCAAGACAGACGCCCGGGAAGCGGTGCTGGTCTATAACGAGAAGACCAGAATTCCGGTGGAAGAGGTTATCGAATACTTTATTTAATATAAATACCTTATCTGGTACAAATACTTTCTGTTATCTGACTTAAAGCATATTTGAAAGTCGGATAGCAGGAAGTATTTTTCTTTAAGGGAAAGGCTGTTAGCGGCGGTTTCTTGTATCTTTTTTCATTATTCTGTAATAAAATAGTAACAAAAATGTATTTTCCTCATATTTCCATCAAAATCTAATGATATTATGAATAAGGTAAAATGCGGGAGGAAAGAGCCGTGAAAAAAATAGAAATTCTTGTAGTAGAGGATGAGCCAAAGCTGGCACAGACGATCTCGGATTTTCTGAGGATCCAGAATTACGAAGTGGAAACTGTGCTCACAGGAAACAAAGCATTGGAATATTTTCTTCAGAATAAACAGAAGGTGGATCTGATCCTTCTGGATCTTATGCTACCAGATATTTCCGGATATACCGTACTGAAAGAGATACGAAAGATATCGGAAGTTCCGGTTATTATTTTGTCTGCAAGGTCGGCGATAGCAGACCAGATGAGTGGTTTTGAAAAAGGCGCAGATGATTATATCACGAAGCCGTTTACCCTGGCACTTGTAAAAATGCATATTGAAGCAGTCTTAAAACGTGCCGGGAAAATGCGTACCCTGCTGGAATATAAAGATCTGCAGGTGGATGTGAATGCACAGCTTATTTATTATAAGGAGAAAGTCCTGGAGACAACCAGAAAGGAATTTGACCTGATGCTTTATTTTATGGAACATCCTGGAGTGGTTTTGCCCAGAAATACGATTTTGGATGCAGTCTGGGAATACGATTACACAGGGGATGTACGGACCATTGATACCCTGGTGAAGCAGCTCCGCAAGAAGCTGGGTGACGGTGGTAACTATATACGGACGGTCTATGGCGTAGGTTACATTTTCGGGGAGGACAGCCATGAAAAGTAGATCAGGATTCTGGGAAAAGGGTAAGGCATCGTGGACGGTAGTCATTGTGTTTGCAATTGCTGCTATTTTGTACAGCGTCTGCTGTTATCCTTTATATACGGCGTCCAAAATACGAGTTATGCGCCAGTTGTATGAGGATATTCAGGATATGGATCTGGAAGACTTTAGTGAAGAGGACGAGGAAACACTAAATGATTACCAGAGAGAAAAGTTTGAACTGGTAATCATGGATGAGAATTACAAGGCAATTTATACCTCCAGAACCTGGATGCAGACAACGCACGTACAGAAGCAGATTGTGAATAAGATCGACTTATATACAGAAAAGGGAACTATAGAGGAACGGAATGTCGATACACGGCATGTGCTGAAATTCCGGGGGAAAATCCAACAGGGAGAACAGACTTATTATATATACATGAAAAAGGATGTCCAATCTGTATTGGAGCTCATGAAAGCTACCCGGATCTACCTGGCTGCAGTTTTGATTCTGATGGCAGTTTTTACTTATGTTTTAGAGAAGAAAAGTAAAGAGGGATTACAGAAGCGGGAAAAGCAGTCGGATTACCAGTTTCTGGAAAGTCAGAGAGAATTTGTGGCAAATATTTCCCATGAACTGAAGACTCCGCTGGCAGTAGTATCCAGCCAGGTGGAAATGCTGGAAATCGCAGGTGATAAAATTGACCGTTCCTATTATTATTCTTCCATCCATGAAGAACTGGATAAGATGTCCAAAATGGTAGGAGAGCTGCTGGATTTTTCCATGCTGGATAATGAGATGAGTGCTATGGAAATGAGCAGGGTGAATGTGTCAGAGCTGGTTGAATACCTGCTTCTCCGTTATGATGCCATTTTTCGGAAAAATGAGATCAAGCTGGAAACAGAAATTGATAAAAATTGTATTGTATATGGAAACCGGATGTATCTGGAGAGGGCGGTTAATAATTATGTGATGAATGCTTTTCAGCATACCGAGCAGGGCAAGCGTATCTGTATCACATTGAAGAAAGAGAAAAAACAGATACGTCTGGAGGTTTACAATGACGGGGAGCCGATTAAAGAAGACCAGATGGAACATATCTGGGATAGCTTTTACACAACTTCCCAGAAGAAGAAACCGGTTACGTCAGAAAATGATGTGAGAAATGTAGGGCTTGGCCTGTTTATTGTACGCAAGATCGTGACGAAACATAATGGAACCTGTGGCGCCAGCAACCAGGAAAATGGTGTCCTGTTCTGGATCAAGCTTCCGGAAATGCTTTTATGAGAACCGTTACGAAATAATTAGAATGGAAACAAGGAATTTAGAAACATGAAGAAATGGAAAAAGAAGACAAAAATAATCGTACTGCTTATATTTTTAATCTTACTTGTATTATTCGCGGCATTATGCTGGAAAAAGCGCCGGGGAATTTATAATACTTATATGAAGCTGACAGGCCAGGAAATCCCCTACTCCGTGAAGGAAAAAAGAAAAAAGGCTTATGGTTATTATGAGCAGAAGCTGAACGTATCTATGAATCTGGAAGATACTATTCCCATAGCAGAAAACGATGATTCCGCAGCAGCGGTAGAAACTACGATTCCCCAAGAGGAGACGTTAGTGGCAGCTTCTTATGAAATCGACAGGCAGCTGCAGGCTGAACAGGAAAATGGTTACAGCTGGGAAGAACCCATGGTGATCCAGAACCCTTATCAGAGTGCGCCGCTTACTGCCGTTGTGATTTTTGATACACCAGAAGAATGTGCAGTCCGTTTTACCGTGAAGGGAAAAACAGAGGCGGCAGATATCAGTGGAGAAATAGAAGCCAGTGTTTCCCACAGAGTACCGGTAATCGGTCTTTATCCGGATATGGACAATACGGTGGTGCTGGAGCTTCTGGATGAGAATGGAAAGGTAACTGCTTCCCAGGAACTGACGATTACAACAGAGGCTTTGCCGGAGAAGCTGACAGACGCAGTGAAACCGGTAAAAGTCAGTGGAGAATCTGCATTTGAGCTTACGATGGTGTATGGACAACAGACGACATATCCATTTGCTTACGACTGTATGGGAGATATCCGTTGGTATCTGAGCGGGGAAAAAACAACCGGTCTGTATATGTTGTCTAATTGCCGGATGATAGTAGCAGATAAGGCTGGATATGTCCCATCGCAGGAAAAACCGCAGCCAACCAATCTATATGAGCTGGATTATCTGGGGCGTGCATATACCATGTATTATGTGGCAGCAGGAAATCATCATGAAGTGATTGAAAAGGAGCCAGGAGGAAATCTTCTTGTACTTACCAGCTCACTGGAAGGACATATTGAAGATAAGATTCAGGAAATTGACAGGCAGACTGGTGAAGTGGTAAATGAGCTTATTATGGGAGACATTATCGACAGTGAATATGAAGACAGGGTTGACTGGACCCATTTAAATACCGTGTCCTACCAGCCGGAAACAGATACCATTGTGATCAGTCCGAGAAACCTGGAATCTGTGATCAAGATTAACTGGACGACAAAGGAAATCCAGTGGATCCTATGTGATCCGAGATTCTGGGAAGGCACGGAATATGAGAAATATGTACTTCAGCCAGAGGGCGATTTTGTCTATCATTTCCAGCAGCATACAGCATATCAGCTGGATGCAGACCTGGATGGCGACAGTGAGACTGTTGAGATCAGTATGTTTGACAATCACGCTGTGAAGCTGAGAAAAAAGGCCATGGAATATTACGATGGAAAGAAAGAATCCTATCTGCTGGTATATTCTGTAAATGAAAAAGAGAAAACAGTACAGCAGATTAAGAAGCTTCCGGTTCTCTGGTCGAATATTACCTCTTCTACTATTTATGATGAAGAGAGTAATCATATTTTTGGCATGAGTGGACATGTTAAAGTTGCGGAAGACAAAAGACATGGAATGACCTATGAATTTGATTACGATACAGAAGAGCTCATAAATCAGTTCAGCCTGAAAGATTATTTTTACCGGGCATCAGAAATGAAGCTTGATTATAACGACCTTGCCGCTCCTATGGAGCTGAAAGAAAATTATATTCTTGGTGAACTTTTCCAGCCAGTAAAAACAAACAAGTGGCTCTGGACGAAAAAACCGGAACAGATACTGGAAGATGAAGACGTTACGTTCCATCTTACGGGTCAGGTCCTTTATGTGGGGACTTATGATCATCAGATTTCCCAGATCCTTTTTCATGGAAAGGACAATACCTATGTGTATGATACGACAGATATCAGACTGCATGATGAGGATTATCTGGCGTATTACGAACACCTTCCGGTACCGCTGCAGGGATTGGCTGCAGATGAATATGAAATTTATGTAATGTATCAGGATGGATTTTATGATACTGCACAGAAAATTACGATAAAATAAAAGAAAGTGTTTACTCATACTGTCGACGGTTGGGGAGCACTATAGAGAGCAGATTTGAGGAGTGTGGAAAATGAAGAAAAAAGTTTTATTGAGGTTAATGGGAATTGTTTTGGCGGCTGGTATGATGGCTGGTTGTGGTAGCAGCAATAGTGCTACAGAAGAAAGCACGAAGACAGAAAGCGCAGCAGACAGCGAGGATACTGCTTCTGCATCAGAAAGTGATGACAAGGAAAGCACAGATGAAGCAAAAGATGCTGGCGTTCAAAACGCAGATGAAAACGCAGATGAAAATGCTGAGGAAGATACTGAGGCTGCTGCGGCAGAGGATTCTGAGGAAGAAGATAGCCAGGAGGAAGAGTCTGGCGAAGACGAAGAGGACGCAAGTGAGGGCACTAAGGCGAATACTGCAAGAACCAACAGTAACTATGGGGATGTAGTTTCAGTATCAGGCTGGAATATTACAGTGGAAGATGTGGAGATCAATTCTTCTCTGGAAAATGTAAGCGTGGATCTTGGCTATACAGGTGTGGAGACAAGCGATTACAAAAAAGAGGCAGATGCAGGCAAAACCTTCTGTCTCATTAAATTAAAGATTGAAAAAGATGGAAGCAAAGAGACTCTGGACTGGGCAAACCTGAAGCTGACAGATGGCGAAGGCAATGAGTATACCAGAATGGATGATGAATTTATTACAGAGCTTGGTATGACACGTATGGCAGGAACTTCTTTGAATTTTGGTTCAAACGAAGGCTGGATCGCATTTGAAATCAATGAGAATGCGGAAGGTCTGGAGCTTAGCTATCCATTTGAGGAAGAAGCATATAATTACGCATTGTAATGATACTGGAATACTAGAGCGTGTTTGAAAAGATAGTACAAGGAGGCCGGCATGAAGAATAAGAGATACCGGGAACTGGCTGCAATACTTGTAATGGCAACAATGGCAGCAGGTCCTGCTATAACTGTAAGTGCAGAAGAGAATACGGAAGCTGTATCCGGGCAGGCTGGGACAGACGATGTGGAAGAAGGTACTGCGGAATCTGCTGTGGATGCGTCGGATGCACATAATGAGGATACTGCATCCAAAAACACAGCGTCCGGAGAGACAGCATCTGCGGATACAGCATCTGAAGATACCGCATCTGAGAATACTGCATTGGAATTAACGGACCGATTCGCCCAGCAGACTGCAATAGACGAAGCGCTTCTTCAGGAAGCCCAGAATGGTTATTCCCTGGAAGATGCCTTGATCGTAGTTAATCCATATGGCACATCCCCTTTGAGCGCAGTTGCTGTTTTTTTCACAGAAGAAGCTTGTGGCGGAACTGTAACAGTAAAAGGAAAATCAGCAGAAAATGATGTGACTGGTACCTTTGAGACTGCCACGGATCACATTGTTCCGATTTATGGTCTTTACAATAACGATACCACAGAAGTTGTGATCACACTGGATGATGGAACATCCGCAACCTTCGAAGTAACTACCGAAGATATCAATGTGGATTACGGAACAATTTCCACAGAAATGAAAAGAGAGGCAAGCTATGATTACAATGATCTGACCTTTGTCTGCTCCACAATGGGCTCGCTGTATGCAGTAGATGCTGCAGGGGATATTCGTTTCTACACCAATATGGGCGGCTCCCTTGGTGTCCACCAGCTGGAAAACGGACATCTGCTTATGCCAGCTTCCTATGTATTAAAAACCAGTTATTATAAAGAAGGAATGATCGAGACAGATCTGATGGGAAAAATCTATGGAGAATATATGGTTCCCGGAGGACAGCATCATGATTTTGTAGAAATGCCAGATGGAAATTTACTGATAGCTTCCGATAGTCCGGATCTTAGCACGGTAGAGGATTATGTGATAGAGCTTGACTGTCAGACCGGAGAAGTGGTCTGGGAGCTGGATATGAAAGACCTGATGGGAACAGAAGATGGTCAGTCAGCCTCCATGGATTCAGATGGAAGCGAGGAGTCGGACTGGTTCCATAACAATGGCCTCGCCTATGATGAGGCGAATGACCTGGTTCTGCTTTCTGCACGACATAAAGATGCGATCGTTGCAGTAAAAATGGAAGATAAATCTATTGCCTGGATTCTGGGAGACCCCACAGGATGGGGAGAGGATTACCAGTCCTACTTCTTTACCCCGGAGGGCGAGGATTTCGAATGGTTTTATGCACAGCACAATGTTTCTATCCTTGATAATGGTGACATTGCTCTGTTTGACAATGGTACTGCAAAGGTAAAAAGGGTAGACGGTGAGAACCGGGTAAGCGGTGGTGATGTGTATTCAAGAGCTGTTGTTTACCAGATTGATACGGAAAACATGACAGTTTCCCAGGTGGGCGAATATGGAAAAGAACGTGGGGCAGACTGGTATTCAGACTGGATCTCCGGTGTGGTTTCCCTGGATGGCACGAAGGATCACTTGTGGATCACAGCAGGTTCCCATTTACACAGCGACGAGGAAAACCGCAGCGACTATTATCCAAAGGATATGTTTGTGCCAGGTCTTATCAAAACCACACATATCGATCAGGTGGATAATGGAGAGCTCAGCTTCGAGCTTACCATTTCCGGAGATACTTACAATGCACTTACCTTCCGTTCTTTCCGGATGCCTCTTTATACAGAGGGAAAGTATGATGTGGAAGCAGTTCCGGAAGTATATGGTACACTTGGGGAAACAAGCTATGAGGAAGCCGATGCAGATGTAAGCAGTGCACAGGCATTGCCGGATGGCTGGAATCTGGTTCTGGATGGAAGCAAGATCAGTGTAAACGGAAGCTTCCAGACAGATGCTGCAGCAGATGCACTGGTTCCTGGAAAAATGATCCTGGTAAGCGGGGATTCCCAGCGGGCTTATGCTTTGACCCAGTCCGCGGCAGCAGGTGATAATGGCACAAATGTGACTGTAAAAGGCTGGACGTCTGTGGATGGACTGGAAGGCCAGGACTGGGATATTTATCTGGATCTGGATGGTGTCCTTTACAACACCGGATATAAATACAGCCAGTCATAAATCTATATCTTATATCTGGCTCAGGTATTAAACGGACATGTCTGCTTATGCAGACATCACTATGAACGTAGCGTAAAATTCTTATTGATCGATATAAAACACCCTCACAGAGCGGCGGCCAATTCTGTAAAAGCAGAATTGACACGCCGCTTTTTTCTATCATGGTCTCAAATATGGTTACTGTTCAGAAACAAGAATGTGAAAAAGTGCTCGTATGTGAGAAATTAGCGAAAATAAATAAAACCAGTTGAAATTATAACGTGACCGTTGTAAACTTTAATTATAAAAACAGATTTGGGCAGCTTTCTAACATCAGAAAAAAGTCGTGATGCTGGGAGCTGTTTGACGACAAACATGTGCTTCTGGTGGAAGATAACATGCTGAATGCGGAGATCGCTACAGAGCTCCTTAAAAGTATCGGCCTGGTCGTTGACTGGGCAGAGAATGGAGCTGAGGGTGTGAAGAAATTCCAGGATTCTGGTGTAGGCGAATACTTTGCAGTGTTTATGGATATTCAGATGCCGGTTATGGATGGTGTGGAGGCTACAAAGTGCATCAGGGGATGTGAACGTCAGGATAATGACATTCCGATCTTTGCCATGACAGCTAATACCTTTGCAAGTGACCGGAAAATCTGCCGGGAAGCAGGAATGAACGGTTATATTGCCAAGCCTGTGAATATTAAAGACATTGAGAGTACTTTGATTGAGGGAACAGAATAAAGAGAAAGCATTTGACCTAAGAGTGATGTTGACAGAATAAATTATAGAAACTGTTCAGAGCCAACCTCCAAAATGCGACCCATTTCGTCGGTGTGGCGTATCCGCCAAATGGATTTATGTGCAAAAGTGTTCATTCATGCAAGCATGATTCACACTTTTGCACATAAATCCGCTTGACTCTGAACAGTTACAAATTAAAAATGCTGCAAAATCATTTTATATGGTGATTTTGCAGCATTTTCTTTTTTCTCATATCTGGGAAAAGCTCCGGCGGTATGCTGCCGGGCTGTAGCTTAGTGTCTTTTTGAAAACAGAACAGAAATAATTGCTTGAGGAAAATCCCAGCTGGTAGGCAATATCCGTGATGGAAGCGTTCGTGGTTTTCAGAAGCATCTGGGCACGGTCCATCTTCTGGAGGGTGATGTATTCTGCTGGTGTGATGCCAAGCTCTTCTTTAAATTTCGTCTTAAACCGGGACAGGGAATAGTTAGATTCCTGTGCAAGCTCCTGCAGGGAGATCGGCTCCTCAATATGCTGCTCGATGTATTTCAGGGCAAGACCGATATCTGAATTAAGCTGTTCGTTGACCTGTTCCTGGGGAGAAACGGCCGTGAGATAATTAAGGCTTGCCAGAACGCAGGTCAGATACTGGACTCCGGCAATGGAATCATCCGGGGTTCCATAGGAAATCAGGTTAAAAGCGGTGCGCAGCATGGAAATCTGGGAACTGCCTACATGATACAGATGCTGATCCATATTCAGAAGACGATAGCACAGGATATTGCTGTAATTCTGGTTCAGCCCAAGGAAATTATTGTGTTCCTTCAGATCCAGCTGCATGGCAAAAAATTCACAGCGGTTCTGTGCAATCGGTCCGGTGGTATGAAGTTCATAGGGACGGGTAATGAAAACATTATTCCCGGTGGAACAATAGCTGGTGCGGATACCACCCTTCATGACGTAAGTTTTCCGCTGGCCTTTTACCATAAAGTGGAGCTCTACAATGTCAGAATGATAGTGCAGGGGAACGGGGGTACCAGGTGCCATTGGTGTAAAATGGGAAAGGTTCTTCAGACCTGGAATCTTGTGTCTGTCTGCTGTCAGTATTTTTTTGTGTTCGTTCCATACATAGTCGTCAAATATTTCCTGTTCCATTCAAGTCGCCTCTTATCCTAGATGTCAGGTTTAAAGTCAGGTTCAAATGAGTTTGTCCAATAGCTGGAAACTGTAATTACTCTGAACAGTTACCGAAAATTATAAAATAGTACTAAATATTTTGCTGAAAGCAATTTTAAATTATTTATATTATACTATAACCACAGTTGAAAAGCAATTGCAGAGTGCCGGCCACCGCGGGGCAGGCATGCAGCTCAGAAAAAGAGTGACGGAAAAAAGAGGAAAAGTAACTGACATCAAGAGGGAGAAGAGAATGAAAAAAACAATTGCAGGCGGCGTATGGCCGGTTATGATCACACCATTTACAGAGGACAACAAGATCGATTATGATGCAGTCCTGAGAATCATTGAATGGTATGACAAGAATGGTGTTGATGGAATTTTTGCAGTATGCCAGTCAAGCGAAATGTTTGAGCTGAGTCCAGAGGAGCGTGTAGAGCTTGCGAAATTCATCATCAACAATACACCAAAGCATATGGGAGTTATCGCTTCCGGACACTGTGCTGAGAAAGTAGAGGATCAGATCCGCGAAGCACAGACTGTGATCGATGCTGGTGTAGATGCATACGTGTTTATTTCCAATCAGTTTGCAAAAGAGAACGAAAGCGAAGATGTGGCTAAGAAAAATATTGAATATCTGCTGGATCACATTGATGGAGATATGTTCGGTGTTTATGAATGCCCGGCACCATATAAGAGACTTTTATCTCCGGAGCTTTTGAAATGGTGTGCAGAAACAGAGAAATTCGCATTCCTGAAAGACACCTGCTGTGATCTTGACCAGCTGGAAGCAAAGTGCAAGGCTGTTGAGGGAACCGGATTAAAGATCTTTAACGCAAATGCAGCTACTCTTCTGAAGAGTATGCAGATGGGATGTGCAGGATATTCAGGAGTTATGGCAAACTTCCATCCGGACTTATATGTATGGCTTTGCAAAAACTATAAAGAGCAGCCGGAGAAAGCACAGGAGATGATGAATTTCCTTGGTGCAGCTTCCACCATCGAGTGCCAGGTATATCCGGTAAACAGTAAATACCATATGAATCTGGTGGGAGTGCCGATGACACTTAGATCAAGAAGACAGGATTATAAGCTTCTCACAGGAAGCAAAAAGCTGGAGATCGAAGAGTTCTGTGCAATCACAGACACATTCCGCAAGAACTTTTTCGCAAAGTAAATGTAAAATGGACTCAGAACCACTGAGCAGCCGAGAGGTATTTCTTAAGATTTGTAATTGGGGTTACAAATATACGTGAAACAAAGTAAAAAGGGAAACAAAAACACATATTGTGTAAAATCAGGAGGATGAGAGAATGAAAAAAAGATTAATGGCAGCAGTTTTATCAACAGCTATGGCAGCTACAATGTTATTAACAGGAAGCATCAGTGTACAGGCAGCAGATGCAGCTGCAGCAAATGACCCGGCAGTAGAGCTGATCTTCACATCTGTATCTGTAAGCGGTGACTCCCATACAGAGGCTATGTATGCATTTGCAGATAAGGTAGAGGAATTATCCGGCGGCTCCGTAACATGTAAATGCTATGATAACGGCTCCCTGTTCTCTTCTGAGAATGAGTTCGACGCTCTTCTGAACGGAGATGCTGACCTGGCTTATATTTCTTTCCCGACCATCGCAACACAGATTCCGTCCTACAGCATGTTTGCTTCCGGATATCTGTTCAGCTCCTATGAGCATATGACAAGCGTACTGAACGGCGATATCGGATTAAATAAGATCCGTCCGGAAATCGAAGAGAAGCTGAATATCAAACCTCTTTCCAGCTTCTATCTTGGAAGTCGTGTAATCAATACAAGAGAAAAAGAAATCAACAGCTACGATGACATGAGCGGATTACTTCTGCGTATGCCAAACTCTGAAGCATGGCTGTTCCTTGGCGAGGCACTTGGTGCCAACCCGACCCCGCTTTCCTTCAGTGAGCTGTACACCGCACTTCAGACAGGTGCTGTAGATGCACAGGACAATCCGCTTCCAAGTATCGAGAGTGCGAAATTCTACGAAGTAACAAAATACATCGCAATCACAAACCATGTAGTTGACTCCATTATGCCATGTATCAACGGTGACACCTGGAATGAGATGACAGAGGCTCAGCAGGAAGCTGTTACAGAGGCTATGGAATATGCAAGAGACGTAAACGACACAGCAAGACTTGACAGAGAAGCAGAGCTGATCAAATTCTTCGAAGAGCAGGGACTTACTGTTACCTATCCTGACATCAACGAGTTCAAAGAAAAAGTTCAGGCTAAGTACATGGAAAACGAAGACATGATCAAAGACTGGGATATGGACCTTTACAATGAGATCCAGGCTATGGCAACTACAGAGGAAGCTGCTGAGTAACCAGGCGGTCAGGATAATATGTAAGATATGACAATAAAGCTATAAAACCGACGGTAAACTTGAGACATCTGTCTGACTTATAAAAAGAAAAAGTCCCAGGCTGCGTGCGGCCTGGGATTTTCACTAGAGTGTGTAAAAAAAAGGCACTAGAAAGGAACTGATGAAATACCTTCGAAAGGAGAGGAAACTGTGGATAAGTTCAAAAAGATCGTGAAAAAGATCGTGGATTTCCTGGGCGTAACCATTCCCAATATTACGTTCCTGGTAATTTTCCTTACATTTATGGTAACGATCATATCCAGATATTTTTTCAAAACTCCTGTAACCTGGAGCTATGAGGTATCTGTACTGGGATATATGTGGACCATGTTCTTCGGCGTTGGAAAAGCAATGGAAGCGGATGAACACGTAGTATTTGGTCTGGTTTACGATGCGGTGAAACCGCGCACCCAGTTTATTTTTAAAGTAGTTTATAACGTATTTCTGCTGATTCTGCTTGTAGTATGTTTTGTACCATGCTTCCAGTCCATGATCGGAAAGAAGATGGTGACAGGTGTGCTGAAGCTTCCATATACAGTGGTATTTGCGCCATTTATGTATATGCTTGCAGAGATCATTGTGAGAACCTGCATTAATATCAGAAATGCATTCAAAGAATACAAGGAAGGAGGAAAAGAATCATGAGTATGCCGATTATCATGCTGTTTGTTGTTATGGCCATCTGTTTCATAATCCGTATGCCTGTTTCATTCTCCATGCTTGCAGCTTCTATTACCTATTTTCTGCTTGCAGCCCCGGATAAGCTGGGCCAGGTATTCACAGTTATCACTGGAAACATGTTTGCCAACTATACCATGCTTGCAGCTCCGCTGTTTATTTTCATGGCAAATGTGTTAAACGAAGGTGAGGTAACAGACAAGCTGTTCTCCTTCTGTAATGGTCTTCTTGGAAGATTAAAAGGTGGTACAGCACAGGTTAACGTATTTATTTCCCTTATTTTCTCCGGTATGACCGGTTCTGCTATTGCAGATGCTTCCGGTATTGGTCTTATGGAAATCGACCAGATGAAAAAAGAGGGTTACGACGCAGAGTTCAGCAGTGCCATTACAGCCGCTTCTGCAACTGTAGGACCGATTTTCCCGCCAAGTATTCCAATGGTTATTTATGCCATGTTGTCTGGTGCTTCCATTGGTAAGCTGTTCATGGGCGGTATGGTTCCTGGCGTTTTACTTGCCATTCTTCTTATGATCTACGTTGCGTTTATTTCTCACAAGAGAAATTATCCGGCTGGTGTTGTCATGAGCAAGAGAGAGTTTCTGAGAGCTACATTACAGGCTCTTCCGGCACTTTTTACAGTTGTTATTCTTCTTGGCGGAATTTATTCCGGTATCTGTACTCCTACAGAGGCTGGTGCTGTTGCTTCTGCATATGCGCTGATCATCTCTGCACTGGTTTACAAAACACTGGGATGGAAAAAGCTTTGGGGTATTATTAAGAAATCCGCTGCCAACACAGCTACACTGGCTCTCCTTTGCGGAACCTCCATGCTGTTCTCCTACATTATCTCTCTGGAGCAGGTTCCGAGAGTAGTTGCAAGCCTTGTTATGGGAATCACAGACAACAAGTACATTTTCCTGTTTATTGTAAACATCGTATTCCTTCTTCTGGGCTGTGTACTTGATGTAAGTACCATCCAGCTGGTTTTCGTACCGATGGTACTGCCGCTGGTACAGGCTATGGGAATCGACCTTGTTCATTTCGGTGTTGTTATCTGCCTGAACATGATGATCGGTCTTTCCACACCGCCATTTGGTATGCTGTTGTTTATTGTTTCCGGACTTGGAAAAACGAAGATCAAGGGTGTCATACGGGAGATATTGCCGATGGTACTGATCATGATCGCATTGTTATTCCTTGTTACTTATGTACCGGATATTATCATGTTTATACCTAACAACTTCATGTAAAATATGATCTTGGGTAATGAGAAAGGGACTGTTTTGCAGTCCCTTTTGCTGACTTTTGAGGGAAATGGCGAAGGTTGTTTTGTAAAGGAAAGGTGAAAAATATGGGCACGATAGAGGAAATGAAGAAAATGCTTGCAGACCCGCCGAAGGAGTACCGCAGTGCTCCGTTCTGGGGATGGAATGATAAGCTGGAAAAAAAGAATCTGGGCGAACAGATCGCAGGATTTAAACAAGTCGGGATGGGTGGATTTTTTATTCATTCAAGAGAAGGCTTAGAGACAGAGTATCTTTCCACAGAATGGATGGAGGACGTGAAGTTTTGTGTGGATAAAGCACGGGAAAATGACCTGGAGCTGTGGATATATGATGAAGATAAATGGCCGTCAGGTGCTGCGGGTGGAATGGTGAGCCGGGAGAATCCGGCAGAGTTTACCGCAAGAGCGCTCACTATGGAGTGTGTACGGCCGAAGGATACGCAGCAAGAGGTTCGCGCAAATGAAGTAACAGATACAGAGATTATACAGGGAGTTTATGTAATCAGTACGGAGAATAATGGCAGATTTATAAAACGAATGAAAGAATATGCCACTTACGAAGAGGCTGTTTTGGCCTGCGGTACTGATGAGGAGATTCTCATCCTCCGCCAGGAAATTTCCGGAAAAAGTGAATGGTACAACGGCTTAATGCCGCCGGACAATCTGAACCCGGAGAGCGTAAAAGCCTTCCTGAAGTTGACCCATGAGCATTATGAGGAAGCATTTGGCGGAAGCTTCCCGAAAGAAGTGAAGGGCTTTTTTACAGATGAGCCCAATTGCTGTGATTTTTACAGTGTATTTCATGAAGGAAGACCGTGGATTCCGTGGAGCATTGGATTTAAAGAATATTTCGTGGAAAAAAGAGGCTATGATCCCCAGGAAAAGATGCCGTATCTGTTTTTTGACGGGGAGGAGGCGTCTAAGATCCGTCACGATTATTGGAAGACAGTGGCGCAGCGGTTTGAAGAGAGCTACATGAAGCAGGTTTATGAGTGGTGTGACGAAAGAGGACTTCGTACAACGGGACACATTTTATATGAAAATGACCTGGGGTACCAGACCCGTGTATGTGGTGCTGCAATGCCGCAGCTCCGCTATCTGCACAATCCGGGAATTGATCTTCTGGGTGCGCAGACAGATGAGTATCTGACCGTGAAACAATGTGCCAGTGTGGCGCATCAGTATGACCGTTCCATGACCATCAGTGAGGCTTACGGCTGTACTGGATGGGAGCTGGATTTTTCCACCCAGAAATGGCTGGGGGACTGGCAGTTTGCCCTGGGAATCACAAGAAGATGCCAGCATCTTGCTTTATATTCCATCACGGGCTGTAGGAAAAGAGATTATCCGCCTGTTTTTAATTACCAGAATACCTGGTGGGAAGACAATGATAAAATGGAGGATTATTTCGGCCGCCTGGCGTTGTGCCTTTCCCAGGGTGAGCCGGTACGCAAAGTGCTGATGCTCCACCCGATTTCCAGCATCTGGACCCAGTGCCGCAGTGACCGGGAGGAGGATTTCACCCATCTGGAAATGAACATGGGATGGCTGGATGAACATATTACTTCACTGAACCGGAAAGGGGAGTATTATAACCGGATCGCAAAGGCTTTGACCGCGGGACATGTGGATTTTGATTTTGGGGATGAGCTTCTGCTGGAACAGGATGGCAAGGTAGAGAACGGAATGTTTATAGCTGGAAAGTGCCGTTATCAGGTGGTTGTGGTTCCGGGAGTATGCAATTTATTTGCAAATACAGTGAAGCTGCTGAAGGAATTTATTGGATCTGGCGGCACTGTGATCTGGCTGAAACCTTATCCGGTGATGATCGAAGGGGAAAAAATCTGCGGTGAAAAATATGGAGACATCCGGGAGCTTCTTGGCGAGGAAGCTTTTGTTCATACCGTGGAGCATGAATGGGAGCTGACGGAAGCTGTGAGAAGGTGCACCGGAATAGATTTCTCAGTGAGAAATGCCAGCGGGGCAGAAGACGGGGAGATTCTTTCTATGCTTCGTGAAACTGAAGATGGGCATATTCTTTTCCTCAGCAACCATGACCGGAACAAGGAACATCAGGTTTACATAAAGATAGACTGCGGGAATGTGGTGGAAGAATTTGATCCTCTGACGGGAGAACTCCATAAGGTAGATACGGTGAAAGAGCGGGAAGGTGTCTGCTTTACAAGAACATTTGCCACGGGAATGAGCCGGGTTTATTTTATCCGAAAAGAAAGAGCCTGGGAAGTATTAGAGCTTTCTGAAAAAGCTGCCACTTTCCCATACCGTCATCCTCATTATACAGATCCGGTTCTGGCAACTTTCGGACCGGATGCCAGATTTAGAAGGACTATGGAAAATGTGCTGACTATAGACCGGTGCACTTATGAACTAGGCGGAGAAGAAAATCCGATTTTTCGTTTGCAAAATGAAGCTTACGTCGGAAATAATATGGTAAAAGCTGATAAAATTGGAAAAGAAGCAGAATCAGGAAATGAGAGTAGCTTGGACCGGCTTTGCTTAGGCAATACGGGAGAGTCCGCAGAAATGGAAATCTGGCAGGCACAGCGGGAAATCCGGGAGAAGCTGCATATGCAGCAGGTTTATTACAATGGTGCACCCCAGAGATATACCTGGGTGGATCAGCCACACCCGTCAGATGGAACAGAGTTTGCTATGCATTTCAGATTTCATGTGGCGGAGGATATTTCCGGTGCGTGCAGCTTCGTGATCGAGAAACCGTATGGTCTGGAAGTATATCTGGACGGGAAAAAATGCGAGCAGACGGATTCCTGGTTTATTGATAAAGATATGATCTGTTTCAGATTACCTGCGCTGACAAAAGGAGCGCATAAAATTACAGTCAGAGGAGCATACGACCAGAAACGGGAACTGGAAGATGTATTTATAACGGGAAATTTTGCAGTTGATCTGGATGGAAATATTTTCCGGGAAAAAGAAATGATACACACAGGTGACTGGAGTATGCAAGGTTATGTAAACTATCCGGGAGGAATGATTTACCAGTACAAGGTTCCGCAGCTGATATCTGATAAGCAGGTTCTTCTTCATCTTGGAGAGTGGAAGGGAACTCTTCTGAAAGTCAGGGTAAACGGTCAGGAGGCTGGCTTCCATTTCGAAAAGAAGAATTGTGTTACAGATGTGACTGGTTTATTTGAGAAAGAGGAAAATATCCTGGAAATCGAAATTTCCGGAAGCCCCAGAAATATGTTCGGACCATTCCACCAGTCTTACACCGGCTGCAGCCGGATCAGCTGGGCAGACTTCCGCACAGAAGGCATGTTCCACACTGATGGAAAGGTGCTGAAACCGTATGGAATGATGGGGCAGAGTTATATTTGTGAATATGAAGAGCAGTAATTTCCCGATGCCACGGTTTGTTCCGCAGCTACGCTGCTCTCACAATCCGGGGGGCATGCGGAATTCGCTGATTTACTGCGTAAATCGCTATTTCCTCATGTTTGGCGGGTCAAAAGGTCAAAAGCTTTATCGTGCAAGCATGAACAGCTTTCTGACCTTTTGACCCTGGCATCATAAAAAAATGAAGTTACAGAGATTAGGAGGATTTACCATGATTGCAGATTATGCAGATAAATTAAGTTTATATAAAGAATTTAAAGATTACGCTGAAATGATTCAGCAGTTTATTGAAAGACAGAAAGCGGAAGAGCTTCCGGAAGGCAGATACGATCTGGAAAACGGTATTTTTGCATTGGTTCAGAAATATACGACCAAGCCACTTGAAGGTGCCATGATGGAATCCCATAAGAAATACTGTGATCTGCAGTATATTGCCAAAGGTGTGGAGCGGATTTACTGGGCATCCCTTAGAAATCTTACAGTAGTGGACGACAAGACGCCGGACGCGGATATTCTTTTTTACCAGAGCGGCCCGGAGCAGGGCTTCACCAGGCTGGAGCCCGGGATGTTCGGCTTCTATGGTCCGGAAGATGGACATATGCCGTGTATTACAGATAGTGAACCACAGGAGATGGTGAAGATTGTGTTTAAGATTCCGGTGGAAGGGTGAAATTATTAATACGTGAAGAGAGAAAACGCATTTCCAGTGATACAGATTGACAAGCTCTTTTCCATAAGCGTATACTATAACGTGTTAAAACCTGTTTTGGGAAAAGCAGGAGAGAATACATTTAGGAGGAAAGAGCTATGAAAAACAACAACAGTATCAAAACCGTAGTTGCCATTGGTATCGGTGCAGCGCTGTTCTTTGTGCTGGGACGTTTCGTTGCGATCCCAAGTCCGGTTCCGAACACAAATATCAGTCTTCAGTATGCAGTGCTGGGACTTCTCGCAGCAATGTATGGCCCGGTTGCAGGCGGACTGATCGGCTTCATCGGACATACCCTGATCGACCTGTCCTGGGGTGGAAGCCCATGGTGGAGCTGGGTTATCACATCTGCATTTGTGGGAGTAGTAGTTGGTCTGTTTGCGAAGAAGCTTCAGGTACAGGAAGGTGATTTCGGTAAAAGCAAAGTTGCTGTTTTCACTGTTGCAAACGTGATCGCACATGTAGTTGGATGGGTAGTTGTTGCCCCGGTACTTGACATTGTGATCTATGCTGAGCCGGCTAACAAAGTATTTGCACAGGGTGCATTCGCTGCAATTTCCAATACCATTACAGGTGTTGTAGTTGGCGGACTTCTGATTCTGGCTTATACTAAGACAATTGCAAAGAAAGGTTCTCTGGATCAGGAGTAAGGTAATTCAGAGGGTAATGCTTGCTGAGGCATTCGTGAAGCAGTTATTAATCGGATGCGAAAGGTAACATTTGAGATTAGGCTGAGACTTGTGCTCAGTCTTTTTTTGTTATAGAATAGTTAACAGCTCAGATCTAACCTCAAAAATATTTAGTTCTGAACCGTTACAAATAGTTTAAATCTGATATAAAGATGTATTATAGTTTATTCGTTTTTTGAGGTACTATATGACAGAGAAAAAATCTCCTATAATTTCTTTTAAAAATTTTTCTTTTCAGTACCGGGCACAGAAAAAGCCTACACTGAAAGAAATCAACCTGGACATTTATCCAGGTGAGCGTGTGCTGATCGCCGGCCCGTCCGGCTGTGGGAAAAGTACGCTGGCAGGCTGTATAAACGGACTGAATCCTTTTTCCAATCCAGGAGAATGTACGGGACAGCTTATGGTGGATGGCGTGGATGCTCCGAAGAGCAGCATTTTCCAGCTTTCCGCACATGTGGGAACAGTGCTCCAGGATCCGGACGGACAATTCATCGGGCTGACGGTGGGGGAAGACATTGCCTTTGCCCTGGAGAACAGCTGCATGCCACAGGATGAGATGCATCAGATCACCCGCCACGCAGCAGAATTGGTGGGAATCCAGGATCATCTGGGTTATGCGCCTCATGAGCTTTCCGGCGGGCAGAAGCAGAGAGTCAGCCTGGCTGGTGTCATGGTTGACCAGGTGAAAATCCTGCTTTTCGACGAGCCGCTGGCGAACCTGGATCCGGCTACCGGCAAACAGACTATTGAGTTGATCGATGAGATCCAGGAAAAAACAGATACGACAGTGGTGATCATTGAGCACCGCCTGGAGGACGTTCTTTGGCGGAATGTTGACCGTATTATCCTTATGGGGGATGGCCGGATTCTGGCAGACCTTCACCCGGATGAACTTTTGTCCACCAGTCTTCTTGAAGAAAATGGAATACGTGAGCCCCTCTACCTTACGGCTATGCGCTATGCCGGGGTGGAGATCACTTCTGGGAAAAAGCCTGCCCATGTAACGTCTGTGGTACTTGATGAGGCAGACCAGATGAAGGTGAAAAACTGGTTTCAGGCAGGTCCATCTGTGGAAGCTGCGGCTAAAGGCGAACCGCTGCTTGAGATCAAGAATCTCAGCTTCGGATATGAGAAAGGACAGCAGACTCTGCGGGATGTTTCCCTTACCATTCATAAAGGTGAAATGGTAAGCATCGTAGGCAAAAATGGTGCAGGTAAATCGACCTTTTCCAAGCTGGTCTGTGGATTCGAGACACCAGACAGCGGAGAGATTCTTTTCCAGGGAAAAGACCTTTTGCAGGAGAATATCCGCCACAGAGCGAAGCATATCGGCTATGTGATGCAGAATCCCAACCAGATGATTTCCAAGACCATGATCTTTGATGAGGTGGCATTAAGCCTTAGGAATATGGGAAAAAGCGAGGAGGAAATCCGGGAAAAAGTAGAGGAGACGTTGAAAGTCTGTGGACTTTACCCATTTCGGAACTGGCCGGTTTCAGCACTCAGCTTCGGACAGAAGAAGCGTGTGACCATTGCCAGTGTGCTGGTGCAAGATCCGGAGCTGATCATTCTGGATGAGCCTACAGCAGGGCAGGATTTTCACCATTATACAGAGATTATGGAGTTCCTTCGTGGACTGAACGAAAAAGGAGTGACCGTTGTGATGATCACTCACGATATGCATCTGATGCTGGAGTACACGCCGCGGGCGCTGATATTTGCAGACGGCAGGCTGATCGCGGACAGAAGCGCGGCTGCTGTTCTCTGTGATCCACAGCTGATCAGTCAGGCTGCTTTGAAGGAGACCAGTCTTTTTACTCTGGCGAATCAGCTGGGAATCAGTCCGGCAGAGGCGTTTGTAGAGCGTTTTATTGAGGAGGACAGGGAGGTGCGAAGCCATGGCCGCTAAGACCGTATTGAATTATCTGCCCCGGGAAAGTGTGATCCACAAAATGACCGGAACCACCAAGCTGGCATTTTTCCTGTTGTTTACTTTTGCAAGCATGATTACTTATAATACCTGGGTGCTGCTGGGGTTATTCGCTGTGAGCCTGGCGGCATTTAAGCTGAGTAAGATCCGTTTCCGCGAAGTGCGGTTCATGATGATCTTTATGCTGGTATTTCTGCTGTTGAACAATCTGTTTATTTTTCTGTTTGATCCAAACCAGGGAACAACATTGTATGGCACCAGACATGTACTTTGCCATCTGTTCTGGCGGTATGATCTGACTGCTGAGCAGCTGTTTTATATGCTGAATATTTCCCTGAAATATTTTGTGGCGCTGCCAGTTGCTATCCTGTTTATTTCTGCAACGAACCCAAGTGAGTTTGCTGCCAGTCTGAACAGTATCGGGATTTCTTATAAGGTGGGCTATTCGGTGGCGATTGCGCTTCGCTACATTCCGGATATCCAGCGTGATTACCATAGTATCAGCCAGGCTCAGCAGGCCAGAGGCGTGGAGCTGGGGAAAAATGAGCACTTTTTTGCCCGGTTGAAGAATTCGGTGAATATTCTTCTGCCATTGATCCTTACCAGCCTGAACCGGATCGATACTATTTCCAATGCTATGGAATTACGTGGATTTGGAAAAGATAAGAAGAGGACATGGTACATGAAACGGCCGTTTGAGAAACGGGATTTCGTGGCGATTGGAATCGGTGTGGCGCTGCTGGCGGTCAGCCTGGCGGTGACCATAAAGTGGGGGAGATTTTATAATCCGTTTGTGGGATGAAAGTGAATAGAGGGAATGAGTAGGGGCTGCCGCTTCACAATTTGTTGTGATAGTGCGCAGCTCCTTAATTTTTGGATAAGATAAGAGACAAGTTTAAGGCAATTTATTAAGATAACGTAAGATAATACTATTGACAGAAATTAGGAAAGAAGTTACTATGATATAACGCATTGCGTGTATAAAAATGATACTGAACCAAGATGTTTGTTTATGAAAGGGTAGTATATCGTATGAGTAGAAGGGGAAATGTTGATATTATTGCAGATTCAGATGGTAGAAAGATTGTTGTAATTCGCGATATACGATTTAAAGGAAAGAGGAAAATTAATTGGGAAGATGTTAAGGCATATCTTCGAACTTATGTAGGAGAATTCTATAGAATTATATCTGATGATGAAATTATCTATATTGGAAATGATTTGCCGAATGAATATACTGGATCAAAATATACCTACAAATTAAAAGGAACTGTTGCAAAAGCAAAAGCAAATGCAACACAGGGATTACCAGAGTTATTGAAAATAGCACAAGGTGGAAATTACCGGGAAAATAGTGAACAAAAACATAATCGGAATGCTAAATTTGGATGGTATAGATATGATTCATATTTTGCGTTGCCGATATATGGTGAAAAGAACGAGGTCGAGAGATATAATATTTTTCATGCGTCTATGATTATAAGGCATTCAGAAGATGGAAAAAAGTATTTGTATGACATTGTAGATATAAAAAAAGAAACGGGCAACCCGCTTGAATCATAAGATTGTACACGACACAAAACCCATTTCTTTATTTAAAGAATAACTTGGAAAGAAGAGTTTGTCAATGTAATTTTGAAAAAGGTTTTACTTTATAAAGTGAAAAATTATTATAAATAATACATTGATTTTTATAGATTGGAGAATAACTGTGAGCAGGGGAAAAGAAGTAAAAGAATTACGGGAAAAAATGGGAATGAACCGAAGAGAATTTAGTAACTATTATGGAATCCCATATCGAACAGTTCAGGATTGGGAAGCTGAAAAGCGGGAACTTCCGGATTATCTTTTGCGCTTGCTGAAATATCGGGCTGAAATAGAACTAAAAGTGGGAAAAGAGAATGTTGAAATTATTGAAGATTCAGATGGTCAAAAATTGTTGTAATTCGTAATATACAATAAAATACATAGCATGTTACAATGTACGAAGCAGTTATAATAAAAACGATAAACTACAGATATTACAGGAGGAAAGATACATGAGCTGTATAACTACATACACAAGAAAACATTTCGACCCTGTTCATCCGGAGCCGGAAGGAATCTGCATCCAGGATATTGCCCATGCATTGTCCATGATCTGTCGTGGAAATGGGCATGTAAGTACCTTCTGGTCAGTTGGTGAGCATTGTATCTGCTGTGCAAAAGAGGCATTGGGACGGGGGTATTCCCATCGGCTGGCGTTGGCTTGTCTTCTTCATGATGCAAGTGAGTGTTATATGTCTGATGTGCCAAGACCACTGAAACAGGAAATGCCAAGATATAGAGAGATAGAAGATCAGCTTCTGGAAGTAATCTATGAGAAGTTTCTGGGAAGTATGCTGACAGCTGAGGAACAGCGGCTTTTAAAGGAAATTGATGATGATCTTCTGTGGTATGACTTGGAGATTTTGCTGGAGGAGAAGCAGCCGGGGGAGGCACCGAAGCTGCATTTTGAGCTGGATTATACGGTTCGGGATTTTGAATCGGTTGAGAAGGAATATCTGAAGCTGTTTGAGAAACTGTTGGCAGAAGATAAGTTATGATCCGCGAAAAAATTACAACTTAGCGGTTAAGAATTAAGCAATACAAGGAATATGTGACATGGTCAGAAAGGAATCATACTTAAGAAAATGAAATACAAGGTTTTGGAAATCCAGGAAGATCTGGATTTCGGGTGCGAGGAAAGAAGTGAAGATTCTCCGGTGATGGCAGTGGTGTTGCTGAAGGGTGAGGATGGAAGCGAGAAGATGACCCGGCAGGTGGATCAGATGCTTTATGACAGGGAGATTAATGTGGGAGATTTTGTCGTGTTTGATGAGAGCATGAAACTAAAGAAAAAAGAATGAGTTTTCTAAAATTGTGATTACACCAGGAGGTACCATAACAAATGGGACATTTATATTTCGTAAGACACGGACAGACAATCTGGAACGTAGAGAATAAAATCTGTGGGGCGACAGATATTGCACTTACAGATTTTGGCCATGAACAGGCAATTGAGACTGGGAAAAAGATTCTGGAAGAGGGAATCCAGGCGGATGAGATTCTGTATTCCCCACTGATCCGGGCGGCTGAGACGGCCAGACATATTTCAGAAATTACAGGGATTCCAAGGCGGGAAGAGCCAAGGCTGACGGAGCAGAATTTCGGAAAGTGGGAATCCACACCAAGAGATGGCGCCGATTTCCGAAAAGCCAAAGAGCTTTTTGCCTGCAATTATGAGGGAGGGGAATCTATGCTCCGTCTGGCTCAGAGAGTTTATAATCTGCTGGATGAAATCAAGGCAGAATCCAGTGAGAAAACTTACATTCTAGTGGCCCATAACGGAATCGCCAGAATGGTACAGTCTTATTTTTATGATATGACAAATGAGGAATACGCGGCATTTGGTGTGAAAAATTGCGCGGTTGTACGGTATGAATTCAAGTAATTGTTCAGAGCACGATTTCGGGTATATTTGTCAAAGATGTTTCTGTACAATTACATTTTTATAAAAAGGAGAACACAAAACCATGGGAAAAATTATCGATTTATCATCAGTACTGGAAAAAGAGGAGAAATTGCAGCGGGTGGAGGATTTTCTGGAAGAGCTGAAGGATGATTTCGCCGAGCTGATCGAAGAATATGAGGAGGATAATGCAGACCAGGATAAGCTGGATGCAATGACAGATGCTTTGGATGCGCTGGAAGATGCCTACGATATTATATCGGATATTGTGGCAGATGAAATATAAAAAATCCTAAAAACCTATTGACATAGTAGGATAATAGTGGTAATATCCATTTATCAGATGAAAATACTAGGAAATTATAGAACAAAGAAATTATACTACTGTAAAGCGGTGCAGAATCTGTCTGGGAAATATTTCAGTCCTGGTATATTATAGGAAGTATTTTTCAACGTCAGCCTGCAGACCGGGAAAGGAATGGATATGGCATACTATAAGGGAACACTTGGATTAATTGGAAATACTCCACTTGTTGAGGTTACGAACATTGAGAAAGAGCTTGGACTGGAAGCAACCATTCTTGTAAAGCTGGAATACTTTAACCCGGCAGGAAGCGTTAAGGACAGAATCGCTAAGGCCATGATCGAAGATGCAGAGCAGAAGGGAATTCTTAAAGAGGGTTCTGTTATCATCGAGCCTACTTCCGGTAATACCGGAATTGGTCTTGCATCTATCGCTGCAGCGAAGGGATATAGAATCATTCTTACCATGCCGGAGACCATGAGTGTTGAGCGTAGAAACATTCTGAAAGCATACGGCGCAGAGCTTGTTCTTACAGATGGAACGAAGGGTATGAAAGGCGCCATTGCCAAGGCAAACGAGCTTGCAGAGGAGATTCCGAACAGCTTTATCCCAGGACAGTTTGTGAACCCGGCGAACCCGGCTGTTCATAAAGCGACTACAGGCCCAGAGATCTGGAGAGATACTGAGGGCAAGGTAGATATCTTTATCGCAGGAGTGGGTACTGGTGGAACACTTACCGGAACAGGTGAGTATCTGAAGGAGCAGAAGCCGGACGTGAAGATCGTAGCACTTGAGCCTGCTACATCACCAGTATTATCAGAGGGAAAAGCCGGCCCGCATAAGATTCAGGGAATCGGCGCAGGTTTCGTTCCAGAAGTTCTGAATACCAAGGTTTATGACGAAGTGTATAAAGCAGAAGCTGAGGATGCTTTTGCAACAGCCAAACTTCTTGCACATAAAGAAGGAATCCTTGTAGGAATCTCTTCTGGTGCTGCATTAAAGGCTGCAATTGACTATGCGAAGAAACCGGAGAATAAGGGTAAGGTGATCGTTGCACTTCTTCCGGATACAGGAGACAGATATTATTCTACACCATTGTTTACAGAGTAAATAAGAATTGAAGCAGCCATTCAGAAAATGACAGAAGATCAGCAGGTCTGATATGCATTGTGAACAGAGCATATCAGACCTGCTGATTTGTAATTATGATTGTTTTTTTCTGTATTGATCCGGTGTCATGCCTTCCACTTTTTTGAATGCTCTGAAAAAATAACGTACGTTATTATATCCTGACAAAAGAGCAATCTGATACATTTTCTTATCTGAGGAAATCAGTAATTCTTTTGCGTGTTTTACTCTTACTTTATTTAGATAATCAATAAAACTTTCCCCTGTTTTCTTTTTAAAAATATGGCTTAAATAACTTCGGTTTACATAAAATAGGGAAGCGGCAATCTCTACACTGACATTTTTCTGATAATAATGTTCGATATATGTCTTTACATTATTAATCAGATCTTCGTCTCCATAGATCTCCTGTGTAATAAAGTTATTTGCAATATTTGTAAAAAAAGTTCTGTAATACCGATAAAGTTCAGACAGACTGAAAATTATATTTACTGCGTTTTGCGTATTTGCTTCTGTACGCATGATTTGTAATTCCGGTATGGAATAACTTAACATATAACGTACTTGACCGCTGATGTGATAGCAGTTAAACTTTATATCCGCTATGGAAAGGTCGGGTATTCTTCGATAAAGGTCAAATAGTTCGTCTATCAATTTACCTGTTTCCTCTACTCGTCCTGCTTCTACAGAAAAAACCAGTCTTTCCATGTTTTTCCATGGAATCCTTTTGGGAAGCTCACTTTGCTCGATATATTCGAATACATTCTCAAAGCTGTCTGTTTTCTTCTGATTCAGAGCAAGTATAGTTTCTTTAAATGCACCTGTCAGTTCTGAAATATTTGTATGTGCTGCGCTGATGCCATAAAGTACTTCCAGTTTACATTTCCAGAACAGCGAAGAAAGTTCTTTGATTATCTGTCGGACATATGTATTTTCCAGAAACAGTTCTTCCTGTGGAAATGTCATGATGAGAAATCCCAGGTTATCCGAATTTGAATGCGCTATAAACAAAATATTACTCTCATATTGATTTTCCTGTATAAAATATTCTATTTCTTCTTTTGGAAGGGCTTTTTCTGAATACAGTGTAATCAGTACGATTTTTCTTTTCTGAAACATGAACCGTATCTTTCTGGAAACAAATTCTCCTGCACCTGTCAGATGACCTTCAATTATATTTCGGATTATCCCAAGATCATAATTTACCTGTGATTTTTCATAATGTTCTGTTTCAAGCTTGGTTTTTACAGTCTCGGTTTCTATTAAGTCTATTTTTTTTATGACTTTCTTTACAGATTCAACAATCTCTTCTGTACTGAAAGGTTTTAAGATATAATCTATAACTTTGGCGTGAATAGCCTGCCGCATATATTCAAAATCCTGATAACCGCTGATAACGATCAAGGCAATTTCCGGATATTGCTCCGACAGAATTGGAAGCAGGGCAGTTCCATCCATAACAGGCATTTTCATATCTGTTATTACAAGTTCTGGATGGACAGTATTGATTAATTCCAGCCCCGCCTTGCCGTCTTCTGCTTCACCTGCGCATTGCAGGATATCAGATACAGGAGCCAGTTTTTCAATGGTTCCTTTTCTTGTTAAAAATTCATCGTCAATAATAACATATTTGTACATTTGCTGCCTCCTACTGTAAAATCGGAACGCGTATTGAAATTTTTGCACCTTTTTCCGGCTGCTCATCCAGGAATAAACAGTAATTTTTTCCGTAATACAACTGAATACGGGTATGTATATTTTTTATGCCTATGCTTTGGGCACAGCGTTGTCCTAATTCTGAAAATTTAGGTTCTTTATTCAGCAGTGATTTGAGCTGGAAAATTTTTTCAGGAGAAAGACCAATTCCATTATCTTCTACAGCTAATATCATGTCAGATTTTTCTATTCTGGCAGTTACCTGAATTTTGTCTCCATTCTTACAGTAATTTAATCCATGATATAAGGCATTTTCAACAAGGGGCTGAAGAATTAGTTTCAGGACTACAATATCTTTGCAAATTTCAGGAACAGCTATTTTCAGGGTATATTGATGATTAAAACGAATTTCCTGAATTATGGAATAGTCTGCGGTATGACGCAATTCTTCCCGGAGAGGAACCAGTTCACTTTCTGTTTTTATACTATAACGGAACATTCTGCCAAGTGCCATTGACATTGTGGAAATGGCAGGGATTCTTTCAAGTGTGGCGATGCTGTTAATAGATTCCAGTGTATTATATAAGAAATGAGCATTTATCTGGGACTCCAGTGATCGCATCTGCGAATCCAGTAAAATCAGTTTGTTTTCCAGCTCGTTTTTCACATAAAGGTTCTTGTCATCCAGCATTTTTTGATAGGAAGCATACAAAATCCCAATCTCGTTGTTAAGATTAAAATACGGAACTACTGATACATCTGCAGTCTCTTCTGGCTGCAGCATTAAATCGCTTAAAGTAGTGATCGGTTTTGTAAGACTGTTTGCTAATATCATGGAAATCAAAATTGCAACGATAATGCTGGTAAGTATTACTGCAACAAGCGTGATCTTTGTAATGCCAAATTGTCTGTACAGTTCTTCCTGATTAATGAATACCTTTAAAACAAGTGGATCCAGAGTCAATTTTTGCTCATATTCCAAAACGTTTCCATTTTTGATAACAGAAGAATCTGTTGAAGAAACAATCTGATCATTATTATAAATAACAAGACGGGCAATAAGTGGCATTGGATTTATTTCCTCAAGGCTTAAAAAATGGGGATTGCAGTCGACCATTAAAATGCCCAGAAAACCTTTATCATATATATCATAAAGTGCAGTACAAAAAGATATGGATTCCGAAGGTTTCCCATCAAAAAAATCTTTTTTACAGGGACCATACAGATAGGTTCCGCCGTGTAAAGAAAGCGTTTTTTTATACCAGTCGTTGTCTAACGGATCATATTCAGGCTTTACATTGATTCCATTTCCGTAACCACTTCCCAGAACTGTTCCATTTGGTAAAAAAAGAAAAATACCGTTCAGATCATTATTGTTATAATAATAATTCTGCAAAGATATGCGTACTTTTTCATTGCTCTGAAAAATGTCTTTACTGTCTGTTATGTGATTTGTATTACGGTAGCGTTGGATGTTATCTATAATGGAATTATGGTTTTCTCCTGGCAAGTATAGTGCCTCCAGAATATGTTCAAGAACATCCAGAGATTCTTCTGTATGAGAGGTACATATTTTTAAAATATTATCAGATACCTGGCTGGTTTGGGTATCAGCTAGCTGCCGGTATCGACTGTAGGTATATAATGATGTTATAAGCACTGGAAGAACAGATATGATCAGAAATATGATTAAAAATTTATTACGAAGTTTCATTCGTTAGTCCTTTCCTTTTTGAGAGCAACCATTTCATGCATACTCTTGTATTTATTCTTACATACAGATATAATTTAAGCCATAAAATTTATTTGCTTAAGTTACTTTTTGTTACAATCGATAAGGAGTTTATGTCAATGAAAATTCGCAGCCTTTTTCGTTTCCCTTTTCTTGCTGGTGTTTTTTTGGCTGGTGTCTGTACGCTAACAGTATCTCAAGCCACAGTAAAAGCATCTGAATCAGCTGAAGAAGTTCCTGATAGTATAACAATTATGACTCCGTTATACTCAGAGACTTCTTTAAAAAAATTCTTTGAAGAAGAATATCCGCAAATACGATTGGACATACTTTCCTATCCGGAAGATCAGTATTACACAATTTTAAAGAGTCGTCTTTCTACCACGCAGGCAGCAGATATCATTGATGTTCAATTAGATTATGCAGGTCCTAACGGCGTAAAAGAACTTGGCCCTGCCGGCTATTTATATCCTCTTTATAAAATATCAGAAAATTCTTCTGACGGCAATGAAGAAAATCTTCTCGTTTCTGAGGGAAATGTTTATGGAAAAGCCCAGTTGAAAATGACGCTGGGGCTTACTTATAACAAATCTGTTTTTGAAAAATACGGACTCTCTTATCCGGAATGCTGGGAAGATTTTTTAGATTGTTGTGAAAAACTAAAGGAGTATGGTATTCAGCCATTGGTTATTGAGGGACACAATAAATCCAGTTTTCAGTATCCTCTTTATCAGATTGCCGCCAATCAGCTGTATCCTTACTTTGCAGAATATGACAGTAAGCTTCGGTCTGGCACTGCTAAATTCACGGATCCTGGTACCTGGGATCATATATTTGAAACTTATATTTCACTGTTTGAACAGAATTATATAAGTAAAGAATGCCTAACCTATAATATGGAAGAAGCTTCCGCACAATTACTGAATGGAAATGCGGCTATGATGTTTGATACATCTCTTAATTACAATTCATATATTAACACGGATTCTTTAAGAAATACATTTTATTTTGCTCCGTTCCCTGCCAATCACAGGGGAGAACAATTATATGCCAGTGAGTCTTATGTCGGTGGTTTGAGTATTAGTGCAGCGTCAGAATACACCGTTTTTTTGAAGAATGTTCTTGTAAATTATAATAATAAGCTTCAGCAATATAATAATTCGAAAAGAACTGCATTCTCTGATGAAAAATTCTCTGATCTGCCAGTTTTTCCTTTCTGCAATCAGGAATGGCCAAACGAGGTGGAAATAGTCATGGAATACCAATTATCCTCCTATCTTTCCGGAGCGACTGAAAGTATTTCTGACATTACTGGGGCCATGCAGGCAGAAATAGAAAAGTAGACCTAACATTTGTACATCATTTTTTTAACAATAGTTCTTCCGTCTTCTGTTATTATCAACTTACCAATTAAATTTTGAAGGAGGAAGGATATGAAGAAAGCAACAAAACAAGGTACTGTACTTTTTATCAGTGCAGCTATGACTGCAGGCGCTTTTTCCCCAGCCCTTGTCATGGCAGAGGGAACAAATCTTAAAGAATCATCAATCAGTGCTGCTGAATTTGAAGAACCCGGAATGGAGTATCGCCCGGGAGTACGCTGGTGGTGGCCTGGTGGTGCAGCAAAAACAGAAGACCTTATTGCACAGATTGAATACCTGGCAGAAAACAATTTTGGAACGGTAGAAATCAATCCATTTAATAATGGATATGTAATGACAGAAGCTGCTCAGGAAGATCTGGAAAATATTTTAAATTACGATACTCCTGAATATTATGAAAAATTAAAAGCTGTGGTTGCTGCAGCGGCAGAAAAAGGAATTACAGTTGATCTGAATATCGGTTCAGGCTATTGTGCAAGTGACGACTCCGTTCAGCAGGAAGACACCATGGGAAATATGGGACTTGGACGAACAACGGTTTCCATTGAAGAAGATGCTGTTGGTGAAGAATGCACACAGGATGTGCCGCCTGTTGAAATCAGTTCTTTATATCTTACTCAGTTAACTCCTTTTGCATATGCTTACTGTGCGCCTGATGGAACAGAAGGAACCTGGACTGGTACAAATGCGAAACTCCAGGCCGTTATCATTTCAAAAATTGTAAGCACAGAAGGCGCCAATATTATTGATCCGAATGCAGGGATGTTTGGTGCATCTGATGAAAACGCAGATCCTGACGCGGAGCCTGTTCCACTGAATTTTTATGATCCGGAAACAAAAGAGGTTACAAAATCTTATACCAAACAATATGTTTTAGATCCAGGGAAAACAACGGTTATTCCTGTAGATCAAATTAAAGACGGAAAAATAACGTTTACCCCAGACGAAGCAGGAGATTATGAAATCATTGGTCTTTACAATGAAGATTCTAATAGCGTCGGAATTACAGAATTACACTATAATCCAGATAAAAGAGACTATGTAGTAGATCATCTGGATGCAGATGCAGTTGCAACATATGTAAAGAACTGGATTGAGGGAAATGACGAATATCCAAGTGATCTGCATACAATTACCGAAGAGTACAATGATACCCTCCGTGCTGCATTTAATGACAGTTACGAGTTCCATAATGATAATTTTTATAATGATAAAATTTATGAAGCAGCAGCTGACAGCAATAACATTCTCGGCTATGATTTTTCCAAGTATTTGCCGATTATGTATGACATCGGATCTGCCAATTTTAACCTTGGTATGGTAGCGAATCCGGAGAACCCGGAAATCACATATCAGACAACTGCAAATAATCCACTTACCTATGATTTAAGTGAAGATGAAATTTCCAGAATCAAGTATGATTTCCAGCAGTTAATCGACCAGGCATTCCAGTCAGGTATGGAAAGCTTCAGCAAAACATTGGCAAATTATGGTCTTGTCTACAGACAGCAGGCCTATAATCCGCCAATTGATACCTTAAAATCTTCCAAATACGTAGATATTCCGGAAACAGAAGGATTGGATGAGCTTCAGTTAAAGCGTGTTACATCTGGTGCACACCTTTATGGAAAAAATCTTATTACTTCTGAGGTATATACTTTAGGAAGTACACCTTATACGTTAACACCGTCCTTTATTAAAGAAGGCTATGATCTTATGGCTACTTCAGGTGTTACCAATTTCTTCTATCATGGATTAAATGCTACGTACTATGGCACTGATGAACAGAAAGAAGCAGGTGTATGGGGAGAAGAAGGATGGCGTGCATGGCCGACTATAGGAATCGAAACAAATGAAACAGATTCTCTCTCTGATTATTACAAAACTCTGAATATGTACAGTGCACGTAATAATTATGTGATGCAGGCTGGTACCCAGAGTGCGGATGTAGCAGTTTACATGCCATTATTTGGCTCTGTTGAGGCGAATGATACGATTAATACACTGAACACAGAGGGATATTTATATGATGTTATGAATGACGATGTGATTCAGAACGAGCTTTCCACAGAAAATGGAAAACTGACTGTTGCAGCTTCCGGAATTACTTATGATGCACTTATTGTTGATAAACAGTCTCTTCCGACAGCAACTATGGAAAGTCTGGAAAAGCTTTCTGAGGAAGGTGCGAATATCGTATTTTTTGGAGAACTGCCAAATCGCCAGCCAAGTTATCTTGATGGAGCTTATCAGGAAGCAGATGCCCATATCAGTGAACTTTCTGCTGATATGCAGAAACAGGAATCTGTAAAGACTGTAGCCACTGCGGATGAATTAAAAGCAAGCCTTTCAGAAGTTGCAGATCCGGAAATCACCTATGCTTCTAATGAGCAGGTAAGAATGAACAGAAGAACCCTTGAAAGCGGCGGCGAAGTTGCTTATATCCGTAATCTGGATCAGGAAAACAGTAATGTGGTTGACGTTCAGATTGCTGAAGGTCTTTGCAATGGTTATCTTCTTGATCAGAATACGGGAAAAATTTATAGTACAGATATTTCCTCCGGTACACTTTCTCTTGAATTGAAACCAGATTCCTCTATTATTCTGCTTTGTGAAACAGAAGGAAATGGATATTCTACTGCTGAAAACGGGAAACCAGAAGCGCTTGTCAGCGAGACAGCTTCTACTGTCGAAACAGGTGCTGTTACCCTTACTGTTACTGCAGATAACATTGGTACAAATGTTCCTTCTGATACTGCAGAAACAAAAGTTTATGAGGGAGATGTTCTTGGTGATTGGGGAGATGATTCCTTCCAAAATGGAGAATTAAAATACGTAAGTGATGAGGGCATTTATAATACAACCTTTACAATAGATGATCTCGCTCCTTATACAAACGGGGAAAAATCTCTTGTTTTAAGTCTTGGCGAAACCAAGTATGCAGCAGAGATTATTGTAAATGGTGTTAATCTTGGTCAGCTTGTATATGCACCATATGAAAGAGATATTACTTCGGCTCTTACAGAGGGAGAAAATACTCTTGAAATTCATGTGCAGCCACTGAGACATAACCGTCGTGTTGGCTTAAGAGAAGCCTATTTAGCAGATCCTGAAGCAAATGCAAAATATGAATACTATAGTAAAACTGTAGAAGGTTCAATGGGAGCTGATCCGGTTGTTATGGGCGGCGGTATTGTGGGACCACTTACTTTAAATGTTATTGGATAAGCATGTAATGATCTTAAAAATGTAGTATTAAATATGTGAGTTTAAGTATGAAACGAAGTTGTCGCTTTACGCAAATTTGTAAAGCGGCAGCTTTGCTTTTTCTTATTGTATACCTAAAACTAAGTGCAACTAACCCTATTGACATACTAGGGTATCTTATAGTAACATAATTCAAATGTGATCTATGGGAATGGAAGTCCTAGCTGTTTATTGTTTACTGTTAGGAGAGATTCCTGTTTAGAAATAAACTGCAGCAGGAGGAAATCAATATGAGTGAAACAACCGCAACCAAAGAACAGCAGAATAAATATGAAAACCTTAAGGAGTACTTACGCAGTCTGGGAAGCGTAGCGGTAGCTTTTTCCAGCGGCGTAGATTCTACATTTCTTTTAAAAACGGCTCATGATGTGCTGGGGGATAAATGTTTGGCAATCACTGCTATGTCCTGCTCTTTTCCAAAGAGAGAATTGGAGGAGGCGAAAGCTTTCTGCGAAAAAGAGGGAATCCGCCACATTACGGTAGAATCTGAGGAACTGGAAATCGAGGGATTCTGCCAGAATCCAACAAACCGCTGCTATATCTGCAAGAAAGAGCTATTTGAGAAAATCTGGGAAATTGCCAGAAAAGAGGGCTTGAATGCAGTGGCAGAAGGTTCCAATATGGATGATAACGGGGATTACAGACCAGGTCTGCAGGCAGTTGCAGAACTTGGGGTAAAGAGTCCGCTGCGTCACAGCGAATTATATAAAGATGATATCCGTGCACTGTCCAAAGACCTGGGGCTTCCAACCTGGGAAAAACAGTCCTTTGCCTGTCTTTCCTCCCGTTTTGTATATGGCGAGACCATTACAAAGGAGAAGCTTGGCATGGTAGATAAAGCGGAGCAGCTGCTTCTGGATTTTGGTTTCCATCAGCTCCGCGTCCGTATTCACGGAACACTTGCCAGAATCGAGGTTCTGCCGGATGAGCTGCCAAAGGTGCTGGATAACCGAGAGCAGATCGTGAAAGCATTTAAAGAGTACGGATTTTCTTATGTAACAATGGATCTTCAGGGGTATCGCATGGGAAGTATGAATGAGACCTTGAAGAAATAAAAATCAGATCAGGCAATTTACGTTGTGGTGGAGAAAAGTGTCGTTGGAGATATTTTTCTTCACCACATTTTTTATTAAACCGCATATAAGCATTTCCTGAGAGGTTCATTCGCGCCACAAATCCTGTCATCCATGCCATTTCCTTTCTTTTCCAAACAAAGTCCGATAAGATAAATTTCAGCAAACGGAAATGTCTGCTTACGCAGACATCACAATATGAAAGTCGATTGTTCCGCACCTCTGGTGCTCCCACAATCAACGACTGTATTCGTAATCCGGGCTATCGCCCTACTTACTCATATAGTCTAGCCTGTGCGATATCCATAAATCCACCATGCAAGCATGGTGAATTCATGGCTGCCGCACAGGACTTTCATAGTAAAAACAGGAGGTAAAAGGAAAGAGATGAAGAAAAAAAGAAGTCACATTTTCCGTGGACTTGCCAGCATTTTCCTTGCATTGATGGTGCTGTTCGGAACCGTCATGTCAGTGGCACTTAGCTGGGAAGGCCGTGTAAACGAGCTTCTGGGCATTTCGGATGACACTTTTGTGAAAAGCCAGAATCCCGATGACTACTATTACAAGTCTGATTATGAAGATCCGGCAGATCTGATCAAAGCAGAAATTGCCCTGAATACCAGAATGGAAGCCGAAGGTGCGGTGGCACTGAAAGGTACACCGGCTGTTGATGGAACCGGAGTTACCTTATTCGGAATGCGCAGCCAGGCAATGCAGTACGGCGGCTCCATGGGTTCCTTGGTAGAAACCAAGCAGGCAGTGCGGCTGGCTGACGCACTGGAGGAATACGGATTTTCTGTAAATCCGGCGATGGTTTCCTTTTACGAGGATATGGAAAAAACATATGCGCCGACCAAAGCTGCCGGTGGCAACTGCGTAGATACAAACGAAGGTTCTACCGTGAACGAAGTTCCTGTAAAAGAATACTTTGCAGTTTCTCCGGATTCCATGGAAGGCTACAAAGACGCAGCAATCGTAGTTCTCGGAAGAGACGCAGGCGAAGGTGCCTGCTTTTACCCAGGATCAGACGGAATCGCAGATCCGGAGGAATTTTCCAACAGTCCTACCGGAAACATCTTAAGCCTGTCAAATGCAGAGAGAGCGCTGATCAACTATGTAGAAAACCAGGGCTTTAAGAAAATTGTGGTTCTTCTTAACTCCGCATGTGCAATGGAGATTGAAGAACTGAAACAGGATGACGCAGTAGACAGCATTCTCTGGATCGGCAATCCGGGCTGCTATGGAACATACGGAATCGCAGAGCTTCTGAATGGCTCCGTGCTCCCATCCGGACATCTTACCGATACATACGCAGTAAATGCTGCACTTGCACCGGCAATGCGGGACTATGGGGCATATGTATTTACAAATGCAGATGACATTGACACTTCTTCCAACAATGCCCTGCGAAGCAGATGGTATCTGGCAGAAGAAGAGGGAATCTACATCGGTTACAAATACTATGAAACACGTTACTTTGATTCTATCCTGGAGCAGGGAAATGCATCCCAGGCTCTGACAGGGGAAACTGTAGATGGTGGAAAAGTATGGGATTACGACAACGAAGTATCCTACAGCTTTGGATACGGACAGGAAGGTTCCACCTTCTCAGAAGAAATCACAGATGCAAAAATCGACTGGAGTGGGGAAACTCAGTCTGAGGTGACTGTAAAAGTAACAAACACAGGCGATAACGCAGCGAAACATGCAGTACAGCTTTATGTTTCTCTTCCATATACAGACTATGACAAAGAAGCCGGTGTAGAGAAATCCGCGATTCAGCTGGTTGGTTTTGGAAAAACAGGGGAAGCACAGGAGAAATCCTTCGAGGATGTAGTACTTCTTCAGCCAGGAGAAAGTGAAGATGTAACCATTACATTTACAGCAACAGATTTCTATTCTTATGATACGACAGAGGAACATGATGGCGTTACAGGTGCCTACATTCTGGAAGCTGGCGATTATTATTTTGCAACCGGAAATGGTGCCCATGATGCAGTCCAGGCTGTTCTGAAAGAGCAGTACCCGGATAAGATGAAAGATGCAGAGCCTACAGGAACAGTATATAAAGAAGCGGTAGACTCCAAGCTTACTTTGACCGAGTCAAACGGTGCCACCATTCAGAACCAGCTAACAGATGGAGATCTGAATTCCTATAATTGCGGCACAGAAATCAATTACTTAAGCAGAAGTGACTGGTCACATACTTTCCCAACCGGAATTGGCGATATCACAGCAACTGAAGAAATGATCCGCCTTCTTCGCAATGAGATTTACGACAAAGAAGGGGAAAATGCTGCATACGACGGTCCTACAGAATTTACCTATGGGGCAGACAACAATGTCCAGGCAATCCAGCTTCGGGGACTTGATTATGACGATCCACTGTATGACCAGGTGCTTGATGAGGTCAGCCTTCAGGATATGCTGAACACCTACTGTGCTCTGATGAATTCCAATGAAGATATCGTTATGCCAAAAGAAAATGGTGCAGACAGCCCTGTGGGACTTCTTGGAACCATTGGAAAATACACCGCAGGAACTATTTATGAAGTTGCAGAAGACGACCCGTCCTATGGACATTCCACCGCTGTTTATGTCAGTGAAAATGTGGTAGCGGCAACCTTCAGCCATGAGCTTTCCAGTGAGCAGGGACGTCTGATCGGAAATGCAGGCTTATGGGATGGATATACAGAATGGAATGCACCAGGCTTAAATATTCACAGAAACCAGTACAACGCCCGTAACCTGGAATATTATTCCGAGGATCCGATCCTGACAGGAGCAATGGGAGCCAATGTTTACAGACAGGCAGTTGCTTATGGAATGGTAGTTGCTGGTAAACACTTTGCCTTTAATGATCAGGAGACAAACCGTGATGGTGTGGCTGTGTTCCTAGGAGAGCAGGCCGCAAGAGAAAATGAGCTTCGTGGATTCCAGATCGCATTCCGTGATGGAAACGCAAACAGCCTGATGACCGCATTCAACCGTCTTGGCTGCACCCACGTAGGAGCAAGTAAAGGTCTTATGAACGGTATTCTTCGCGGTGAATGGGGATTCAAGGGCTATGTAATTACAGACTCTGTAAAATCTGCCAAGTATTTCCTTCCATCTGAATGTCTGGTGGCTGGAAATGACAGAATGCTGGGAGGCTCCAACAACGTTTCCGTATGGGGTTATACAGAGGATGAAGTAGCAGATGATCTGGTGATCCAGGCAGGCGTAAGGGAATCTTACCACAGATATCTGTACACCTATGTAAACAGTAGTGTAATGAATGGAATTTCTGAAAAAACAGATGCAACAGGAGCAATCGCATGGTGGATCCTGGCATTGCAGCTGGCAATGGGAATCAGCTTTGTACTGTTTATCGTATTCCTGATAATGTTTATTTTGAAATACAGAAAGGAGCAGAAAAACGATGAACCAGAGAAAATTCAGTAGACTGGAATTTGTTATGGGAGTTCTGTCATTGCTCCTGAATATAGTTGGTCTTGTTTTATTCTTCGTCAGCTACACCACAGGATATTACAAATTCGGAGAAATGAATTCTCCTATGATTCTTTCCTTTTTCCTGGTAGGAATCGGCATGGAAATCTTTTCCCTGCTTGCCATGGTAAAATGGGGAGATAAAATGTGGACACGGTTTCTTACCTTTGCCATAACAGCATTGCTTGTAGCAGGCGCGATCCTTCTGATCGGAGACCGTGTAGAGGGAATCGGAAATTGTATTGTTACAGATTACGATTCCGGTCACGGCGGCGAGGAAGCCATCTATTACTCATTGGCAGCTTCCGGAGCTATGCTTCTGGGAATGATCTTTAATGTTGTGGGGAGCTTTTGCAGAGTTCCCCAGAAAATAAAATAATAAAACGGAGGAATCTAGAATGAAAAAATCAGTAGCAGCAGTTTTAACAGCAGGAATCATGGCAGCAGGAGTGATCAGCAGCGGACTTACCGTATTTGCTGAGGGTACAGAGGAGAAAACCTACAGCGTTACTTACAATCTCAATGACGGAAATGCAGAGGAAATGCCGAACTTCCAGTTCATAAGTGCAGATATGAAAGGAATGACTTCCTACGACAGCCGTGTATATGTACAGATTGATCTTACGCTGGATGGAAAAGATGGTTATAAGCTTGTTTCCGATTGCTATTGCGTGGAAAATGGAAAGAGAGCAGAGGTCGGGGATGATACCGGAATCGGTTTTACCATGACAACAACTGCAGAAGGTACCTATACAGATAATGGAGATGACACTATAACAATTGATACTCCGGAGCATGTACATCATGATATGTTCACAGACACTTATTCAATTCAGATGAAAGAAGCTGCAGGAATGAATGTCCTTGGAAATACAGAGGACGGTTCCTATGACAGCGATGATCTGCCGGAGATGACTTCCATGGTTCCGGAAACCGTATTTACGGTAAATGATAAAGACGAAATCGTAACCTACAATTATCTCCATCCGGAAGATTATGAGACAGAAGAAACAAAAGATGGAGCAGATGCAGCGGCTTCTGACAGCGCAGCAGCTGGAAATGAACTGATCGCAATTCCAAGTGATGATGAGCAGACAACCTTTACCTTATATGACAATGGAACTTATGAATTCTATTTCGCAAGCTATGATGTAAAAGACAACGGAACCTATGCTTATGATGCAGACTCCCAGACTCTTACCATCACAGATGCAAATGGAAAAGAGACAAAATCTGAGGCAGATGGCGACAATGTGAAATTCCACTATGAATACAGCGAAAGCGACCAGCTTACAGGAGACTTCACTGTAGAGGCAGCAGCACTTGCAGATGCACTGAAATAAGGAAATATTGAAGTCTTGTAAAAGATAAAAAGAGAAAACAGTAACAGATAGAAACAAGGCTTCCGGCTGGTCGGAAGCCTTGTTTGACCACACAAATCAAGTATGTTATATTAAAAAATAAAAGCAACTGTTCAATGGCTGTTAATGGCAAAAATATAATTGGGCAGATAAATTGAAGTGTTGCTGTTAAGTAAATCTGTACTTGGGAAAAGGTGTGGAAAAATGAACGTAGCGATCGTAGATGACGAACTGGAAATGCGCCAGACATTAGTGGATTATATTGGAAGATTCGGAGAGGAATCCGGTATTGAGCTGGAGACGGTGACTTTCGAATCTGGGGAGCAGTTTCTGAAAAATTATAAGATGATTTTTGACATTATCATCTTCGATATTGATATGCCGGGAATCAACGGAATTGATACTGCAAGAAAGCTAAGAGAGACGGATTCTAATGTGACCATTATTTTCGTGACAAATATCGCCCAGTATGCCATTAACGGTTATGAGGTAGATGCGGTAGACTATATCCTGAAGCCTGTAAGTTACTACGATTTTTCCATGAAATTTCACAGAACGGTGGCAAAGGCAGCCCAGAAGAAGGAACACACCATAAAAATAGAGACTGCGGAAGGAACCAGAAGGTTACGGCTTCCGGCACTGATCTATGTAGAAGTACTTTCTCATTATCTGTATTTTCACACTACAAAAAGAGATTACAGATCCAGAGGCAATATTTCTGAGATAGAAAAGGAACTGGAAAAATATAATTTTGTGCGGATCCATCGCTCTTATATTGTGAACCTGAAATATGTAAGCAAAGTGTTGAGCAAAGAGGTAACCGTAGGAGAGCATGTTCTTCCGGTAGGGCGGAATTACAAGGAAAAATTAAAGGAAGAATATTTGAAATACATAAGGGGAGAGGAATAAAATGTTGGAAAATATATCCTTTCTTGACATTTTTGATGTTTATCGCGTGCTGTTGGGAATGGTCAGCGCAGAGTTGATTTTTGTGGAGCACGCAGCCAGGCACCGGGAACATTTTATGAGGAGAGTGCTGACGGGGGGAGTGGGAATCCTTTTGTTTGCGCTGCTATGTATTCCGATGTACATGTTCCGGGAAATAGTCGGAAATTCTGCGAGCGCCTCTTTGATAACCGGTGGCTGGTGGCTGATGATCGGCGTCGTGTCTATGTGTTTTATCTATTATTGCTATGAAGTAACCGTATGCAATCTTATGTTCCAGTGTATTTTTGGACTTGCACTGGAAAATCTGGCGACTCTTGTTCTCCAATATCTGATTTGTAAAAAGTGGTTTCCTTCCTTGCAGACGGAGCATACAGTTCTGTATATTGTGATGACAGTTCTGTGTTATGCGCTGTTTGACATGATGGCATACCTGCTTCTTGTACGGAAAAATGTCAGAGGACAGATCGTAGTGGAAGAGGACTGGCGTACCTTTTTTATCTATCTGATGATTTATATTTTTATTTCAGTAATGGGAGATGTGACAAGTCTTATTTTCCATTGGGGGCAGGCTGGTGGCAAAATGTTTGGTGGGATAGAAGTATTTTCCCATACGGCAGTACCGTATTTTTGCATTGCGGTAAATGTGGTTGTCAATCTGGTAATCGTCCTTTTGCAGAGCATGACATACCGGATTTTGTCCTTGCAGCAGGAAAAAAAGATGATCCAGATCCTTCAGAAGGAAAAGGAGCAGCAGTACAATTTCAGCCGTGAAAATGTGGATCTGATCAACCAGAAGTGCCACGATCTGAAACGGCAGATCCGGGCACTGAAGCTGGTTCAGGGGGAAGAAAGAGACCGGCTTTTCAAGGAGACAGAAGAAGCAGTACAGTTTTATGATGCCCATGTGAAGACGGGAAATGATGTGCTGGATACTATTCTAACAGAAAAAAGTTTTGTATGTACAAGACAGGGCATCCGTTTTTCCTGCAATATCCATGCAGAACATATGGACATCATTGATGTGCTCGATTTTTACACAATAGTAAGCAATGGCCTGGATAATGCAATTGAATGTGTTTCCAGGTACGAAGATAACGAGAAAAAAGTAATCAATGTAGCGGTTCTGGAACGGGGCAGTATGCTTCACATTTTTATTGATAACTATTTCGATGGTGAGCTGGAATTCCGCAACGGATTCCCGGTAACAAGCAAGGCTGACAAAGGTTATCATGGCTATGGTGTGAAAAGCATGCAGATGATCGCGAAGAAATATGGCGGAGATATCCGGATCAGTGTGAATAACCATACGTTTTCGCTTCAGATTATGCTGCCTGTGAGGTAGGAAAGATTCGCAAATATGCATTTCAAATCACCTACGGTGATGGCATTTTGAAAGAGAGGCATGCGGATTGTAGGAATGCTTTTTTAAATATGAGGAGAAAGTATAAATGAAAAAAATAAAAGGTGTCAATTTAGGCAACTGGCTTGTCCTGGAGAAATGGATGCTGCCAGAGCTGTTCGAGGGAACCGGTGCAGAGGATGAGGTCTGGCTGAATCGGAAGATGAATCCCGCAGAGTTAAAAGAAAAGATGAAGGAGCATCGTGATACATTTATTACGGAGCAGGACTTCGCATTTATCAAAGAGCAGGGAATCTGGCTGCTGCGCATTCCGGTTCCATACTTTATATTCGGTGACCGACCACCTTTTAACGGATGTGTGGAATATCTGGACAAAGCCTTTGACTGGGCAGAGAAGTATGGCTTGCAGATATTAATCGACCTGCATACAGTTCCGGGAAGCCAGAATGGATATGATAATGGCGGTCTGACCGGTGTATGTAAATGGTGCAAAAATCCAGAGGAAGTGGAGTTTGCCCTTACCGTACTGGAACGGCTGGCGAAGCGTTATGGCCAGCGCCAGGGATTATATGGAATTGAAGTTCTCAATGAGCCGATCAGCTTTCTTGTGTATGCGACAGCACCTTCTACCGGAAAAGCGGTGGACAAAGAAGAGGCCAAAGGCTCCGGCTATGTTCCCCTTCCGTTTCTGGAAAACTTCTATCGGAATGGCTATAAGCGTCTTCGGAAAATCCTCCCGGAAAGTAAGCCCATCGTGTTCCATGACGGCTTCCGCCTGAGACACTGGGGAAGGTTTTTCCGTAAGGAACATATGAAAAATGTGGTGCTGGACACCCACATTTATATTTTTGCCATGGAAAGCTTCGTGCCGATTCATATGCCGTGGGTTTATAAGATTTACATAAAGAGCCAGCAGCGGCTGATAGAGAGAATCCAGAAGGATGTGCCAGTGGTGGTTGGCGAATGGTGTATCTGTAATAAATATGCGGAGAAAGCGGTTTCCGGAAAGCCTGCAGAAGAATCTTCTGACAGGAGTGCGCAGGCAGCCGCGCAAGACGAACTGCGGAAGAAACGTTATCTGGAAATCGCAGCCATGCAGCTTCAGGCATGGGAAAGCGGTGCTGGCTGGATCTACTGGAGCTATCAGTTTAAACCAAATCGAAAGGAGCCTCTTGATGAAAAGTGGAAAGAAAGCTGGGATTTTTCAAGATGTGTGGAAAACGGCTGGATTGAATTCAAGAACCGATAAAAAGAAGGTTACATTGAGGGAAATGATCTTCGGATATTTCCTGGGACCACTTCTGGTGCTGTCCATGACCAGCGTGGTAGCGTCTTATTATCTTACCTTTTACCGGACTTATGAGGATGTTGTAAATCAGAGGGTTTTTCTGACGGTATTGCCGCTGATTTCCGTGATCCCTATGGCATTGTCAAACATTGTGATCGGAATCATGGTGGGAAAAACAAGGACGAAGCAGGGAAAAGCAAGACCTTACATATTAATGGCAGCGCCAATGCTGCTGATTTCCGGAATCCTGGTATTTTGCATTCCTTATTTCAGTCTGGGTGTGCGCATGGTCTGGATGGTGGTAACTTACAATTTATTTGCAGCCATTGCCAATCCGGTCTATGGTACCTCCCACTATCTGATGGTGTCTTTATCCACCCGTGACCTGGACCAGAGAGGAAAGCTTTCCGTTGTTTCGAATATTCCGGCGGTGGCAGGAAACGGTCTGATCAGCAGTATCGTAATGCCGCTGATTCTGGGCTGGATCAATTCTGCCGGCAGCAACGGTGTGATGCAGAACCGCTGGCAGATGGTTATGACCATGTTCGCGGTACTGGCATTTGTGGGATGTATCCTGGAGTACTTCTTCACCAGAGAACGTATCACGGAAGAGGATATGGTGGAGACAGATGCAGAAGTAAATAAAGCAGAAACTACAGGAACTCCTTCCACGTTACAGCAGCTAAAAGGCGCAGCCTCCGATTCCTACTGGTGGATCATTATTATTTTCTACATGCTGTACCAGACTGGCGTTATGTTCAAAGGCGGTTACGTGTTCAATATATTCTGTCATGAATTTTTTCAGGAAGTGCATATTCTCGGAATGACCTTATCCGCAGATATGGCACAGTCCGTTCTGGCTCTGATCAGCGGAATCCCGCTGGCTGCTGGTATGCTCTTTATCTGGCCTCTGGCAAACCGGTTCGGGAAAAAGAATATGATCCTGGCAGGCTGTGTGGTTTCCATTGCAGGAAGTATCGTGTGTCTCCTGGCACCGGATAATTTCGTAGTGATGCTGGCTGGTCAGACGTTGAAAGGCTTATCCAGCGTACCAGGTGCATACATTATGATGGCATTGTTCGCAGATGTGCTGGATCACCTGGAGGCGAAGCTTGGTTACCGCGTAGATGGAATTTCCATGTCGGTTTACAATACGGTGCTGACAGTGGTAAATGGTCTGGCAGTAGCAGTGTTTAATTTCTTCTACGACAGCGCCATGTTTTCCCATAAAGGAACAGCCGCATTCTTTTTCCTGGGATTCGAGATCGCGGCACATGGAATCCTGATTATCGTGGTATCCTTCCTGAATGTGGAGAAGAATATCAAGGAAGAGCAGGAACTGATTGCCAGAAGAAAGGGACAGATATAGAGACTATTTGAAAAACAATGTGGTTCATATATGGCAAAAACAGGCAATGCGGGAGGATGCATTGCCTGTTTCTGTAAACTGGGAAATTAGAGCATAAGGTTTATAGAAAGTTTTTTTCACTTAACATGAATGAATTCAGGAAATAAAGGAGATCACAATAAAATGAGCGATAAAAAATCCAACTGGATCTGGCTGCCCACCTGGACAGCAGAGGACAAAGAGAACCCGGCCTTAGTTCTGTTCCGCAAGGAATTGGAAATAACAGGAACTCCAACTGCCGGAAAAATTACCATTTCAGCAGATTCCAGATACAAGCTGTATGTAAATGGCGAACTGGCTGAGGCTGGCCCGAGCAAAGGAGACCGGCAGGTCTGGTATGCAGATGATGTTGATCTGCTTCCATTTCTAAAAAAAGGAAAAAATGTAATAGCAGTCCGTGTATTAAGATACCCGACCATACAAAGTAAAGGCTGTTTCGGAATCTACCGCACAGAATATCCATTCCTGTATGTAGAAGGCGGCGCCGAAGATGATCTTGGCAGCCGGTACACTTTAGACACAAGTGAAGGATGGATGGGAAGAAAAGATGACGCATTTCATATCGTATCCGAATCCGATCTTTTTGCCCCATTACAGATTCTGGAAAATACAGGTGGTTCCATGTGGCAGAAGGGCTGGATGAAGCCCGGATATGATACCACAGGCTGGGCGCTTCCATATGTGTATCCGGATATGAACCGCGCGTGCAGCCCGGGAAACCTGGAAAAAAGGACAATTCCATTTCTTTACAGAAAGAACAGGAAGTTCGAAAAGGTGATGCAGCTGGGCGAAAATGCTCTCTTTGCAAAAGAAGAATGGGAGGCTTTTCTTGCCGGAAAAAGAAGCCTTTGCATCCCGGAAGAGGCGACCGTATCTGTAGAGATCAGTGCCGGTGAGGAGATGACTGGCTATCTCCACCTTCTTATGGAAAAAGGAAGCGGTGCCCGGATAAAGATTTTGCAGTCCGAGGCTTATGTGCTGGGCGGTGAGATTGGTGACCTGAAGGTTCCCTTAAAGGGTGACAGAGAAGATATGGAGCATGGATACCTGGATGGTTTTACCGATCAATACAGATGTGCGGGATATGGAACCGTAGATGAACCGGAAATCTACGAGCCATTCTGGTTCCGGACGTTCCGGTTTATCCGCCTGGAAATTATTACCCAGGAAGAGCCGCTGATATTGCAGAAATTTGATTATACAGAGACCGGATATCCGTTGGAAGTAAAGACAAAGGTAACTGCTTCCGATGAGCGCTTTGCAAAAATATGGGAAATCAGCGAGCGTACTCTGCGCCGTTGTATGCATGAAACCTATGAAGATTGTCCGTTCTATGAACAGCTGCAGTATGCAATGGATGCAAGAACCCAGATTTTGTACACCTATGCAGTTGCGGCAGATGACCGCCTGGCAAGACGCTGCATGGAAGATTTCCGGCGTTCCCAGAGATACGACGGACTTTTAAACTGTGCGGCGCCCAGATATGATGCCAGTGTGATACCGGGATTTTCTATCTATTATATTCTCATGCTGTACGATCACATGATGTATTTTGGCGACAAAGAATTGCTGGAAAAACATATGCCTACAGTAGAAGGAATTCTGAACTTTTTCCATTTCCACCGAAGCAAAGAGGGATACGTGGACAAGATCGGAGGATTAAACGGAAAGGCCCGATTCTGGTCTTTTATTGACTGGGCTGTGGAATGGGCAGACACCACAGGAATCCCACCTGCAACCTTGAAAGGTCCTGTGACCATGGAAAGCCTTCTCTATATATTGGGACTTCAAAAGGCTGCCCAAATAGCGGAGTACCTTGGAAGAAACGAATTAAAGTATATATTTGAGGAAAGAGCGGCAGCCGTACAGACTGCGGTTAGAACATTTTGCACTGGAACGAATGGAATGCTGCAGGATGGCCCTGGAATCGATGCGTACAGCCAGCACACCCAGGTTTTTGCGGTTCTCACTGATACGGTAACCGGAGAGCGGGGAAAAAAGAATCTCAGGGAAACCATTTTGCACAAAGACCAGTATCCCCAGTGTTCCGTTGCCATGGCATACTATCTTTTCCGTGCCCTGGAAAAAACAGGAATGTATGAACTGACCGAATCCTACTGGGATATCTGGCAGAAGATGATCGAGAAGCATGCCACAACCTGCGTGGAGGATGACGTGCAGGAGCGAAGCGACTGCCACGCCTGGGGCGCGTTGCTTCTCTATGAACTGCCCTCCGTGATCCTTGGCGTACGCCCTTCGAAACCAGGATATGAAGACATGGAGGTGAAACCGGTATCTGGTTATCTTACGTGGGCAAAAGGGGAAGTGATTACGCCCAAGGGGGCGGTTCAGGTGGAATGGAATAAGGAAGACAAAGAAGTTTACATAAATGCTGAAAAAGTTACAGAAAAATAATTTTATTTTTAGTATTTTCTGAGAAAATTTGTTGATTCTTTTCCTCATATTTTCTATAATAAACATATATGCTATAAATTCACCCCCTGTGATGTGTGAAAGCGCCGGAAATGACATTGCATTTCGCAGAAGTCAGCGGTGTATGGGGCACATTACAGGGGCTTTTTATTTACGTCAATGTGTAATGTTCAGAGTCAGGCAGATTTTTGTACGAAAGTGTGAGTCATGCCGGGATGAACAGCCAGGCACGTCCATTTTGTTGCGGCACCAGGTGCCGGGAGGGAGAAAAAGAATATGAAGAAAAAATGTGTAGCAATGCTGTTGTGTGCAATGATGACCATGTCTCTGGCAGGCTGCGGAGGCAGTGATGGCAGCAGTAAGTCCGTGAAACTGGATCCGGATCACCCGGTATCACTGACTATCTGGCATTATTACAATGGCGCCCAGCAGGCAATGTTTGATACATTGGTGAAGGAGTTCAATGCATCTGTTGGAAAAGATGAGGGAATCTATGTAGAGGGTTACAGCCAGGGTTCCGTATCTGATCTGGAGGAGGCAGTTACCAGCTCCCTGAAAGGGGAAGTAGGTGCAGACGAGCTGCCGGATATTTTTTCTTCTTATTCCGATACTGCATATGCAGTACAGCAGGAAGACAAGCTGGCCGATCTTTCCAAGTATTTTACAGAGGATGAGCTGAAGGAATATGTGGATTCCTATATCCAGGAGGGGTATTTTAACCAGGATGGAGCTTTATATCTTTTCCCGGTTGCGAAATCCACGGAGATCACCATGATCAATAAGACAGACTGGGAGCCGTTTGCAGAGGCTACCGGGACCACAGTGGATGAGCTGGCTACTACAGAGGGAATCACAGAGGTCGCCCAGCGCTATTACGAGTGGACAGATGAGCAGACCCCGGATGTGCCTGACGATGGCAAGGCGTTTTATGGCAGGGATTCCATGTCCAACTATTTTGTCCTTGGCATGAAACAGATGGGAAAAGAAATCTTCGAGGTAAAAGATGGCAAAGTGACATTCAACACAGACAAAGATCTGATCCGCCGTCTCTGGGACAATTATTATGTACCATATATGAAGGGGTATTTTGCTTCTCTGGGTAAATTCCGTTCTGATGATGTAAAAACAGGGGATGTTCTGGCTTATACAGGCTCTACTTCATCCGCTGTCTATTTCCCGGATACTGTGGAGACAGATGAAGAAAGCTATCCTATTGATTACATTGTCTGCAACCCACCGGTCATGGAAGGCGGCGAGAATGTGAAGGTACAGCAAGGGGCTGGAATGGCAGTCACCAAGTCTGACGAGGAGCATGAGTATGCTGCAAGTGTATTCCTGAAATGGTTTACCCAGAAAGACCAGAATCTCCGCTTTGTCTGCGAGTCTTCTTACATGCCGGTACTGAAGGAAGCAAATAGCGTAGAGGCAATGGACTCTGTGATCAAAGAGAACCATATAGAGATCAACCAGAAGGTTTATGACTGTTTTAAGACCGAGATGGAAGATTTCGATAAGACCAGCTTCTATACACCAAAGAGCTTTAATAATGGATACAGCGCACGTAAGATTCTGGATTATTCCCTGTCTGACAAGGCGAAAGCAGATAAGGAAGCTCTGGATGCTGCGATCGCAGGTGGTCAGAGCAAAGAGGATGCACTGGCAGAATACCTGACAGACGAGAATTTCGAGAACTGGTATACAGAGTTTTGCGATGGACTGAACCAGGCGGTTGCGAATTCCTGATGGCGGGTGAATCCCTGATTCAAAAAGTATAAAAGGTGGTGAGGCGGAACTGTGAAGCGGAAAAAAAGATCCCTCCTTGATATTTTTTTAATACCGATACTGATTATTGTATTCGTGCAGGGCGCAGTGCCGTTTCTGACCCTTATTTTCAGCGGAATCCGTTCCAGTGTGGAGAACACAGTTATTGGTCTTGACAGCCATACGGTGGAGAACCGTAAAGTGGTTCTGGAAAATGATATGCTGGAGCAGTGGAGCAGTGTATATAAGGAAAGTGGTGGACTTGCTACAGCACTGGTGAAAGTGCTTGACAGTCACCAGATGGATATGCAGGGATTCCTTAGCTCCAATGAAGTGCAGGAAGAATATCTGGAAACGGTTTTTTTTGATATGGTGGAGGTTTTGCAGTATAACTCGACTTCGGGAATCTTCCTGGTACTGGGAAATAATGGTTCAGTGGATGAAGCGGGAGAATATAATGGCTTCTGGGTAAGGGATTCGGACCGACTGAATAAGACTGCCTCCCATACAGATCTTTTGATGGAGCGTGGAAGTAAGGCACTGTCCCAGAGTATGTCGATTTCACTGGATACTCCCTGGAGAACCGATTTTCGTTTTGAAGGAAATGGAAAAAGGAGTGCAGATGACTTCTTTTACCAGCCGTATATTACCGCTGGAGATTATGTGGATTCCAATGTAAACATGGCCAATCTGGGATACTGGGCGAAGCCGTTTATCCTGGAAGACTTCTATATGGATAATCATAAGATGATCACCTATTCCGTACCTCTTGTTTACAACAAAACCGTTTATGGTGTTCTGGGTGTGGAGATTGGTGTAAATGATCTGACCAATTATTTTCCGGTAAAAGATCTGGATGCGGATCTGAATGCAGGCTTTGCTCTTGTTGTAGACCATGGCGATGGAAGCTATGAAGGAATTGCCGGGGAGGGTGCTTTGTATGATACTGTTTCCAGAGACAGAGATACATTTGTGCTAGAGGAACCTGAACAGGAAAACCTGCAGCTGGTGAGGGATGCTGTCATTGGTAAGCAGAAGATTTACGGGATCACCAGCAGCCTGAATCTGTACAGCAGAAATGTGCCTTATGAAGATACGCAGTGGGCATTGTGTGGCTTTGTCACGGAGGATTCTGTTTACGGACTTATATCCGAGGTCTACCAGAGGATTCTTGGCGCGATTCTGGGAAGTGCCCTGCTGGCGGTAATTCTGGTCTATCTGCTGGTACAGTATACAACAGATCCTGTCTACCGGCTGGTTGATAGTGTACGGAATGGTGTAAAAGCGATTCATGATTTTAAGAATTCAGGTATCCAGGAAATCGATGAGCTTCATGATGTAGTGGAACATCTGACAGATATCCAGATGCAGACAGAAAACCAGCTTCTGGAGGAAAAGGAACGCTACCGGATCGCAGTAGAGAGCTCCCAGGATGCGTTTTTTACCTACCAGTGTAATGAAAAAATGCTGGAAATGGTAAACAGCAGAGGAAATGATGGCGTGTGGGACTGTGTAAAGCATCCGGAATTTATTGACAATGATGTGGTTCATCCTGCGGACAAAGCCAGACTTATGGCAGCAGTGAAGAATTGTAGTGGTGTTCTGGGTGTGGATTTCAGACTGCGTCAGAAAAATGGGGAATTCCAGTGGGTGAATCTTTCAGGAAGTGTTACCTTTGACAAAAACGGAGAGCGTTCCAGAATTGTGGGCTGTCTTCATAACGTCCACCAGCATAAGCTTCTGGAGGAAGCGCAGAAAAGGAAAAAGATCTACGATTCTATTACTTCTTTTTACCGCCTTGGAAGCGGACTGGAGGTTGTGGAAACTGTGTGTCAGGCTGACTGTGAGGGGCTTCTGGGTCTTCTGGAAATCCAGCAGTTTTCCAGAATTGATGAACAGTATGGACTGATTTTCGGAGATATCATCCTGGAACAATTTGCCAGACTTCTGGCAGAAAGATTCCAGGGAGATGACTTGAAAGATGGCGTTTATATAAGGGCCGGAGCAGACCAGATGATGGTATGGCTGCCAGGCTGTACGCCTCAGATGGTTATTGAGAGTGTGCATAAGCTTCAGAAGGATTTTGCAGCACTTACGGATGAGAAATATCTTTCCCTTTCCCTGAAATGCGGTGTGGCAGTCATGAATGAGCACAATACCCTGGGGAAGGCACTGGAACAGACCAAGACTGCATTATGTGCAGCGCGGCAGAGCAATAGAGAGATTATATTTTATGACAGCCTTACAGCTGTTGAGAAACAGATCCCTGTTAATGTTACGTTTGATGAAGTGGCATCTGTAGAGCGTCTGAAGGAAATGGGACTTTCGTCTATTGCATTGAATCTGTTTGACAGGGAGGGTGATACTTCTGTTGTCCTGGATATTCTTGCATTGAAATTACAGGAGAAGTACCGTCTGGATAATATTCTGATTACCCGTTTCACCAGGGAATATATGGTAAATGATCTGTTTTACAGCTGGAAGCCAGATGAGGAAAAAGAAGACTGGGATGGCATGGTACACTGTTCCGAAAAACAATACCAGCATTTTGTGGAGACTCAGGAGCTGCAGCAGCTTCTTACTGCTGATGAGAAAATCCAGGAAGAGCCACTGATCAGCCCTTATACAGAGAGCAGGCAGGATATCGTATTCCATATGACAGACAATGGCCAGTATTCCGGAAGCATTGTATTTGCAGGAATTGACCAGTCTGTTCTGGAAAAGAAAGAAGAATATAAATGCCTGGAAGAAATCAGTGCTATTATCCAGAACCGTCTGAATCTGGAGCGGCATGATCTGTCCGCGAAAGCAAAATCTGATTTCCTGGCACGTATGTCCCATGAAATCCGTACTCCTATGAATGGTATCATCGGTATGACACAGATCGCACTAAAGGATGGACAGACAGAAGAGCAGAGAATAGACTGTCTGAGAAAGATTGAATACTCATCAGAATATCTGCTTGGCCTTATCAATGACATTCTGGATATGTCAAAGATTGAAAGCGGCAAAATGCGTCTGGTAGAAGATAAATGCAACCTCATGGAGATGGCACAGGGGCTTCAGCCATTATTGGAAGCTAAGCTTACAGAGCAGAAGATTCAGTATGCAGCAGATATCCAGCTGAAGAATCACTGGTTTATGGCAGATTCCCTGAGACTGAACCAGGTTTTGGTAAATCTTCTTGGAAATGCAGTGAAGTATTCCAGACCAGGCGGACATGTGTGGCTGACGATCAGAGAGTCCGAAGGGGAAAATGGAGTTTCCAGTGTGTATTTCCAGGTGAAGGATGATGGAATCGGAATTGCCCCTGAGAAGCAACAATTGATTTTCCGTCAGTTTGAGCAGGCGGACAATTCGGAGCATGCAAGAAAGCAGGGCACAGGTCTTGGACTTGCCATCAGCAGCCGGATCGTGCAGATGATGGATTCGGATATCAAGCTGGTAAGTGCGCCTGACCAGGGAAGCAGTTTCAGCTTTACTGTAAAACTTCACCCGGTAAATGGTGAGATGACCCAGACCACACAGAAGCCGGAGAAAGTTCATTTCCCAGGAAAACGGATTCTGGTTGCAGAGGATAATGAGCTGAATATGGAAATCATCTGCACCATTCTGGCAGATTATGGAATTGAGACAGACCAGGCTGTTAACGGAAAAGAAGCAGTTCTTAGCGTGGAAAAATCTGCTCCGGGATATTACGATATGATTTTCATGGATATTATGATGCCGGTAATGGATGGACTGGAAGCTACAAAAGAAATCCGGAATCTGGACCGTGAAGATTGTAAGAGCATTCCGATTTATGCAATGAGCGCGAATGCTTTTGACGAGGATGTAAAACGGTCACTGGCAAGCGGTATGAACGGCCATCTTTCCAAACCTGTGAATGTGCAGGCTCTGGAGAAGACGCTGTGGGAAGTATTAGGGAAATAAATATGAGGTGGAGTCTATGATCCATATTGCAATTGTAGAAGATGAAGATGTTTATATCCGGCAGCTGACGGAATATATGGAGCGTTTCCGGCAGGAATTTTCCCAGGAGATACATCTGTCCTTTTTCCGGGACGGGGATGAGATCGTGGAGAAATATAGCGCAGAGTACAACATTATTCTCATGGACATTCAGATGAAATTCATGGATGGTATGACAGCTGCTGAGAAGATCCGGCAAATGGATAAAAAGGTCATTATTATGTTTATAACAAATATGACATCTTATGCAGTGCGTGGATATGAGGTGGATGCTCTGGATTATATGGTAAAGCCGGTAGAATATTTTTCCTTCAGCCAGAAGCTGAAGCGTGCCATTGACCGGATTCCGCAGAACAATGAGCATTATCTGCTGCTTCCGGTAGAAACAGGAGTCCAGCGGCTGAATGTGAAGGATCTTTATTATGTGGAGAGTTATGGACACCAGATGATCTTCGTAACGAAGCATGGCAATCTGCAGTCCCGGATGACCATGAAAAAAGCGGAGGATGAGCTTCTGAAATATGACTTTTTCCGCTGCGCGAAAAGCTATCTGGTGAATATGAAATATGTGGAGGGAATCCAGGAGGGCTGCTGCATGATTCATGGTGAACGGCTTCAGGTAAGCCGTCAGAAGCGAAAGGAATTTATGGAAGCCCTGGTAAATTATATGAGTGAGGCAGTCAGATGATAGAGATAACTGGTGATATTCCACGGATCTATACGGCGCTGGCTGAGTGGCTGGCCTGCGTGATTTATATTATCATGCTGCCAAAGCGGTGGAACAAATGGATGACGGTTGCAATGTGTGTCCTGGGACTTGTGATCCAGAGTGCATTTCTTGTACTTACGGAGAATGTGGCGATCATTCTCTGGATTCCGGTGATGATAGCTGCGGTAGGACTGATGTATGGACTGATCCTGCTTTGTACGGCCAGTACTCCTGTGCTGGCAGGCTACTGCTGCGCCAAGGCATTTCTGGTAGCAGAGTTTGCCGCATCCCTGGAATGGCAGATCGATTCTTTTCTCTGGAAATTTCTGGGAATAGAGTCTTTGTTTTTACAGATTGTTCTGCTGGCGCTGATCTTTGAAATCGTATTTTGTGGAATATATTTTTTTGAGCGGAAAATGAGGTCTGTTTCTTTTGAAAAGCAGCTTACGGTAAAGGAACTGGTTTCAGCTGTGGCTATTGCAGTATCCGCATTCCTTTTCAGTAACATGAGCTACGTGATCACGAACTCCCCGTTCAGCAGCGCTGTTCTGGCAGATACATTTCACATGAGAACCATCGGTGACCTGTGTGGTCTGGTTATCCTGTATGCTTATCAGACCAGGATCTGTGAGTACATGGTGGAAAAAGAATTATCCGCTATGCAGTCCGTATATAAGAAACAGTACGACCAGTACCGGTACTATCAGGAAAGTATGGAGATGATCCATATCAAATATCATGACCTGAAGCACCAGATCACAGGACTCCGGGGAGTGACAGATGAGGCCCAGAGAAAGGCCTGGCTGGATCAGCTGGAGCATGAGCTGGATGAGAACCGGCTGATGGAGCGTACGGGAAATAATGTGCTGGACACCATTCTGGCGGCCAAGATTTTCCAGGCAAGGAAAAATGGTATCCGCATTACCTGCGTGGCAGACGGCAAGCTGCTGAATTTCATGCATGTAACGGACATTTGTACCATATTTGGAAATGCGCTGGACAATGCCATTGAGAGTGTAGTTACCCTGGAGGATCCTGATAAGCGGATGATCCATGTGGCACTTTCCAGACAGAAGAATTTTGTATTAATAAATGTTTCCAACTATATCGCAGAAGATATGGTTCTGGAAAAAGGCACCCTGCCGGCGACGTCCAAGCGTGACCGGGAGAACCATGGCTATGGCCTGAAGAGCATCCGTCAGACAGCAGAGAAATATAAGGGCACCATGTCGCTGCGGGCGAAGGATCACTGGTTTGAGGTGCGGATCCTGATTCCTGAGCAGTAACTAAACGGACATGTCTGCTTACGCAGACATCACTATGAATGAAAGTCGATTGCTCCGCGCCTATGGCGCTCCCGCAATCAACCACTGTATTCGTAATCCGGGCTATCGCCCTACTTACTCATACAGTCTAGCCTGTGCGATATCCATAAATCCACCATGCAAGCATGCTGGATTCATGGCTGCCGCACAGAACTTTCATATAAAATGCAACTTGCGCAAAATAATGACAGTTTGTGACAACCCCGTCTTTTTCAGACGGGGTTGTGTTATTATGCCAATAGAAAAAAAGTCTGAAATACGAAGTTGTTTCGAACAGATAAAAATAGCAGAGAAATAAAAGAAGGGAGCAGACAGCAGCAATGAAATATCAGAACATCATTGACAATATGACGCTGAAAGAAAAGGCAGCATTTTTAAGTGGAAAAAGCGAATGGCAGTCAAGGGATTTTCCAAGACTGGACATTCCGGCGATTTTCTGTTCAGACGGACCAAATGGGGTGCGTAAGCAGGCTGGAACAGGCGATCACTTAGGAATCAACCCGTCAGTACCGGCCACCTGTTTTCCGACGGCAGCAGCAATGGCAAACAGCTGGGATGAAGAGCTGGAGCAGAAGGTTGGTGTAGCGCTTGGTGAAGAATCCATGGAAGAGGATGTAAACGTTCTTCTTGGACCTGGACTGAATATTAAGAGAAATCCTCTTTGCGGACGTAACTTCGAGTATTTTTCCGAGGATCCATATCTTTCCGGAAAAATGGCAGCTGCCTTTATCCGTGGTGTACAGAGTACTGGTGCAGCAGCCTGTGCAAAGCATTTTGCAGTAAACAGCCAGGAGCTTCGCCGTATGGCTATGAACGCAGTTGTAGATGAGAGAACACTCCGTGAGATTTATCTGACCGGTTTCGAGATCGCCATCAAAGAGGGAGATGCGAAAACCGTTATGAGCAGTTACAACGAGGTAAACGGTGTTTACGCCAATGAAAATGAGCACCTGCTGAAAGATATTCTTCGCAATGAGTGGGGCTTCGAGGGTTCTGTTATCACAGACTGGGGAGCTTCCAACGATCATTCCCTGGGTGTAAAGAACGGCTCCACTCTGGAGATGCCAACACCTGGGCTTGATGCTGCAAGAGAGCTGCTTGCCAGTGTAGAGAGCGGAAAGATCAGTGAAAAAGATATTGATGAGCGTGTAGATGAGCTTCTTGACCTGGTACTTACCACAACAGAGAATGCAAAGCATTATAAAAAAGTGGCTGACAAAAAGGCACTTCACGAAGAACATCACAAGCTGGCCCGTCTGGCCTGTGAAAATAGTGCAGTCCTTCTGAAAAATGAAGACGGAATTCTTCCGGTAGGAGAAAAAGTCCGTGCTGCAGTGATCGGTGATTTCGCATTTGAGCCAAGATACCAGGGCGCTGGTTCTTCCATGGTAAATTCCACAAAAGTGGATTCTATCAAAGATATGTTAGAGAGCAGTGGAATCGCTGTAACCGGAATCGTTCACGGCTATCAGCGTGACGGTAAAGAAGACGAAGCCATGAAAAAAGAGGCAGTAGATCTGGCACGCCGTTCAGATGTAGTTCTGTTTTTCTTCGGACTGAACGAGAAAAGCGAGACAGAGGGACTTGACCGTAAGCACCTCCGTATTCCGCAGAACCAGATCAATCTGATCCAGGAGCTGGCAAAAGCCAATGCAAATATGATCGGTATCATCAGTGCCGGTTCTGTTATTGAGATGCCGTGGCATCATCATTTCAAAGCTCTGCTTCATACTGCTTTGATGGGACAGGCTGGTGCTGGCGCAGTCCTTGACATTCTTTCCGGTAAAGTAAATCCGTCCGGAAAGCTGGCAGAAACTTATATCAAAAAATATGAAGACACACCTTCTTACAATTATTATCCATCCCAGGAGCGCAACTCCGAGTACAGAGAGGGAATTTATGTAGGATACCGTTATTTTGACACTGCAGGAGTGCCGGTAAATTATCCATTTGGATATGGTCTGTCCTATACTACATTTGAGTATGGCAATCTCCAGGTGAAACCAGACGGAGTGACATTTACCATCCGCAATACCGGAAAATATGACGGTGCAGAGATCGCACAGCTTTATGTAGGTCTTCCGGAAGCGAAAGTATTCCGTCCTGTAAAAGAGCTGAAAGGTTTTGCAAAGGTATTTATTAAAGCTGGCGAAGAGAAAACCGTTTCCATCAAATTTGACGATAAGACATTCCGTTACTGGAACATGAGAACAAATAAATGGGAAGTAGAAGGCGGCGTTTACAGCATTATGATCGGTGCAAGCTGCGCAGACATCCGTCTTCAGGATACCCTTGCCATCATCGGTACTACAGAAGTGATGCCATATTATACCAACCGTGTTGCATCTTATGTAGATGGAAAAATCCAGCAGGTTGGCAATGAGGAATATGAGACAATCCTTGGACATTCCATTCCAGATGGAAGCTGGAGCGGAGAGCTTGGCATGAATGATGCCCTTTGTCAGATGTATTACGCGAAGAGCGGAATCGCCCGTTTCATCTGCAAGAAGCTGGGCGAGAAGCTGAAAAAGAGCGAGGCAGCAGGTGTGCCGGATCTGAACACATTATTCCAGTATAACATGCCATTCCGTGCGATCGCCAAGATGACAGGCGGTATGGTTTCCATGGAAATGGTGGAAGGGCTTCTGAAGGTTGTAAATGGACATTTCAGCGGACTGGGCAAAGTGATCAGCGGATTTTTCAGGAACCGGAAGCTGAACAAGCAGTATGAGAAAGAGCTGGAAGAGCAGAAATAAGGAGGAAAATTATTATGGGAAAAATCAAACAGTTGATCGCGGATCACCCGAATATCTGGGAGTTTATTAAATTCAATGTATTATCAAACTGCGCTACTATCACCAATTTTATCATTATGTGGCTGTGCACAGGCTTCATTTTCAAAAGTTTTGCAAATACACCATTTAAGTTCCTGATGTTCAACTATGCAGACAACATCGAGTCCAACCTTGGTTTATGTGGATTCTTAAGCTTCCTGGTTGCAACAGCAGCAGCTCAGACCGTAAATTTCTTTGTACAGAAGAATCTGGTATTCAAATCCAATGCCGCTTTTGAAAAAGCGGTACTGAAATATATCGTACTTGCAGTTGTGCTGGTACTTGTTTCCGCAGCACTTCCGGCATACAGCCAGAGCTTTTTCGTAAACATCGGCATTTCTGAGGCACTTGCACCTACCCTTGCGAACGTAGTGAATATCCTGGTCCAGGTAGTACTCAGCTACCCGACCATGAAATTCTGGATTATGCCGAATAAATAAACGGATATGTCTGCTACGCAGACATATCCATGAATGAAAGTCGATTGTTCCGCGCCCCTTGGCGCTCCCACAATCAACCACTGTATTCGTAATCCGGGCTATCGCCCTACTTACTCATACAGTCCAGCCTGTGTGATATCTATGAATCCATCATGCAAGCATGCTGGATTCATAGCTGCCGCACAGGACTTTCAAAATGATATAGTGACAGATAAAGAAATCCCAGGTATAATGATTTTATGCCTGGGATTTAACAATTTAAACACATTTTTCCCACAAAGAGAACACAAATTATCTATATACTTTGAACTATCAAATGAAAGAGAACAAAAGGAGTTTCTAAAGGAGGCTTTTATCATGAAGAATAGAAATGAAGAATTAAAGAGAAAACTTAAAAAAGCAGCAAGCATTAGTCTTTGCGCAGTATTGGCAGGTGGTCTTGCAGCAGGAACATATACAGGAGTCAATTATCTGTCAGGTTACGAACAGAGTGTGCAGGCAGCTGGTAAAGATCAGGTAGAACTGTTGAAGTCCGAGAAGAAATCAGATGATTCCGAGTCAAAGGATGACAGCAAGGACAGCTCATCCAGTAAAGGAAGCCTTGATGTATCTGATATTGTAGAAGAGGCAATGCCAAGCATCGTTTCCATCACAACCAAATCTGTAGAAGAGGTTCAGAACTATTACGGAATGTTTGGCCAGTATGGTGCTTATTCTCCAGAGCAGAGAGAGGTTCAGGGAAGCGGTTCCGGTATTATTATTGGTAAGAACGACACTGAGCTTCTGGTTGCTACTAACTACCATGTAGTAGAAGGTGCAGATACTTTATCCGTTGGCTTCTGCGACAGCACAGCACATGAAGCGAAGGTAAAAGGTTACGACAGCGAGAAAGACCTTGCAGTTGTAGCAGTTTCCCTGGATGATATTGACAGTGATACAATGGATGCAATCACAATCGCAACAATCGGTAATTCCGATGATCTGAAGGTTGGTGAGCAGGTCGTTGCAATTGGTAATGCACTTGGCTATGGTCAGTCCGTAACGACTGGTATTGTAAGTGCTAAGAACCGTCAGCTGAATTCCGATGATACAGTTGGTGATTATGATAGCGACAGCAATTCCGCTACGAACCTGATCCAGACAGATGCAGCTATCAACCCTGGCAACAGTGGCGGTGCTCTTCTGAATATGAATGGTGAGGTCGTTGGTATTAACTCTGCGAAACTTGCTTCTACAGAAGTTGAGGGTATCGGTTATGCAATCGCAATTTCTGATGTAACAGATACAATTGAAACTCTGATGAATGAGGAGACCAGAGATAAAGTAGATAATCACGGTGTTCTCGGAATCACCGTTCAGACTGTAGACAGTGATGTAAGCGAAGCTTACGGTGTTCCGGAAGGTGTCCTTGTAAGAGAGGTAACTGAGGGCGGTGCAGCTGATGATGCTGGTATCGAAGCGAAATCCATTATCACCAAATTCGCAGGCAAGACTGTTACAACCAAAGAACAGCTGGTTGACTTCCTTTCCTACTATGAGCCAGGTGAGGATGTAGAGCTCACCATCGAGGTTCCAGACGGAAAAGGTTATAAAGAAGAGACGGTTACAGTAACTCTTGGTGAAAGCCAGGATAACCAGAACGCAGATTCCAATAACAGCCAGGATGGAAACCAGGACGGAAGTCAGGACGACAATCTTCTGGAAGACTGGCAGAATAACGAAGGCGGCGCCGGACTTCAGTACGGCGAGGGCTGGAACTAAAGCCTGTCTGAAAATCGTTCCTGCAATCCGCAGTTTGGATTTTAAGAATCGGGGCTGAATCGGAATCTGAATTGCAAAATAAATAGAGTGATAGGAAAATGAGAGGTTCACCTATAGTGGGCCTCTTTTTTTCTGCGAAAAGACAGTGGAAAAAAGCTAAAAGGCTACTGGTCACAGATATCATTCTGGATTCGTTGTGAATAGTGGTGTTAAAAGAAAGTAGGAAATTTTACAAATCAATAATACATTGCACAACCTGCTGTAAAAATGTATAATCATTTACAAACTGCTATGCGCAGCTATGGTGATTATTTAATCAATTTACAATATGAAAAGGAAAGGCTGTCACGGCTGGCAGCCGGAAAAGGGCGTACCATATGAAGAAAGAAATTTCCCTGGTTTTTGATATAGATGATACATTATACAGTCAGATGGAACCGCTGCTTACAGCCTGTGAATTCAGTCTGGGGCATAAGCTTCCGGATCCGGAGCTGTTCTATCAGATCTTTGGCAAAAGAAGTGCTGAAATGTTTCTGTTCAGTGAGAGTGGACAGGTCTCTATCCACGAATCCAGGATTTACCGGATAGAAAATACCATGAAAGACCTGGGAATTCCTTTTACCCGGGAACAGGCAGAGATTTTCCAGGCAAGATATAAAGAAAACCAGTCCCATCTGCATGTATCAGAAGTGCTTTCGCAGATGCTGGATGAATGTGAAGCAGCAGGTGTGAAAATGGGTGTGATCACCAATGGTCCCTTTGCCCATCAGGTACAGAAATTCCATACACTGGGCCTGGATAAATGGTTTACAGAAGAGAGGCTGCTGGTATCTGCCGGCGTAGGCGTGGCGAAGCCAGATGTCCGCATTTTCCGCATGGCAGAGGAAAAATGGGGGATGAAGCCGGAATGTACATATATGATCGGTGATTCCCTGGAGAATGACATTGCCGGAGCGAAAAAAGCCGGATGGAAGACTATCTGGATGAACCACCACAGATATCCACTTCCGCAAGGCATGGAGGCACCGGATCATATTGCGTATACGGAAGAAGAGTTAAGAAACATTGTGTCAGAGCGTGCTTGAAAAAATATCCAGCTTCGGGAACTTTAAGTTATAGACAAATAACGCCAGTTTGACTATAATGAAGATATGAGAAAACAGAGAGAGATTCTCTGTTTTACAACTGGCGCTGTCCGTATGGCCACGGTGGTGACTGTGGCTGTGCGGACTTTTTCATATAAACGGACATGTCTGCCTATGTAGACATCACCATGAATGAAAATTGATTGTCATACAGGACTTTCATAGTAAATCGTGTGCACTTCACAACGAAGAGGAAGATAAAGAATGGATTCAGATTACAAAATTACAATGCAGCAGGCAGAAGAAGAGATGGCCTGCTACCGTAAGGTGTTCAGTATTGTACGGCTTCTTGACCATGAGGAACTGTTACGGTTAGAAGCTGAGAGAAAAGCGGCAGCAGAGAACTCTTCTAAAGAAGAGTGTGTAAAATTTGGCCACCAGTGTTCTGGCTGTGCGGCTATGGACGCTTTTTTCCAGAAGACAGAGCTGTCCAAGCTGGAATTTATTGATGATGATATCTACCAGATCATGGTGAAATATCTGGAAATCGACGGGAAACCTTACGTGATGGAGCTTCTTAAAGCTCTGGATAAGAATTCCCTGATCGAACAGAAGGACAGAGAGCGTCTGATCAGCAGCCTTACGGGATATAATGAGCGGTTATACCGGGATGTACTGACTAAGGTATATAACAGACGCTACTACGAAGAAGAACTGAAGAACCAGACCGGCCCGGTAGGAATTGCCATGATCGATCTGGATGATTTCAAGCTGTACAATGATACATATGGGCACAATGCCGGAGATCTGGCACTTACAGCTGTAGCAGAGACCATCTGCAAATATATCCGTAAAGCAGATGTGCTGATCCGGTACGGCGGAGACGAGTTTCTGCTGGTGCTGCCTGAGGTAGGGGAAATGGAATTTGCCCGCAGACTTCAGGAAATCCATGATAAGATACATGTGGCAAGTGTTCCGGGATATGCAGGAATTCAGCTTTCTGTAAGCATTGGAGGGACCATTGCCGGTGCAGACGAAACTATCGAAAGCGTTGTAGGCAGGGCAGATTATTTTATGTATCAGGCGAAAAGCCGTAAAGACCTGGTCGTAACCGAATCCAATGAGATAAAAGATGGGAATGCAGGTGGAGAAGAGGTTGACCGTGAAGATCTGAAGCAGCAGATCCTGATCGTAGACGATGCCGAATTGAACCGTGAGATCCTAGCGGAGATCCTGCACCCGGATTTTAAGACTATGGAAGCCTGCAGCGGGGAAGAATGTATTTCGATGCTGCGGCAATATGGTGCAGGAATCTCGCTGGTGTTGCTTGATATTGTTATGCCTGGCATGGACGGTTTTGTGGTTCTGGAAGAAATGAACCGGAACCACTGGCTGGAGGATATTCCAGTCATTATGATCTCCAGTGAGGAGACCGAATCATATATACGCCGTGCTTATGAGATGGGGGTTTCGGACTATATCAGCCGTCCATTTGATGCCAAGGTTGTCTACCGGCGTGTATATAATACTATTAAATTATACGTAAAACAGAGGCGTCTAATCACACTTGTAACGGATCAAATTCGGGAAAAAGAAAAAAATAGTCAGATTCTGGTGGATATTCTCAGCCATATCGTAGAATTCCGCAATGGAGAGAGTGGTCTGCACGTACAGCATATCAAGACGCTCACAGGTCTTTTGCTGGACAGACTGGTGCAGAAAACGGATAAATACAAGCTTCAGTGGTCAGACCAGTACATGATCACAGTGGCTTCTGCACTTCACGATATTGGAAAAGTGGGAATTGATGAGAAGATCCTGAACAAACCTGGCCGGCTTACCAATGAGGAATTCGCAGAGATGAAGAAGCATACGCTGATCGGTGCCTCCATGCTGAAAAGTCTTGGGGTATATCAGGATGAAGAGCTTGTGAAGGTCGCTTATCAGATCTGCAGATGGCATCATGAGCGTTACGATGGAAAGGGATACCCGGACGGTCTGAAAGGGGAAGAGATCCCGATTGCAGCACAGGTGGTTTCCGTTGCAGATGTATATGATGCGCTGACCAGTGAGCGTGTATATAAGAAAGCATTTTCCCATGAGAAAGCCATGGAGATGATTCTGGCAGGAGAATGCGGAACCTTTAATCCACTGCTTCTGGAGTGTCTGAAGGATATTCAGGGCAGCATCCGGGTGGAGATGAAAAAGGCGGCCGAGCAGCCGACGCTTACCCAGAGCACTTATGTGGGGAAAATGATTGAGACGATGCAGTAAGCTGTTACAAATTATCATGTATTGGGAAACTGCGGGTAGGGGTGCCCGCAGAGGTGGGGGAAGTTTACTTTATGAAAAAGAAAATTCTTACACTGGCGGCAGTGGTAACACTGCCGTTTATTCTTCTTGTAATATATCTTCTTGCTTCAATGGCAAGCTATAGCAATACTTATGATAAAATCGTAAGCAACATGACGGTAGCCAACAATTATAATCTGAATTTTAAGGAAGAGATGGACGAGAGCCTGTACAAGCTGGTTGTAGGCTACGTCACTCTGGACACCATAGAAGCAGATAAAAGTCTGAAAAATCCATACACTTTAATTGAAGAGCTGCGCAGCGAATTCACCCGGCTTACAGCGATTTCCACAGAATCCGAGAGCAAAATGTGGCTGGAAAGCCTGCTGCGAAACATCGATACCCTGGAAAAAAGAGTGGATGATATTGTAGAAAGTATTTCCGCAGGGGGCAGGTATAGTGAGAATATCGAAAAGCTGGATAACAATATTTATATTCTGACGGAACTGATCCAGGATGATATCCAGTATTACATTTATTATCAGACCAGATATATGGATCAGGTTACGGACACCTTGCAGAGTCAGATCGGGCGTTTCATGGTGGTGTGTAGTGTGCTGATCGTGGTACTGATCATTGTAGTTGCAATCAGTGCGGTGATGATCGGTTCCGGGATTTTGCAGCCAGTCCGGCAGCTGAACCAGGCCACAGAGAAAATCGCCCAGGGGGATTTTAATGCCAGAGCCCAGGTGGATTCTGATGATGAGATCGCAGAGCTGGCAGTGAGCTTTAACAAAATGGCTGGAAACATGCAGTCCCTTATTGACAAGGTAAAAGAGGATGAGCGCAAAATGCGCAAGGCAGATCTGCGTCTTCTTCAGGAACAGATCCAGCCTCATTTTCTTTATAATACCCTTGATACTATCGTGTGGCTGATCGAGTCCAATGAGCCGGATGAAGCAGTGACCATGGTTGTCACCCTGTCTGACTTTTTCCGTGAAATTCTCAGTAAGGGGAAAGAATTTATTTCTATCAGGGAAGAAGAAAAGCATATCAGCAGCTATCTTCAGATTCAGGAAATGCGCTACCGGGACATTCTGGAATATGATATTCAGCTGGATCAGGTGCTTTATAAATATCAGATCCTGAAGCTGACCTTACAGCCTGTGGTAGAGAATGCGCTTTATCATGGTATTAAATATAAACGTGCGAAAGGCTGCATCCACATTCACGGGGAAAAAGAGGGAGATATCATCCGTCTGACCGTCCGGGATGATGGTGTGGGTATGGATGAGGAAGAGCTGGAGCAGCTCCGGTGCCAGATCGAGAAGCCTTGCCAGGAGACAGAGAAAGGCTTTGGCCTGGCGAATGTAAATGAACGTATCCATATGTATTTCGGTCCGGAATATGGCATGAAGATCCAGTCACAGAAAGGCAAGGGAACTACAGTTGAGATCGTGATTCCGGCGATTTTGGAGGAGACAAAGCTATGAGACAGTTTATAAGAAAAAATATCTGGGCGGCAGCTCCGGTTTTATTTGTCCTGATAGCGATTCTCCTTATGGGAAATCCCCTGCAGGCAGGAGATGTACAGGAGAGCCAGACGGACAAAGACGACAATCTGATCGTAGTGGGCGTTTCCCAGGTGGGAAGTGAATCCGTGTGGCGGACGGCCCATACCCAGTCTGTGCAGGATGCTTTTACCCGGGCAAATGGCTATATGCTGATTTTTGACAATGCAAGACAGAAGCAGGCCAATCAGATCAAGGCGATCCGGAGCTTTATTTCCCAGCAGGTGGATTATATTGTACTTTCCCCGATTGAGGAGACCGGATGGGATACCGTTCTTCAGGAAGCGAAGGATGCCGGAATCCCGGTGATCCTTATGGACCGTATGGTGTCCGTAAATGACCCGTCCCTTTACACAGCATGGGTTGGCTCTGATTTCGTAAGAGAGGGACAGGACGCAGGCTACTGGCTGGAAGATTATCTGAAAAAGCAGGGCAAAGAGCAGGAAGAGGTAAATATCGTGGTTCTGAAAGGCACCAAAGGTGCATCTGCCACAATCGGAAGAACCAAGGGTTTTAATCAGGTTGCCAGATTGCAGCATAACTGGAATATCCTGAAACAGGCAGATGGTGAATTTACTACGGCCAAAGGCAAAGAGGAGATGGCACGTCTGCTGGAACTGTATGATGATATTGATGTGGTGGTTTCCCAGAATGACGATATGACCTTTGGGGCTCTTGAAGCAATCCGGGAGGCTGGCAAAACTGCCGGGGTGAATGGCGATATTACGGTGATCTCTTTTGACGCAGTGGATGCGGGTGTGGAGCTTGTGAGAAATGGTGAGATCAACATTGATGTGCAGTGCAACCCGGATCAGGGAAAATATGTGGAGCAGATTATTCAGGATATACAGGCTGGCAAAGAAGTAGAAAAAGCATATTACGTTCCAGAGCGGGTATATACCCAGGAGAACGTCGAGGAGGAAGAAAATGTTACTGAAGGTATTTCTGGTTGAAGATGAGACCGTTATCCGTGAGGGTCTAAGAGACAGAATCCCGTGGGACCAGTTCGGATACCGTTTTGTGGGGGAAGCAGCAGATGGGGAGATGGCATTGCCCCTTATCCGTAAAACAAGGCCGGATGTGCTGATCACGGATATCAAGATGCCATTTATGGATGGACTTTCTTTAAGTAAGATAGTAAGCAAGGAATTTCCGCGGATGAAGATCATCATCATCAGCGGGTATGATGATTTCGAATATGCAAGGCAGGCAATCGAAGTAGGGGTAGATCAGTATCTTCTGAAGCCGGTTACCAGAATGAAGCTGAAAACTGTGCTTCTGGAGCTGAAGGAGAAGATTGAGCAGGATCAGGAGCAGGAGGATTACCGTACCCAGTTCCAGAATGAGATCCAGGAATACGAGCAGTTTTCCAGACGACGCTTCATGGAGAAAATCCTGGAAGGAGAGCTGTCTGTAAAAGAGATTTATGATGAGGCTGCGCGCCAGTCCATTGAAATCACAGCTGCCGGGTACAATCTGCTTTTCTTGTATCTGCAGGAGAAAAATAAGGACAAGATAGAGGGCTTCCTCAGAAAACAGGATGAAGTGCTCCACTATTTTCTCCGTTATCCCCAGTATCTGCTTTTCCGCTGGAATGTAAACAGCTATGGGGTTCTGGTGAAAGGGGAAATGTCCCAGCTTGCAGAGCTGACAGAGAATTGCGTGGAATATATAAAGCGGATCTGTGGAGAGGAAGAGCAGATGGAATGGTATGTGGCTGTGGGCCAGCCGGTAGAACGGTTAAGCCTGCTTTCCCAGTGCTACCAGAGTGTAAACCATTATTTTGCGTACCGGTTCATGGTTCCCGGGGTTCATGTGCTTACAGAAAAGACATTGGAGAGTTATGTAAACTCACAAGGGGAAAACCGTCTGGAGGGAGTGGAATCTTCCCAGCTGAACCCGGAGATTATCAAGGACTTTCTTACAAAAGGCAGCAGCTGTGAGATACAGGATTTCGTCCAGGGATATCTTGGCGGAATGGGAAAGGCACTGGAGTCCAGGATGTTCCGGGATTATGTGGTGCTTCACATCCGGTTTACTACCATTATGTATCTGGAATCCATCGGTGTTGCAAAAGAGGAATATAAATCGCGGATCGAGGGAAAATATCAGGATACAAGTATAAAGCCCTCCCAGGTGGCGCAGTATTGTGTGGACCTGCTCCAGAATGCCATTGATATCCGGGATGAGAAAAATGAGTCTCAGGGAACAAGTGCCATGAAAAAGGTGCTGGATTATATCGACGAGAATTGCTACAATGAAACCATTTCCCTGAATGAGGTTGCAGATGCAGTCAATATGAGTGCCAATTATCTCAGTGCCATTTTCAGCCAGAATATGCAGAAAACCTTTGTGGAGTATATTACCTGCAAAAGAGTGGATAAGGCGAAAAAGCTCCTGCGTGAGACGGACAAATCTTCCGGTGAGATCGCGCAGGAGGTAGGGTATAAGGATCCCCATTATTTCAGTTATGTGTTTAAGAAAAAATCCGGCTGCAGCCCCAGAGAATACCGGAGCAAATAATTCAGAAACGTATATTATGCGGCGAAAGCTGCCATGGGACTTCCTGGGAAGAGACAGGGAGTCCCTTTAGTTTATCCATAATCAACTGGGCTGCCAGTGCGCCAGGCTGGTGCACCGGGTGGGTAAGTGTGGTGGCACGAAGCAGACCGGAGTTTGTAAGGTAACTGGTGTTGAAGGCTGCCAGAGCAGGGGATGGGACATTGCCTGTGAAACTGTCACCAGCGAAATCAGTTGCATCTGCGTGACCTTGGGATAGGGAAAATTCCTCCCATAAAAGCCAGGCGATGAAGTCGTCCTGGCATATAAAAGCAGTGCAGTCTGCAGTAACTCTTTTTAGAAAATCCTTCAAAAAACGAATATCCCGGTTTTGATGGAAATCGTCCAGATCCTGAGTGGTGAACCAGCCGATATTCCGGTCTGGGATGGTCAGACCATGATTCTGCATTGCGTTAAAAAAGCCCTGAAAACGCTGATGCCCGCGCAGGTCATCCATCTGAAAAATGCCTGCAATGGAGGTGTGCCCTTTTTCCATAAGGCTGCGCACCAGAAGCTCAGCGCCATAAAGATTATCTTCATAGAGTACTGGAACCTGTGGGAGCTCTGGGTAAGCACAACCGAGAAACAGGATAAAAGTTCCTCTTTGCAGCAGCTTCTGGTAAAGCTCTGTGTTTAAGGATGGAAGTGCACTTTTCACAGGAACCACCAGAAGGGCCCGCAGGGGGCTTTTCAGAAGAAACTGCAGAATCTGCCGCTCCTGGTCTGCGTGGCCCAGTGTGGGATAAACCTTGCAGGTAAAACCTTCTGATGCCAGAGTGGTACGGATATCATTTACAAGAGCCGGATATTCATACTGCTGTTCATCTGGAATCAAAATACCAACAACATTGCGGGATTCCAGGCTGGAAACACCGGTGATGTAAGCGCCGCTTCCCTTAATGCGCCGAATCTCCCGGTTTTCTTCCAGAACAGCCAGGGCGGCACGCACTGTCTGCCGGCTGACCCGGTACCGGTTCGACAGCTCCTGCTCTGTTGGAAGCTTGTTGATTCCTTTCTGTATAGATTCCTGGATCATTTCTCTTAGCTGGCTGGCAAGCCATTTATATTTGATCGTCATAGTTTTCTCCTGAAGAAAGCACTTCGTACCAGAACCTGTTTGAAAAATTATCTGGCCGAAAATCTTGCAAAAATGTACTTTTGGAAAGTTAAAATTTTCATAGTAATTTTGTTCATTCTCCGAAATAATAAGAAATTTTCAGATCTAAAAACAAAGAAAATCCCCCTTGTTTTTGAAGAATCAAACTTTAGGGATGTCTGTTAGACAGTTTGCCAAAGCGGTAATTAGCGAAAAAAGGGAAAAAATTTTCACAGAATCATAAAAAAACCTACTTTTCCGTTTAAAAATCATAAAAAATTCCACTTTTTACTATGTATAATCTATTATAATACAAATTTGTATTGATTTCACCATCGAAATAAATGAATTTGTATTGTCCGAACTGACGAAAGTGCCAAAAACCATAAATGCACAATTGATTTTTCTGTTGATTTTCGCTAAATTATAGACATCAAGAAAAACGTAAATCTTTAAAAAAAGAAAGAGAGGAATTATCACTATGAAAAAGAAATTAGCAGTTATGGCACTCGCAGCAGCAACAATGAGCATGATGGCTATGCCAGTTTATGCAGACGATCTGGTAACAGTAGGATATGCACAGGTTGGACATGAGTCAGACTGGCGTACCGCAAACACCCAGAACTATCAGGACGTTTTCTCAGAAGATGCCGGATACAGCCTTGACCTTGTAGACTGCGACAATGACAACGCTGCACAGCTTGAAGCAGTTCGTACTTTCATCAGTAAAGATATGGACTACATCGTAATCGCTCCGATCCAGTCAGCTGGATGGGATACCGTTCTTCAGGAAGCACAGGACGCTGGAATCCCGGTAATCATTGCAGACCGTGAAATCGAAGCAAGCGACGATTTATATGACGCATGGGTTGGAACAAATACAACAAACGAAGGTATCACAGCAGGTAACTGGCTGGCAGAGTACCTTGGCGATAAAGATGCTAACATCCTTGTAATCGAAGGTTCTGTAGGAGCTTCCGCAACACTTGGACGTACAGATGGATTTAACCAGGTAGCAGCAGATCATGACAACTGGAAGATCCTTGATTCCCAGTCCGGTGACTTCACACAGGCTGGTGGACAGGAAGTTATGGAGTCCTTCATCAAATCTTACGAGGGACAGTTCAACGTAGTTATCTGCCAGAATGATAACGAAGCATACGGCGCAATGGATGCAATGGATGCAGCTGGTATCACCTATGGTGTAGACGGAGATGTAACACTTATTTCCTTCGACGCAACACATGATGGACTTCAGTACACATTAGATGGAAAGATCAACTGTGACGTTGAGTGCAACCCGATCCAGGCTGAGACCGTTAAGGGCGTTATCGAGAAAATGCAGGCTGGCGAAGACTATGAGAAGACAACACTTGTTGAGGATCAGGCATTCGTAGCACCTGGAATCGAAAGCGAATATGCAACAACTATGACAGACGATGTTCTGGCTGGACGTGCTTACTAATTAAGAAATGCAAAAAATTCATGACTGCTGATAAAGCTGTAGTCATAAAGAAAAACCGGAAATTGTGAAAACAGCAAAGCTGTGAAACAATCCGTAGAAGTCGAAATTGATTATCAGCTGGCTGCTGAAGGTCAATAAAGATGAATGGATAGGGGAGGAAAGTCCCGGAGCGGATTTTCTTCCCCTTAATATTTGAACAGTTACGAAAAAATGTTGATAACGGGAAGGGAGGAATCGCGTTGGAGGCAGGAGTAGTATTGAAAATGCAGGGAATCTGCATGACTTTCCCAGGCGTAAAGGCACTGGAGAACGTAGATCTGACATTGAAAAAAGGCGAAATTCGTGCGCTGATGGGAGAAAATGGCGCGGGTAAATCCACATTGATCAAATGCCTGACCGGCGTAAATAAATTTGAAGCCGGGGAGATCTATCTGGAAGGATTTGATCATCCCATCGTAAATAAGGATACCATGGATGCCCAGAAAAAGGGTATTTCCACTGTATATCAGGAAGTTAACCTCTGTCCGAACCTTTCGGTGGCAGAGAATCTGTACATAGGCCGTGAACCGCTGACAAAGCTTGGTACGGTTAACCGGAAGGCCATGAACCGTCAGGCAGCAGCGCTTATGAAGCAGCTGGAGCTTGATGTGGATGTAACACGTAATCTTGAAGAATATTCACTGGCATTGCAGCAGATGATCGCAATTGCCCGTGCTGTAGATATGGATTGTAAGGTGCTGATCCTGGATGAGCCGACCTCTTCACTGGATGACCGTGAAGTTGAGAAGCTTTTTACCATGATGCGCCGGCTGAAAGAGAAAGGTGTAGGAATCATCTTTGTTACCCATTTCCTGGAGCAGGTATATGCGGTATGTGATGGAATCACCGTTCTTAGAAATGGTCAGCTGGTTGGAGAATATGAGATCGCAGATCTGCCGAGAGTGAAGCTGGTAGCAGCCATGATGGGAAAAGATTTTGATGATCTTGCTTCTATTAAACCAGAGACTACAGGAGATAAGAGAAAAGAGCCGATGGTAATTGAAGCCAGGGGCTTAAGCCATGCAGGAACTATCAAACCTTTTGACCTGGACATCCACAAAGGAGAGGTCATCGGACTTACCGGACTGCTTGGAAGCGGACGAAGCGAACTGGCCAGAGCCATTTACGGTGCTGACCGTGCCCAGACCGGTACTTTGAAAGTAAAAGGTCAGGAAGTAAAGGTGAAAAATCCTATTGACGCCATGCACCTTGGTATGGGGCTTCTCCCGGATGACCGTAAGGCAGAAGGTATTATCGCAGATCTGTCTGTAAGGGAAAATATTATTCTTGCAGTACAGGCGAAGCAGGGCATACTGAAAAAGATTCCAATGGCAAAGCAGTGTGAGATCGCAGATAAGTATATCGATCTGCTTCAGATTAAATGTGCAAGCCGTGAGACCCTGATCAAGCAGCTTTCCGGTGGAAACCAGCAGAAGGTAATCCTGGCAAGATGGCTTGCCACAAACCCGGATTTCCTGATCCTGGATGAGCCGACCAGAGGAATTGATATTGGTACTAAAACAGAGATCCAGAAGCTGGTACTGCAGCTGGCTGATGAGGGCAAGAGCCTGATCTTCATTTCCTCAGAAATCGAGGAAATGCTTCGTACCTGTAACCGTATGGCAGTTCTCCGTGATGGTCAGAAGGTTGGAGAGATTGATGAAGCAGATATGAACCAGATGAATGTAATGAAAGCAATCGCAGGAGGTGAGCAGTGATGGGTAACATAAAAAAACTGACGCAGAAACGTCTGTTCCTTCCGGTTTTCAGTATGATCCTGGTCATGCTGATCAACGTGGTATATGATATTGCAACGGGCAGTGCACCGCTTGGATTCTTTATGATCTCCATAAAAAATGGTGTACTTTACGGACGACTTATTGATATTCTGAATCGTGGAAGTGAGATTGCCATCCTGGCTATTGGTATGACTTTGGTTGTATCTGCTTCCGGTGGTACCGATATTTCTGTTGGATCTGTTATGAGTCTTTATGCAGGTGTGTGCTGTATGATTCTTGCAGGATATGGAAATGTAAACGTTCAGGAATATGCACATCCGCTTCTGGTTGGTATCGGAGCTGGTCTTCTGATCACTCTGATCTGCGGATTGTTTAATGGTTTCCTGGTTGCGTATATGAATATCCAGCCTATGGTCGCCACATTGATTCTCTGGTCAGCAGGACGTGCTATTGGACTTCTTCTTTGCAACAGCCAGATTGTTTATGTACGTGTACCGTCCTTCCAGAAGCTTGGCGGTTACTGCGGAATCATTCCAACACCGATCATTGTGGCTGCTGTATGCGTGGCAATTGCTTCTATCGTACTTCGTTACACAGCACTTGGAACTTATATCCAGAGTGTTGGTATTAACAAAAAAGCTTCCCGTATCGCAGGCTTTAACTCCTCGAAGATCATCCTGATGTGCTATGCAATCTGTGGTCTTTGCGCAGGTCTTGCAGGTATGGTGGCAACCTCCAGGATTTATTCCGCTGATACCAATAACATTGGTCTGAACATGGAATTGGATGCGATTCTTTCTGTTGCACTTGGCGGAAACAGCCTTGGCGGTGGTAAATTCTCCCTGGCAGGTTCCATTATCGGAGCTTACACCATCCAGGCAATCACCACAACTTTGTATGCACTTGGAGTTTCCTCTGCACAGGCGCCGGTATTCAAGGCTATCGTAGTTATCATTATCGTAGTTATTCAGGCTGAGCCAGCCAAAGCATTCTTCAAGAAGCTGACAAAGAAATCCGGAAAGGAGGCAGCTCGGGCATGAAAAAGAAAAAGATAAACAGCAACAGCCTACTGCTGCTGATCACCATTGTATTATTCTTTGTAATGTATGCAGCAGGATGTATCGTATATGCGGACAAAGGTTTTACCCGTCTTCAGACTTTTCTGAACATCCTGATCAACAATGCAGGTCTTATCTGTATCACAGCAGGTATGACATGTGTTATGCTTACCGGTGGAATTGATATTTCTGTAGGTTCCCTGGTTGCCATGGACTGTATGATCCTGGCAGTTGGTATTGAACAGGGGGGATGGTCCAGCCCGGCACTTATGATTCTGATCCTTGTGATCGGTGTGGTATTTGGAATTGTCCAGGGCTTCTGTATTTCTTATCTGGAAATCCAGCCGTTTATTGTAACCATGGCGGGAATGTTCTTTGCCAGAGGTATGACAGCGGTTATCTGTAAAGAGCAGGTAAGTATTGTTTCAGATAAAATCTTTACTACGCTTTCCAGCTTTAAGATTTCCCTTCCTTTCGGTGGATATCTGAACAAAAAGGGCGTTATGCAGTACCCATACCTTCGTGTAACAGTAGTGGTTGCTCTGATCGTAGTTCTTGCTATTTACCTGATGCTGAAATATACACGTTTTGGCCGCAGCATTTACGCGGTGGGTGGAAATCAGCAGTCAGCAACCTTAATGGGTCTTGATGTCAAGAAAACCCAGATGAAGGCATACATACTTTCCAGCTTCCTTACCTCCATCGGCGGAATCTGCTATTGTCTGAATACAATGGCCGGTACGACCACACAGGCAACAGGTCTTGAAATGGATGCGATTTCTTCCGCAGTCATCGGAGGTACCCTTCTTACAGGTGGTGTAGGAAATGTACTTGGATCTCTGTTTGGTGTACTGATCAACGGTACCATTTCCACCCTGGTAAAAACCAATGGAAAGCTGATCAGCTCCTGGTCAAATATCGTAACAGCGATTCTGCTTTGCTTCTTCATTGTTCTGCAGAGTGTATTTGCACTGGTGAAGGAGAGAAAGAGTAAATAAGAAGAAAGAAATGTCGCAGGCGGATACACTTTTTGGTGTATCCGCTTATTTTTTTGTGGAAATACTAGAGTGTAAAGTCTTTTTCAAACATGCTCTAATGGATAATCAGAAAATGATTTGCAGAATATAGACTGTGAAAGAATTTTGCTATGTTAAGAATTACTGCAATACGATTTAGTCAATTATGATTTACTAAATCGTAATTGACTAAATTGCAGTGAAGTGTTAAACTGATAAGAGAAAAACGAGGGGGGAATCTATATGTTTATAGGAAGAGAGAGAGATTTGACGGCGTTGAATCGTTTATATACATCTGAAAAGTTTGAATTTGCAGTCATATATGGCCGCCGCCGGGTAGGGAAGACAGCGCTTATCAGTGAATTTATTAAAGATAAAAAAGCTGTTTATTTCATGGGAGTAGAGAGTAATGAGAAGCAGAACCTGGAGAATTTCAGTAAGAGTATTCTGGAATATAGTTCCGGGATTCTGGCGGATACTTCTTTTTCTTCCTTTCAGGCTGCTTTGGAATATGTATTTAAATTAGGAGAGAATGAGCGCCTGGTTCTTGCGATTGACGAATATCCTTATGTAGCGCGTGCATCAGAGAGTCTGGCATCTACTTTGCAGATGCTGATCGACAAATATAAGGATAATTCCAGGCTGATGCTTATCTTGTGCGGCTCGTCCATGTCTTATATGGAGGATCATGTATTAGCATATAAGGCTCCTTTATATGGCAGACGTACAGCACAGATGAAAATACAGCCTTTTGATTTCGAGGACACTTGCAGATACCTGGAGAAGTTTTCGGATGAGGATAAAGCTTTGCTATATGGAATGGTAGGGGGGACTCCTCAGTATTTGCTGCAGGTACGAAGCGATTTGAATGTGGAAGAGAATATTAAAAATACTTTTTTGAATCCTACCTCTTCTTTATTTGAAGAACCGGAAAATCTTTTGAAACAGGAAGTGCGTGAGCCGGCACTTTATAATGCGATTATTACGGCGATTGCTATGGGAGCTACGCGCTTGTCTGAGATTTCCACGAAAGTAGGAGAGAACACCGGCACCTGTTCCACATATCTGAAGAATCTGATAGCACTTGGTCTTATTGAGAAAGAGAACCCTTATGGAGAAAATAACTCAAAGAAGTCAATATATAAGATAGATGATAATCTATTCCGTTTCTGGTATCGTTTTGTGCCGGAAAACAGTTCGATTATAGCCAGAGGTGCAACGGATTTGGCATATAGCAGAATCAAATCACATTTGTCCGAATATATGGGGTTGGTGTTTGAAGAAATATGCCGGCAGTATCTCTGGAAGCTGTTGTTAACAGGTGAATGTCAGGTGGAATTTTCCGATTTAGGGCGCTGGTGGGGGAATGATCCGAGAACCAGAAGTCAGACGGAGATTGACATTATGGGGGAAGGAGATAAGAATACTGCTTTATTTGCTGAGTGTAAATGGAAAAATGAGAAAGTGGATGTGGGAGTTCTGGAGACTCTGATATCGCGCAGTCAGCTGTTTCATTATTCCAGCACCTGCCTGTATTTGTTTTCAAAAAGTGGTTTTACGGAGGGCTGTGTAGAGGCAGCAGAGAATCTGGGAAATGTAAAGCTGGTGGATTTTGAAGAAATTATGAAGGTACTTGGTCAGAAAGGATAAAGACCTTCTGGCTGTGAAGTAAATAGGATGTCAGGAGCCGAATGTCTCTCTTATGGAGAGTGTTTGAAAAGGCTCTAACATCCTATTAAAAAGTGCCTGCAGCAGATATGGGGGGTAACGGTGAAGGGAACTGTACAGTAACTATTCTTGCTGTCCCAGCTTCACGAAAACCGGTTTATGGTTCATCGCCGGAATGATCTTTTCCATCATATCTTTCATATCAATTTTCAGGCTGGAAGTGTTAATGCAAGGGTGACAGCCTATATAGGGTTCTTTCAGAAGATCTTCGTCGATCAGCAGCTGTACGTGATTTTCTTTGTCATTCATAAGTCCCAGTACACTGACAGAACCTGGTGTAATATCAAGGAATTTCTCCATATAGGTTTCATTTCCGAAGGAAAGTCTGGCAACTCCCAGCTGGGAAGACACTTCTTTCGTCTTAAACTTCTTGTCTCCTGGAAGGAGCAGCAGGTAAAAATTAGTTTCCTGGCGGTTGCAGAGGAAAAGGTTTTTGCAGATCATTGCATCAAGTGCTTTATCCACGTCTTTACAAGCTTCAATTGTCATCAGGGCTTCATGGTCAATTCTCTGGTAAGGTACCTGAAGCGCATCAAGAAAATCATAAGTACGCACTTCTTTTTCAAGTCTTCCCGTGGTATCTGCGGGACGTCCGTTCTCAAGCTTTAGTTCCATAGTGTTCTCCTTATAGTCTGCCCTTGTGAGGGGCTGTGCCAAGGCACATTCTTTTTATCGTCGGTTATCTGAAAAGTATTGTAGCATTGTGGCTTTTTCTTGTAAAGAAAATAAACCCGGTAGAAATACATTACGGTTTGCAGGAGAAAGGAAGGTTGACAAGATTTAACAAAAGAATTATAAAGAGAGTAAGTTATTGACTGCAATACACAATCACAAAAACCAGGAGGAGCACATCTGAATGAACAATATTACGAAAAACGCACTGGAAGAATCCCTGAAGAAATTTCTCCTTCAGAAGCCTTTGGATAAGATCACCATCAGTGATCTGACTGCTGACTGCGGAATCAGCCGGATGGCTTTCTACTATCATTTCAAGGATATTTATGATCTGGTAGAATGGTCCTGTATCGAGGACGCTACCCGGGCTTTGCAGGGGAAAAAGACGTATGATACCTGGCAGGAGGGACTTCTCCAGATATTCGAGGCAGTTCTGGAGAATAAACCGTTTATTATGAATGTGTACCGCACGGTAAGCCGGGAACGGGTGGAAAATTACCTGTACAGTCTGACCTATCAGCTGATCGAGGATGTGGTAGAAGAGCAAAGTGAAAATCTGATGGTGACAGAGGAACAGAAGAAATTTATCGCAGATTTTTATAAATACAGCTTCGTAGGCGTAATGCTGGACTGGATCAAACGGGGAATGAAAGAACCGCCCAAGGAAATGGCGGATCTGATCAGTGTGACCATGCATGGAAATATTGGGAATTCTTTGCGGAATATGGAGAAACACAGATAGCTTTCAGGCTACCGTAAAGCTGCTGCAGCTGACTTCGGAACACATCCTGATTTTTTACAAGTAACTTTACAAAACAAGGCGGATGATAAGTTTTTTGTCATCCGTCTTATTTTGTAAATTGAGGAAAAAATAGTTTAGATATAGAATACGATCAGAAACAAAAAAATCTCACAGAATGTTTTCTGTGAACGGAAATAGGAAATACTAAGTAACAAGAAAGACAAGATAATCTGCATTAAAAAGCAGATTTGATGAGTCGGAACGCGAATAAGCGCAGATAACTGTAAACTACAGAAAGGTGGTAATTTTTATGTCAAAGAAACATTCCGTATTAAGTGTGGCAGCACTTGCCGCAGCAGGTGCCGGAGCAGCAGTCCTGGCAAATAAGAGCCGTGAGGAGAAAAAAATCACAGAAGCACATGTAGACCCGAATTACCGCAATACAGAACGTGGTAAAAACGAGAAAAACAGCAAAGGCATTTATTATACAAACGGTAACTACGAAGCATTTGCCCGTCCGGAGAAACCGGAAGGTGTGGATGACAAGCATGCCTATCTGGTAGGAAGCGGACTTGCCTCCCTGGCAGCAGCCTGCTTCCTGGTAAGAGACGCACAGATGCCTGGTGATCACATTCACATTCTGGAAGCAATGGACATCGCAGGAGGTGCCTGCGACGGTATCTTTGATCCGATGAGAGGATATGTAATGCGAGGCGGCCGTGAAATGGAAAACCATTTCGAATGTCTCTGGGATCTTTTCCACAGCATTCCATCCCTGGAAAAACCGGGCGCATCTGTTCTGGACGAGTACTATTGGCTGAATAAACATGATCCGAACTACTCCCTTTGCCGTGCAACTGTAAATCAGGGCAAAGATGCTCACACAGATGGAAAATTCAACCTTAGCCAGAAGGGCTGCATGGAGATCATGAAGCTGTTCTTCACAAAGGATGAGGATCTTTACGATAAGACCATTGAGGATGTATTCGATGATGAGGTGTTGAATTCCACATTCTGGTTATATTGGAGAACCATGTTCGCATTTGAAAACTGGCACAGCGCACTGGAAATGAAGCTTTATATCCAGCGTTTCATCCACCACATCGGCGGACTTCCGGATTTCAGTGCCCTGAAATTCACCAAATACAACCAGTATGAGTCCCTGATTCTTCCAATGAAGAAATATCTGGAAGATGCAGGCGTTGACTTCCAGTTTAACACAGAGGTAACTAACGTAATTTTTGATATCCATGATGGCAAAAAAGTGGCAACAGCCATTGAGTGTAAGATAAAAGGCGTGGAGAAGGGAATCCTCCTTACAGAAAATGATTATGTATTTGTTACCAACGGAAGTTGTACAGAGGGAACCATTTACGGGGATCAGAATCACGCTCCAAACGGAGATGCTGAGGTTCGTACAAGCGGTTGCTGGAGCCTTTGGAAAAACATTGCGAAACAGGATCCGTCCTTCGGACATCCGGAGAAATTCTGTTCTGATATTGCAAAAACAAACTGGGAATCTGCAACGGTTACCACACTGGATGACAAGATCATTCCTTATATCACAGACATCTGCAAGAGAGATCCGAAGAGCGGAAAGGTTGTTACCGGCGGTATCGTAAGCTGCCAGGATTCCAGCTGGCTGTTAAGCTGGACCATCAACCGTCAGGGTCAGTTCAAGGATCAGGACAAAGATAAAGTGTGCGTCTGGGTTTATGGTCTTTTCACAGATGTACCTGGCGACTATGTAAAGAAACCGATGAAAGACTGTACCGGTAAAGAAATCACAGAAGAGTGGCTGTATCATCTTGGTGTACCGACCGATCAGATTGAGGATCTGGCTGAGAACAGCGCAGTTTGCGTACCGACCATGATGCCTTACATTACCGCATTCTTCATGCCAAGAGCAAAAGGTGACAGACCGGATGTTATCCCGGATGGCTGTGTAAACTTCGCATTCCTTGGACAGTTCGCTGAGACTCCAAGAGATACCATTTTCACCACAGAGTATTCCGTTCGTACTGCAATGGAGGCGGTATATGGCCTTATGGGCGTAGACCGTGGCGTTCCGGAAGTGTGGGGAAGCGTTTATGATGTGAGAGAGCTTCTTGACGCCAGCGTGAAACTTATGGACGGCAGATCCCCACTTGAAATCGAGCTCCCAGGACCGCTGAACCTGGTGAAGAAACCGCTGCTGAAAGCAATTAAGGGAACACTGGTAGAAAAGGTATTGCGGGATCATGATGTGATTAAGGATTATATGGTGGAGAAATAATGTAATCGCAAAGTTGCACTTGTCGGGTAACGATAGGTAGTAGAATGAAATGTTAAGAATACAGTTGAGGTGTGGTGCTGCACTTCAGCTGTATTTTTTGCCCATATTTAATGGAACAGGATAAGCTTGGGATTCTGTTTGTACAGAGACCTTCTGGGAGTGTTGCTAGAAGTGGGAAAAATATTTCTGCAATCTGCGAAACCTGCTTTGCAGTATATTTGTAGAAAAAATAATTTTCGAATAAGGCAGATACGATAATTATGAAAACTTTATAAAATTGGAAATTGATATAGTATTTTATCAATCTCTTTGTTACAATAAAAGTAAGAATTATGGAAAGAGGGTGACGTAGTACTAACTGATACTTTCACATAAGATAAAACGAAGAATATTTTTACAAATTGCGGTATGCATCCTATAGAAAACTTTTTAGGTGTATTAGCAGTTATTATATGTTTTATAAAATACAGTCAGAGAAGAAAATAAAGTACATGAGATGACGATACTGAATTTAACGAAAGGAAATGCTCATGTCAAACACGAAACATGAAGACGCGATCATGAAAATGGGTTTCCACTATTTTCGTGATCAGATACTGAAAATGCTGGGAATTGACTACGACTATGTAGACATTGGCCCGACAGAGCTTGTAGAATTAACCATTCACTCGTTGTCTATGGACTTTACATTTCTGACGACAGGAGATTTTTATATTCATGTGGAGTTTCAGACTACGGATTCTGAGAAAAAAGATTTGCGGAGGTTTCATGCATATGAAGCTGTGTTTTCCCATGAAACCGGGAAGAAGGTGATTACATATGTAATCTATTCCGGTGGGATAACAAATGCAATGGATACTTTGGATTGTGGAATCTACGAGTACAAGGTTATACCTATCTACCTGACGCAGAAGAATGCAGATGAAATATTCCGGTATCTTCAGGAGAAGAAGACTGCCGGGGAGAAATTTACAGATGAAGATTTTGCCAAGCTATCACTAACGCCATTAATGGCCAGTGGGCTAGGAAAGAAAGACACGATAAAAACAGCCATATTGCTTACGAAACAAGATGATGGAGAAGCTGCCGAGAAAACGATGGCGATGCTATATACCCTGGCAGACAAATTCCTGCAAGGGAATGATCTGGAAGAAATAAAGGAGGTTGTGGCGATGACAAGATTAGGCCAGATGTTGTATGACGATGGAGTGAGAGATGGAGAAGAAAAAGGGAGCGCGAGAATGGCAACTTTGACTAAGAGGCTTCTGGATGATAATAAGGTTGTAGAACTACAGCTTGCTTTAGATGATTTGGAGTATCGTGAAAAACTGATGGAAGAATATGAAATAAAATAGTATGAGATAAAAGAACTGAAGGGGCTTGTAGCATTAACTTGTGTTTTCGTTTGAGTTAGTGTGACATCCCCTTTGTTTTGTCTTGCAAATAACATCGCTTGTACTATAATAAGACAAAAAGAAAAAGTGTATGGATGAATTTGGGACAAAGGAGAATTAAATAATGGAAAAGCAGTCAATGGAAAATCAACCAATGGAGAATAAAATCATAATCAGAAAATATCAGAAAGAAGATCTCCCAGCCATGACCCGGATCTGGAATGAAGTAGTAGAGGATGGAGTAGCCTTTCCGCAGGAGGAATGTCTGGATGAGAGTAGTGGTGCAGAGTTCTTTGCAGCCCAGACCTACACCGCAGTAGCGGAAAATACAGAGAATGGCCAGGTATTGGGATTGTACATCCTTCATCCAAACAATGTAGGCAGATGCGGACATATCTGCAATGCAAGCTATGCCGTATCCCGTGACAGCCGCGGGCTCCATATTGGAGAGAAGCTTGTGAAAGACTGTGTAAAGCAGGGAAAAGAGCATGGCTTTCGTGTTCTGCAGTTTAATGCAGTTGTGGCGACAAATATTCATGCAAGACATCTTTATGAAAGAGTGGGTTTCCATCAGTTGGGTGTAATTCCAGGAGGCTTCCGATTGAAGAATGGAGAATATGAAGATATTTGTCCGTATTATATTGAATTGTAAAATTTTCATGTTCCGTACTTTTTATGAGGTCAAATACTGAAAAAACAAGTCATATTTTAAAAACTATTGAAAAAATCGGAGGAATCATTATAATAACAATCATAGCTGATAAGTTCGTAGTCTTAATGGGAGGGAAAGATATGCGCGGATCGGCAGCTTAACATAACGTTTTTAATGTCTCACCAAAGGAAACTTCATCATTTCCTCTGGCGGGGCATTTTTTGTTTCTGCAAATGCTGCTGGTTAGCGATAATATTTTGGGTTTATTAGTTTTTGTTGACTCCATATTATGCACAGTGTATTATGAATTTAACTGGTAATTAGTACAGTGAATCTTAAGTTGCCGCCATATTGACTTGTCTGATTTTTCATCTGCGTCAATATAGCAGAAACTTAATTTCCGCTGTATTAGCTTTCTATTTGCCAGTAATTGTACTGTCGGGATAGAATACTAGAATCTATCTACATAAAGGGGGAGTCATTTATGACTGGAAAGAGAAAAAGGAAACTGGCAATGCCGGACACTTTGATCATCGTAGCATCGGTGGTACTTCTGGTGGCGATTCTTTCATGGATCATTCCATCTGGAACCTACGATTATCAGGAAATGGACATCAATGGGAGAATTCGAAACGTAGCCATTGATGGAACCTATCACACTATTGATAAATCCGAGGTTACAACTACCGGATTTCTTGGATTCTTCAGCGTTCTGTACAGAGGCTGCGTGGAAGCCGCTGACGTAATCTTCATGATACTTTGTTGCTGCGGAACATTTGGTGTGGTGGTAAAAACCGGCGCCTTTCATGCGGGAATCGGAACCATTCTGAAGAAACTAAAGGGAAAAGAAATCCTGCTTGTGCCGATTATTATGATGATCTTTGGTTTAGGCGGATCTGTATTTGGTATGGCAAGTGAGTTCTACGGATTTTATCCATTGATCGTAGGTCTGGGAGTTGCTCTTGGATATGATGCAATGTTCGGATTTGCAATTATTGCAGTTGGTGAGTTTGTTGGATTCATGGGGGCAACCCTGAACCCTTATTCTGTTGGAATCGCTCAGACTATTTCCGGGGTGGAGCTTTATTCAGGAACAGGATACCGTGCAATCTGTTTCGTGATCTTCATGGTAATTTCCATTATTTATGTAATGATGTACGGTAGAAAAATTAAGAAAAATCCAGGTGCTTCTGTTGTATTTGGAGAAAAAAATATTCATGCTTTTGACAGAGATGAATTGAACGAGTATAGCTTTACCTTAAAAGACGGTCTGGTTCTGCTGGACGTGTTGGTTGTGCTGGTAGTACTTATGCTTGGTCTGATCAAATGGGGCTGGGATTTCCCGCAGCTGTGCGGTCTGTTCCTCCTCATGTCCATGATCGCTGCAGCAATCTGCAAATGGTCTCCGAATAAATGGTGCAGCGAGTTTATTGACAGCGCCAAGACTGCTATGTGGGGCTGCATTCTGACTGGTATCGCGAAGGCCATTACCGTTGTCATGCAGGATGCGCAGATTATGGATACTGTTATTTATGGATTGTCAAATGTACTGAAAAATGCACCACACGCAGTCTCGGCGCAGGTAATGCTGGTAGTTCAGACACTGATCAACTTCTTTATTCCATCTGCAACAGGTCAGGCCTCTGCAACTATGCCAATCATGGCGCAGTTGGCGGATATTATCGGAGTAAGCAGACAGACAGCGGTTCTTGCATTCCAGTTTGGTGACGGACTTTCCAACATTTTCTGGCCAACGGCGGATATCGTTATCATCTGTGGCCTGGGTGGAATTTCCCTGCAGAAATGGTATAAGTGGTTCACACCACTGTTTCTGATGCTGTTTGCAGCGCAGGCGATTTTGCTGGGAATTGCTACTGGAATTGGGTTCTAAAAGAAGTTGCGTGTACATAAAATTGTAACTATTCAGTAAATCGTATTACAAGCCTAAATGCCATCACTGAAGATGAAGAATGCATTTGGGCTTGTGTTAATGAGAAGTGAATCGTCACTTGAAATTTACAATAGTTAACTATGAGGAAAAGACTTACATGGAAAGAAAAGGAAATCTTGTCAAACTTACCGATATGTCCTCTGATTTTATCATTGATCTGAAATATGCCACATCGGATAATTTCACCGGCGTGCAGGTGTACCAGTCCGCAGAATGCTGGCTGGACGAGCACACGGCTCAGATTCTGATAAAAGCTAAGGAAATTTTTGAAAAAGACGGTTACCGTGTGAAAGTCTGGGATGCCTACCGACCCATTCGTGCGCAGAAAAGATTCTGGGAAATTATGCCAAACGACGACTTCATCGCCCGACCACCGGACATGGCGAAAATCAAGACATTTCGACCTACCCATATGAACGGAATGTGCGTTGATGTTACTTTGACAGATAATGAAGGCAATGAAATTGAAATGCCATCTCCGTTTGACACTATGGATGAACGCGCAGCTTTAAGCTATGCCGGTCACTCTGAAATCGGAAGGAGAAACGGTGAATATCTGAAAAAAGTAATGGAATCCGTCGGTTTCCAGGCATATGAATGCGAATGGTGGCATTTTTATGATGTATCTACGGAGCCAGTGCCGTTTTCGGATTATGAGATTTAATAGAACAAGAATAAAAAAGTCAGGAGCAGTATAAATTGTTCCTGGCTTTTTAATTTTACCAATACAGTAATCTATTTAATAATGTGTCTGAGAGCAAGGTTATTGAGATATTCTGTCTAAATTCATTCTTTTTTAGCACGAAGTGTAAGAATCTATAACATTTCAAGGAAAATATTTGTATTTTAAAAAAGTAAAATTTCTGTAATAATAAGAGCATAAAAGAGAGGCACCGGTAAATCTCAACAAAAGCGAAAAAGAATATATAGGGAGGTTATAGTAGAATGAAAGGAAAAAAACTGGTTTCATTAAGTATGGCAGCTGTAATGTGCACTGGTGGATTTGCGGTTTATGGTAGTCAGGAAGTTAAGGCAGATGATAAGGTTTCTATTGTTGTAGCTACCAATTGGGGTGAAGGTGATTCGAAATATGATTATTTCTATCCTGTGTTCCAGAAGTTCCAGGAAGAAAATGCTGATACAATGGATATAACTCTTCAGACATATAGTACTGAGGATTATAAAACTAAAATTAAAACACAGACTGCTTCCGGAGATCTTCCAGACGTATTTACCTATTGGGGTGGCGGCATGATGAAGGATATGGTTGATGCTGGTTTACTCCTGAACGTTGATGACTATTTTGCTGATAGCGAAAATGTAACCAGAGAAGATTTTGATGACGGTGCGTTTGACTATTATATTGCAGGAGACGGAAATGCATACGGAATCCCGATTGAGTCTACAAGAGGTGTTCTTCTGGCAAATAAAAATCTTTTTGAACAGTATAATCTTGAATATCCGACAACATATGAAGAACTGTTGGAAGTTGGAAAAGTATTTAATGATAACGGAATTATTCCAATGGCAATTGGAAGTAATGGTGGTACTCCTTCAGAATTTTTCTATAGTGAGTTGTACAATCAGTATGAGGGCGGCGCAGATGAGATTGCAGCACTTGCCTCTGGCGGAAACTTTAATACTGATAATGCAGTGAAGGTTGCGGATACTCTTCTTGATATGATTGATAACAAGCTGTTTCCGGAAGATACAATGGCGAATGGCGGTTGGTCTGCAAGCCTTCAGCTTTATACAGATGGAAAGGCGGCTATGACTTATACATATCCATGGATGTATGAATCAATTCCAGATGATATCCAGGAATGCAGTGATATTATTCCGATTCCGCAAATGCCAGATGCAACAATTGATCCTGCAACAATTGAAACTGGATTTACAGTATATGGATTTATGATTAATAAAGCAGCTTATGAGGATCCGGAGAAACATGATGCAATTTTGAAGGTGTGTGACATGCTTGCATCTGATGAATTAACAGAATCACTTACAGAAAGTGGTATGATTCCATGTAAGAAAGTAGAAGTTGATAAAGCTTCCCAGAAACTGATCATGCAGAAAACACTTGATTATGCGGCTGATAAAACTCTTGTTCAGGTTCACTATACGACAATGCCAAGTGCAGAGGCAATTACCATGATGGATTCCAGCCTTGACGAATTGTTTATCAACGCTCTTACTGGACAGGAATTTGTAGACAAGGTACAGGCAGTACTGGATAAGGAAAAATAAACGGTAGCTGCTTTTAGGGATAAGTAACGTTAATAAAAGGTTGCCGCGGATGAACATTCAGATGTGGCAGCCTTTTTGTATCCCAATGGACATGTGATCCGCAGATTTTACATTATGAATGAGGGGGTATTATGAATAGATACAAAAAAGTTCCTGTTTGCATAGGATTTTTATTACCGGTATTTTTGATTTATACCATATTTTTATTTGTTCCGCTTATACAGTCTGCATATTACAGTCTGACAAGCTGGAATGGGGTAACAGAAAAAGTTTTTGTGGGTTTGGATAATTTTAAGGCCTTGTTTGAAAACGGTGATTACTGGATAACGTTCTGGAATACGATCAAATTGGTTATAATCAGTCTACTCATCCAAATTCCAGTAGGGCTTATTCTGGCATACCTTTTGTACTCCAAGGTAAAAGGAATGAAAATATTCCGAACCATTTTCTTTCTTCCAGTTGTTATTGCTCCTGTCGCTATATCTTTGATGTTTTCTCTTTTTTATAATAGTGAAATTGGTGTGTTTAACAGAATTCTAGAAGCAATTGGTCTGGGAAGTCTGGCTACAAATTGGCTTTCTAATATTCATACACTTTTATACGCAGTAATGGTACCGCAGGTATGGCAATATATAGGACTTTATGTGACCATATTTCTGGGGGCATTGCAATCAATGCCAGAAGAATTATCAGAAAGTGCTCAGATTGATGGCGCAAATAGAACTCAGACTTTTTTCCATGTTGTTCTTCCTGAAATTGCAAATTTTACCAATATATGCGTAATTCTATGTGTGAGTGGTTCTTTGAAAGCGTTTGAGCATTCCTGGATTATGACAGGTGGAGGACCAGGTGTGAGATCAGCATATCTTGGTGTTTATATGTATAAAACTGCGTTCGTAAACTCTGATTTTGGAACTGGAAGTGCGATTACAGTAACAATTGTGTTGTTATCTCTTGTTATCACAGTGTTATTTAATGCAATTTCTGCCTGGCGAGAGAAAAGATAGGAGGCACTATGAGATTTTTTCGTAAATCCTGGAAATATCAGGTATCAACAATTGTTAAGTATTTGTTTTTGATAATAGTAGCGATAGTATCCTTATATCCATTTATATGGGTACTGATTTCTTCTTTTAAAGATAATAATTCTATTTTTGGAGATCCTTTTGGAATGCCGGTGAAAATTGCTTTTGAAAATTATAAAGAAGTGTGGGCCGGGGCTGATGTAGGACGTAATTTCTTTAACAGTATGCTTGTTTGTCTTGCAACGCTGGTAATTTTAATTATTATTACGTCTATGGGATGTTATATTCTTACTCGTGTATGGAAAAGTACATTCCTTTCTACATATTTTTCTCTTGGAATTATGATACCTATTCATGCACTTTTGATTCCATCTGTATTGATTTTCAAAAAAATAGGATTAACAGATAATTTGTTTTCTCTTGTGTTGATGTATACTGCAACAAATATATCATTAAGTATGTACATTATGAATGGATTTTTTGACAGTATACCAAGAGAAATGGATGAAGCAGCCACAATTGATGGATGTTCTAGAAGTCAGATTTTTCTAAGAATTATCTTTCCAATTGCAAAGCCGGGTATTGCAACAGTTGCTACACTGGCATTTTTGAATTGCTGGAACGATCTGCTTATGGGGCTTGTCCTGATATCGTCCCCACAAAAGAAAACCTTGTCTCTGGCAATTTCTGCACTAAAAGGCTCTTATGCGACAAGATATGGTCTTTTGTGCGCGGGTTTCGTAATATCCATAGTTCCCGTTGTTATTATGTATCTGCTTTTTCAGAAACAGGTTATTGCCGGAATGACGGCAGGTGCAGTGAAAGGATAATGGTACTGATATGAATACAAATGTAAGATTTACAGAAAATGGAATCTATTTGGAAGGAGAAAAAGAAGCGGGAAAGGAGATTCCATTGTACAGCGGTTCTGTTCATTACTGGCGGATGGCTCCTGAAACGTGGGAAATTATTTTGATTAATATAAAGAAAATGGGATTTTCCATTGTAGAAACTTATATTCCATGGAGTGTACATGAACCGGAGAGAGGTGTATTTGATTATGGAAATCAGGATCCAAGGAAAGATTTAAATAAATTTCTGGATGTTTGTGAAAAGGTTGGACTATATGTAATTGTAAGGCCGGGACCACATATTAATGCCGAAATGACATGGTTTGGATATCCGGAGTGGCTTCTTAGAATGCCGGAAATACAAGCCAAAACACCGTTTGGTACTTCTGTGGTATATCCATATGTTACAGGCGCGTTTCCTATCCCATCTTATGCTGGTTCAAAATTATATGAAGAGACAAGAATTTATTTTAAGAGTTTTGCTGAAATTCTGAGGAGACATTGTTATCCACAGGGAGGAATCATCGCGATTCAGGCAGATAATGAGACCTGTAATTTTTTTAGAGATCAGCCGTATATCATGGATTATTCAGAAGGATCCATACAGGGTTATCATGGATATCTGAAAGAGAAATATCAGGAAATACATATACTTAATAAAGTTTACTGCTCGACCTATGAAAACTTCGAAGAAGTTTCTCCTCCTTCCGGCTATCAGGAAGGTGATGAGAACCTGGAATATTATTTCGACTGGTTGGAATATAAAGAGTATCAGATTTTGGAAGCATTACGAAAAATGGTTGGAATTCTGGAGGAATTAAAACTACCAATTCCTATTTTTCATAACTGTGCCTACCAGAATTATACTCCTATATCGGTTCAGCGGGATGAGGCAATTCCGGGGTTGTCTGTAGCCGGAATTGATGCATATCCGGATCCAGGCGACACATCTATGCTGAAGGAGAGAATTCGTTATCTAGCCGGAAGCAGCAGGCTTCCCTTTGTACCAGAGTTTGGTTCTGGTTCCTGGTTTGACAGGGAACAGCTACTCAGTCCCCAAGAAGAAAAGTTTGGTTACTTGTATGCGTTTATGAATGGAATGAAAGCAGTAAATTTCTATATGCTTGCAGATCGTGACCGTTGGACAGGGTGTCCCCTTAGAAATGATGGTTCAATTCGGGAAAACTGGTATAAAATGTTTTGCGATTTATTAAACATCCTAAATAAAGCAGAATTAAATACATATTCCAGAACAACCAAAATCCTTGTTTTGAAAAACTATGACATGGGGCGATTGCGTGCACTTACATTTGTTCGAAATCGTAATACGTTTTCCTCTAACTGCTTTATAAAAGGAACAGATATTCCCAATAATCTCTGGAAAACGGAAAAGTATGCAGGTAAATTGGAGATGGATAATTGCTCTGGCGGATATGACAGAGAAACCTGGGTACAGGAAATTATGTTTGCATTGGACAAAATGGGATTTGAATATGACATTTCAGATTGCTATGTGACATCGGAAAAAATGGCACAGTATGACGTAATATTTGCAGCTTCTTATAATTTTATGGAAGGATGGATACAGGAAAAACTTTCGAATTTTGCAAAACTTCCAGGAAGAAAGCTATATCTGGGCCCAACTGTACCGGATATTGACAGGCGAGGAGAGGCATGCCAGCTGCTAAGGAAAGAAAAGTCAGTAAATGTAATTAGTAACCCAGACGAAATATCCTTAGATATTCTTCCTTTGTCCGGATATAAAGCAACAAACTGTGAACTTGCAGTTTACAAAAGAGAGAAAGATGCCTCTGATCTACTTTTTGTGGCCAATTCTTCGGATAAATTAATAGAAGCTTCTGTGGAATTTCAGGGAAAACAACGATTTACAGATGTACAAAATAATACTTGCAAAACAGCAATAGAGCATCTGGATATTACACTACATCCCTTTGAAATTCAGATCTGGAAAGTCAAAATGGAGGAAAGCTAAAATGGTTGATAAAAATATATCCGTAGAATGTCTGAAACCAGAGTTGTGGACGCATCTGAATGAAATTCTGAATATGTATTGCCCACCTGTAAAGATCCTTCACGTCTTAAGAAAGGGAAAGAAATATCATGCTGTTATGCAGGATGGAGAACCTGTAGAATTTGATTGCAGATATTTAGAACATCCTCATAACCTGTTAGAACATTTTCCCCAGTTAGATGAAATACGCATTTATACAGAAACTGCAATGGATTGCTATGATAAAAAACTGCAGGCTCCCGAAATTTATGACTGGGATATTGACGATTATCTGGAATATCAATACAAGGCACTGGAAGAAACAGAAGGAATTCAAGTGTTAAGGAAAAATAATTTTCCACAGCATATTTTTCAACCATTAAAAAAGTGGATCACAAAGGATGGTGTATATCTTTTGTGGGTAAGAGATAGAGGAAAATTATATTTTAATTGTATTTTGGTGGTAAGGGAGAATAAAATAAAGATATTGACAACTTCCGGACGATATGGAGACGATTGGGACAAGCTTGAAAGGGTGAAAAAGAATCTGGAAAAGGAATTCTCTGATTTATCTTGTCATGTTATAATAAAAGACAGGAATTTCTAATGCTAAGAAAGTAAAAGGAGATGATCCTGGAATGAGAAAATGGATAGGAAAATTTAAAACAATTTCCATACAAAAGAAAATGGCGATTGCGATGTTGGTTACGCCAGTTTTGTCCAGTTTGGTTATTCTGGGGTTTTATTATAATTATACAAGAGAATTTTACCGTGAAAAGGTCGCCATATTTCAGGAAAATAACAGAAAAAATATGACGGCTAATGTAAATAACATTTTGCGGCAAATTGATACAATTTCTGATCAGGTACTTGGACTGGCAGTTTTATCTTCAGAATTTGAAGGTTATTCGGAAAAAAGTACATATGATCGTTTGCTCCTATATCGGAAAATAACATCCCAGCTTACGAACATCTGTATTTCAAATGATACAGTAGATAATATTTATATACTGGATTTCGATGGAAATGGTTTTAGCTCTAACAGCGAATGGAATGAGGAACTTTATAAGACACAGTTGGAAGAGCCTTTGTCTAAGATGCAACAAGGAAAAAAGGTAGTACTTCCACCACACCGGGCTACATATCGATATCGTGGAAATGCGGATAAGGCTCCTTATATGGTTAGTCTGTTGATCTATTTGAATCAGTATACACAAAGCGGAGCTATAGGATTGATTCAGATGGACATTCCTTATGAAAAAATTCGAAAATCCGTAGAATTGCTGGAAATGACAGAAAGTGATTTTTCTTTTATTGTTGATGAGGATAATTATCTGATTTATGCTCCTGACTCTTCGGATATAGGAAAAGAAGCTGGAAATATTACCTACGGAAAGTATAATCTGGGAGAGCTTGTGACAAAATGCGGCCAAGATGAAGAAAATGCAGAGAAGAGCCTGATAAAAAGAGTGGAATTATCTAACAAGGAATGGTATCTGATTCAGGTGAATAGCGATGCTATGTTTCGGGAAGAGCTTGGAAAGATCCAGAATACCTGGCTATTGGTATTTACAATCTGTTTGCTCTGTGCGCTTGGATTATCCCTTAGTCTGTCGCATAGTATCACGAAGCCGATTGCTGTGTTGATTAAGGGAATGGGAAAAGTCAGCCAGGGTAATTTTGATATTCAGGTAGATAAGCCAGATAATAAGGATTTGGCAGAACTGGTGGAAGGATTTAATACCATGATTCGGGAAGTTGATGTTCTGATGAAGGAGAATATTCAGAAAGAACATGAAAAAACCAGAATGGAGATGATGGCGTTAAATGCGAAAATCAATTCTCATTTTTTGTATAACACTTTAAATACTATTAAGTGGCAGGCAATTTCCCAGAACCAGATGGATATTGCAAACAGTATTGTGGCATTGACCAAAATCTTGGAATATAGTTGTAAAAATACTGTGGACATGGTTGCGCTTAAAGAGGAGATACGGTTTATTGAGGATTATATTTACATTCAAAACATGAGATATGGAAGCAATGTTGCTGTGAAATATCAGGTTGAAAAAGGGTGTGAGGAATGTCTGGTACTTAAAATGCTGCTACAACCAATCGTGGAAAATGCTTTAATTCATGCTTTTGATAATAATGGAAAGGAAAATATAATCACAGTAACTTGTGCGAAAAAGAGCGGACAACTAAAGATTTGTGTATATGATAATGGTTGCGGCTTTCAGTATGAAGGATTTGATAAGCTTACCGGAATTGGCTTAAATAATATAAAAGACAGATTGGAAATTAATTTTGGAAAAGAATCTGAAATGAGGATTCATAGCATAATTGGCGAGGGAACTTGTGTAACAGTAGTATTTCCCATCGTTGAAGGAGGAAAAACTGCAAATGAAAGTCTTACTGATCGTTGACGATGAAGCGTATGCAAGGCAGGCAGTAGTAAATACAATCCCATGGGCTGAATATGGTGTGGAAGTCTACCAGGCATCCAGTGGAAAAGAGGCACTGGAATTTATGAAAAAATATACGGTTGATATATTAATGACAGATATACGTATGCCATCAATGACGGGATTGGAACTTTTGGAAAAGGTAAATCAAATGGGAATATCTCCAGCCGTAATTATGCTGAGCAGTTATAATGAGTTTGAACTGGTTCGAAGTGCAATGCAGCTAGGTGCTGAAGATTATTTATTTAAGCCAACTATGATGCCTGGCGATATTTTGGAATCAGTACAGAGAGTTTTGGAAAAGAAAAAAGAGATAAAAAATAACAGTGTTCATACAGTTTCAAAAAAAGATATTTTGAAATGTTTTCTTCAAGGGGAGAAGGTTTCTAAATCGAGTTCCGGGATGACTGCTGAACAATGGAAGGAGTTGGAAAATACAGAGTTTGCAGTCGTTTGTATTCAATTGATAAAATATCAGGAATGCTTGACGCGGGTGTTTGGAGATGATTTGAGTCTTATGCAGTTTTCTATAGGAAATGTGCTGGAAGAGGTTATAAGTGAAGATGGCGAATGCTTTCTCTATCGAATTAACTATAAAGAATGTGCAATCATCTGTTGTAAAACTAAAGAGATTGAGAGCAGAAAACTCTTTATCGAGCGCATTTATAATAAACTCAACTCTGGATTTACATTTTTGAAACTATATTATCAAATTGAGGTGGCAGCAGGCATTAGCGACCTGACGCAAGGTACAGAGTTTTTGGCGCGGAATTATGCTCATGCAACGGAGTTGTGTGCACGGGCAGATACAGAGGTAAATAAAATTCGTATTTCCGGCGTTTCGGACATTGCTGGTTCTATGAAAAAAGAAGTGATTCAGGCATTGAATTATATAGGTGAAAATATTGGAAATAAAGAGCTTTCGCTACAGATGGTAGCGGATAAAATTGGTGTGAGCAAAAATTATTTCAGTAAAATTTTCAAGGAGAGTATGGGAGTAAAGTTTGTAGATTATATTACAAAGCTGCGAATGGAGCAGGCAAGAAATCTGTATTTAAACAGTGACATGAAAATTTATGAAATTGCAGAATTAGTAGGATATTCGGACTGGCATTATCTGTACAATCTTTATAAAAAAATGTATGGACATTCACTTTCTAAAGAAAAAGAAGGAAAGAGATAGCTGGAAAAAGAAAGTAAATGTCCTATTATAGAAATAAATATGCTTATTGACCTACAGGCAGCGTCAGTCCAATGGTGCTGCCTTTTTCACTGCTTTCCACCACTTTTACAGTGCCACCATGTTCCCTGGCAATGGAATCCACAAGTGCCAATCCCAGTCCGGCGCCGCCCATGGCACGGCTTCGGGATTTGTCTATACGGAAAAAGGGAGCAAAAATTTTCTCCTGGTTTTCAGAGGAAATGCCAATGCCGGTGTCTTTGACCAGAACCGTGATCTGACTGGACTGGGAATCGCTGGACTGGGGATCGCCGTGCTTAAGTGTAACAGTGACCATTCCGCCAGCACGATTATATTTGATGGCATTTTCCACAAGATTGTAAACTGCACGGTAAAGAAGAACATAGCTGCCGGTGACTGTAGAAGGCGAAGCAGTCTCTTTACTTTTATTTTCCTGAACCAGCGTAATCCCTGCCCTCTCCGCTACGGGATCCAGATCACAGAAAACTTCCTCTATAAGCTCGTCAAGTATCACCTGGTCAGACCTTGGAATGGATTTCAAATTGGTCATATCCAGAAGAGTCTCTACCAGATGGGAAAGTCTGGCAGTCTGCGCCTGGATCATGGAGAAAAGCTGCTTATATTCGGAAGAATCAGGATCAGTTTTTTTCTGGAAAACCTCTAAATTGGTCTGAAGCACAGCAAGGGGGGGTCGTAATTCATGAGCAGCACTTGCGGAAAATTGTTTCTGTGCTTTGAAAGCATTGTCCAGGCGGGTGAGCATTTCATTGAAAGAGCTGGTGAGCTGGGCAATTTCGTCTTTTGAAGCTGGAACGGCAAGCTGGGTAGAAAGATTTTGCACCTGAATGTGACGCACTTCCTGATTCAGCTTTTGAAGGGGTCCCAGTGTTTTTCTGGTAATGAAATAAGTGCACAAACTGGATAGGAGAATAATAATCCCAGTAGCCAGAATACTTTGCAGCATGAACTGATTTTTGGTATTTTGAACCTCTTCCTCAAGTTGTGGAAACATGGCCAATGGATTTACATTGAGTGTAATGGGATTTTCCCCATCCTGGGGATCCAGCTGGATCATATAGTCCTGCAGTCCATCCATTCCGCTGACGGCAGAACGACTGATGAAGAAATACATGAGAATGCAGGCTGTCAGCATTAATAAAGTTAATAGAAAAGTGAGCTTCCACTGGAGGGAGATGTAAGACCTTGATTTATGGTTGTCCAATGTGCCTGCGGTTAATGTATTATCTGTTAAAGTATTATTTGTTAATGTTTCGTCTATCGTGTTCATCAATGCACCTCCTGTTAACGCACCTTCTATTAATGTATCTCCCATATATATCCCTGTCCGATTTTATTTTGTATCGGATCAGTTCCAAGTGCCGCTTTCAGCTTTTTCCGCAGGGCTGAAATATGCACACGGATGGAATTGCTGAAACTATTTACGCTGCCATCCCAGAGGTGTTCAATCATTTCCTCCGGTGAGATCACCCGGTTCTGGTGAAGGAGAAAATATTCCAGAAGACTGCTTTCTTTCCTGGTAAGAGAAAGTGGTGTTCCATTTACAGCAGCTTCCCGGGTTCTGGTATCAAAGACCAGATTTTCCCATTTCAGGCATACATCCTCCTGGATGAACCTTCGCCTGGTAAGGCTGCGGATCCGTGCCTCCAGCTCCTCGAAATGGAAAGGTTTGGTAAGATAATCATTGGCTCCCAGATCCAGTCCATCCACTTTGTCCTGAATCTGGTCGCGGGCAGATAGAATGAGAACAGGAGTATTGGAATTTTGCCTGCGGAACTGGCGCAGGATTTCCAGCCCGTCCATTCCAGGGAGGTTCAGATCCAGTAAAATCAGGTCATAGTTTTCAGTTGTGCAAAGGGAAAATCCCTCTGCGCCGTCGAAACAGACATCTGCCTCATATCCGTCTATGCGAAGCCCTTCTGCGATAGAGCGGCAGAGCTGTTCTTCATCTTCGATAATTAAAATGTGCATGAGATTCTCCTCCGTACTTCTGTGGGTGTGCATCCAAAATGCTGAAAAAACATTCGGCGAAACAATTTGTAATTAGTAAAACCATGCCGCTCTAATATATCTCCTATTTTATCATCTGTGGAAATCAGATCCTGGTAAATATGGGAAAGGCGAATCTGGTTCTGATATTCCAGAAAAGTAGTCCCCATGCATTTTTTGAAAAAACGGCAAAAATATTTGGAGTCAAACATGGCAATCCGGGAAACTTCTTCTAAAGCAATTGGGTGCCTGTAATTGTCATTGATATAATCCAAAACCGGTTTTAATTTTTCCAGATTACGAACCTGTCTGTTATTGGAGGCGGCTGGCTGGGAAGAACTGAAATCATGATACAGCTGATAAAGAACCTGGAAAAGAAGTCCATTAAATAAGAGCATTGCGCCATCTGGTTTCGTGTCCATTATAAATTGCATTTCTTCCAAATTTCTCTTTAGTTTCCTAATATTTTCCACATATAAGTCCAGTGTGTCAGAAGCGGAAAATCCAGGAGAATCATTTAATTGAAAAGTAAGTCTGGAAGCCCCCGGAACAAATTTTTCCATAAAGGACAGAGGAATCTGGAAAACAATGGCCTTATTGGGGCGGGTACATAAAGTGGCGTGAATTTTGTTGGGCTGTATCAGTATGCACTGACGGTGCTGCAATTCCTGGGTGATTCCATCTGAAATAATTTTTAACTCGCCTTCAAGAAGGTAAATGATTTCAATTGCATCATGCCAGTGTGGTGGGACATAGCTTTGGGGGTCGATGGAGGTGTAAAAACATACGTTAGTTCTGGTGTCCAGTGGAATTACTTCATAATTTGATTCTGTAAATATTTTTTTCATAATATTTGTCACCGTGAAAAAGAGAATATTGACCTATTACTTAGATACTATCATATCTTGAAAATTGCTGGCAAGTAATTTATGCTGAATTTACTGTGAAAGTCCTGTATGTATGGATGTTTTTTGAGAAAGAGAGGCTTTTATTATGATTCACAACCCGATTTTACCAGGTTTCCATGCTGATCCCTGTATCTGTCGCAAAGGCGATGATTTCTATATTGCAGTTTCATCTTTTGAGTGGTTTCCAGGAATCCCCATTTACCATTCCAGAGATATGAAAAATTGGGAACTTTATTCCCATGCACTTACCAATGCTGAGGATCCCGATCTGAAGAAGCTGCCCAGTGCCAAGGGAATCTGGGCGCCTTGTCTGACTTATTGTGAGGAAGATGACCTGTTTTATGTGGTTTATGGAGTTATGAACTCCATGAATGCCAGATATTTTGACGTAGATAATTATTTAATCACAGCGAAAGATTTGCGGGGACCCTGGAGTGAGCCGGTTTACCTTCATTCCTCCGGCTTTGATGCCTCTATGTTTCATGATGATGATGGGAAAAAATATATTGTGGCATTGGAGTGGGAGACCAGAGCGGAGTATGAGAAGCCTGGCCCGATCTGTATTGCAGAGTATGATCCGAAAGAGAAAAAAGTAGTGGGAATGCCAAAGGCTTTCTGGCGGGGCGGAACTGACCGTGGTTGTATCGAAGCGCCTCACTTGACGAAGCATGGGGATTACTACTATATTATGTGTGCAGAAGGTGGCACTGGTTATTATCACAGTGTAACAATGGGGCGTTCAAAAAATGTTTGGGGACCTTATGAGGCAGATCCCTGCAATCCGATCCTGACCTCCTCTCCGGAAGCGCACAATGAGCGTGCTGACTGGGATCATCTGAAGCCCCGTTATTATAATCCGGAAAGCAAGCTGCAGAAATCCGGTCACGCCAGCTATGTGGATCTTCCAAATGGTGAGACCTGGCTTGTGCATCTTACTGCCAGACCTTTTGTACCGGAGCTTCGCTGCACACTTGGCCGTGAGACTGCCATCCAGCGTATGAAATGGACAGCGGATGGCTGGCTTCGGATGGAAGGTGGCGGGAATCTGGCACAGGAATTTGTAGAGGAAAGCAAGCTGCCAGAGTATCCTGTGAAGAAACTTTCACAGAAGGATGATTTTGATTCCGAAACTCTTGGAATCGGATATTATGCACCACGCATTGATCCTCAGACCTTTGTTGATCTGAAAGCAAGACCAGGCTGGATCCGTCTGCGCGGGCAGGAATCTGGCTGCTCTTTAAATAAAGCAAGTATTCTGGCGAGAAAGTTAACCAGTGTACAGGCAACAGTTGCGACGAAACTTGATTTCACGCCACTTAGTTATCAGCACACAGCTGGTCTGATCCTTTACTATGACAATATGAATTTTGTGTATTTATACAAATATTTCAGCGATACCCTGAATCACAGCGCCATTTCTGTTATGCAGGTGGAAAACGGAACCAAACGGGAATTTCCGGAAGCGCGGACTTATGTGGAGAATGGTCAGGACATCTGGATGAGACTGGAAGTAAAAGGAAGAGAATCTTATTTCGAATGGTCGCTGGATGGGGAAAATTACAAAGAAATCGGGCCACGTTTCGATACTACGAAATTCTCGGATGAGTATTCAGAATTTGGAGAATTTACAGGGGCTTTTGTGGGAATTACCTGTGGTGACCGCATGATGCATCAGCATACGGCAGATTTTGATTTCTTTGAGTATATTGCAGATGAGAGTGCGGATGTGGAATAAAGTATTGGGGTGTCGCTTCAAGTGGTATGATTTAAAAATTTTATATGTTTTTTCTGTGAAATCAGGAAATCTTAACACGGATTTTATAGGAAGGGTGTTAGAATATGCTCAGATAAAAGCACAGAGATGAAGAAAATGCAGAGCATAAACCGCAACAGCCTGTCAACTCTGTGAGGGAATAAAGCAGAAAAAGGAGATTTAATATAATGAATAAAAAAAGACTTCTCGCATTCCTGGCAGCGGGAATGCTTACAATGACATCTGTAAATCTGACGGGAGTTCTGGCAGCTGATACGGCAGAAAAATCAGAGTCTGCAGAGGAAACTGGTGCAGCGGTTTCTGCTGACGAAGCCGGAGTGGCCGTGTCTGCCGATGCAGCCGGAGTGACCGTATCCGCTGATGGAGCCGGTGTCGCAGTATCCGCTGATGAGGCGTCAGATAATTCCGAGACTATGGTATTTTCCGAGGATGGAACACCGCTGGAAAAAACAGTGAAAGCCAGCAGCATCAGTATGAAATCCCAGGATTCCTATGAATATCCATATCTTGGTTTAAAAGCGGTTCTTCCGGATGAACTGAAGAAACAGATGGATAATTCGGATGTGGTTATGATTACAGCTGAAAAATGGAAGGATGATATGTCCGGATTTGATTATGGATTCCTTCACTGGGATAAGCTTACAGAAGAACAGAAAGATGAAGACGTAAACATGCTGGGAACCGGATTTGAGGACTGGCTTGCAAGTATTGAACGAATTGGTACACTGGGTGCTTACAGCACAGATGTGATTGACGACCTGGATTCCATTACCGGCTGTAATGAGCATAAAGAACTGGGAACCAGCGCAGACGGAAAATATAAATACTATCTCAGCATCAACAAAAACGCAGAATCAGAATTAACAGATGAAATTGAAAAAATAGAGACTACACTTACAGATATGACTGAATTTAATTCAAACCTGTCTGTTTTTGATCAGCCTGCAGAAAATATCAATCCGGATGCAACGAATGTTGGCACCTTTACAACCACGGATATTGATGGAAATGAATACACAGAAAAAGTGTTCAGCGATTATGACCTGACCCTTGTAAATGCTTTTACCACCTGGTGTTCCCCATGCGTCAATGAAATGCCGGATCTGGATAAGCTTTATCAGGAAATGAAAGAGCAGGGCGTCGGCGTAGTCGGAATGGTAATGGATACCATTGGAGATGATGGAAAAACGGACGAGGACGTAGTGAAAAAGGCGCAGGTTTTGCGGGAAAAAACAGGAGTTACCTATCCGCTTCTGATTCCAGATGAAGGAAATTTCAACGGTCGTATCAGTGGATTGAGTAGTTTTCCCGAATCCTTCTTTGTAGACAAGGATGGAAACATTGTAGGAGACCCAATCATGGGAAGCAGGAGCCTGGAAGAGTGGGAAGCTGCGGTTAAGGACGAACTGGAGAAAATTAACGCAGGCAAATAAAAGGCAAACTGTTTAGGAAAGATGGAATTAAGCGTATGAAAAAATTAACACAGACCAGATGGACCGGAATCGCCCTTGTAGCTGTGGGGATTCTGATGATGGCATTTGGCATATACAGGGGCGAGATGGAAGTCGTCCTGACGAAAGCTGTAAATATCTGTATGGAGTGTATTGGAATTGGATAAAAAAACGAATATAAAAGACTGGCCCAGACATACCATACAGGCTTTGTGGGCTGCATTTACAAATTCCCATGTAGCTGGTTTTGTAACGGGAAAGATTTATACTGGAAAAACGAAAAACCTATGTGTGCCGGGGCTGAATTGTTATTCCTGCCCCGGAGCTACAGGTGCCTGTCCTATTGGCTCGTTGCAGGCAGTGATCGGAAGCTGGAACTTTAAATTTGCTTATTATGTGGTGGGATTTCTGATTTTCATTGGTGCGCTTATGGGAAGACTGGTCTGCGGATTCCTGTGCCCATTCGGACTGGTCCAGGATCTGCTGAACAAGATTCCCTTTCCGAAGAAAATCCGTACCTTTAAATGGGACAAGGTGCTCCGAAAATTGAAGTATGTGATTTTCCTGGTGTTTGTAATCCTGCTTCCGCTGGTGCTCACAGACGTAATGGGACAGGGCGCTCCTTATTTCTGCAAGCTGATCTGTCCGGCGGGCACTCTGGAGGGTGGACTACCGCTTGTTCTTTTGAATAAGGCAATGCGTGGTGCGATCGGATGGCTGTACATATGGAAAAATATGATCCTTATTGTGACGATTATTCTTTCTATTATAATATACCGGCCATTTTGCAAATATATCTGCCCGCTTGGTGCGTTTTATTCCATATTTAATAAAGTGTCCATTTATCGGTACAGTGTGGATATGGATAAATGTATCCACTGTGGAAAATGTGCAAAAGCCTGCCGAATGGAGGTCAACCCTGTGGAAAATCCCAACAGCTGTGAGTGTATCCGCTGTGGACGGTGCAAGCAGGCGTGTCCGGCGCATGCGATTAAAAGTGGAGTGAGGCGTTAAAAAACCTACAATTAAAAATACCTGCCAAATGTAAATTGTTTTTACAACTGGCAGGTATTGGTTATTTTTTGCTGCTATGGAATCACTTACAGCGTGTAATGTGCAGAATGCGTTTGGAATATATTTTAGGAAATACTCTCAATCACACCACGAAGATAATCGTAGCATGCTTTCAAATTTTTCTCCCCTTCTTCATCCAACGGAATCTGCAAGGTGCGTTCCACACCATTTCTGGAAATGACGCATGGAAGGCTCATTGCGATTCCGGTTAGTCCATATTCCCCTTCCAGAACAACGGAAGCCGGTACAACGGCGCGTTCATTTCTCATAATGGCACCAACAAGACGGCACACACTTAAGGCGATGCCGGAGCTTGTGTAGCCCTTTAATTCTACAATGTCAAGTCCACTGACTTTTACCTCGTGAAGCAGTTTTTCACGGTCGATGGGCTCTTTTAAGCCAAACTGATTCTGAAAATCGGAAAAAGGAATTCCTACAATATTAACTGCATTCCATGGAATGAAGCTGGTGCCACCGTGTTCGCCAAGTACGAATCCGGTGACATTTTTTGCGTCTACGCCGCAAAGGTCAGCCAGCATTTTGTTGAATCTGGCGGTGTCCAGAAGGGTACCGGTGCCGATCAGGAGATTTCTCGGATAGTCAAATTCCTTCTGTGCAATATAGGTCAGAATGTCCATTGGATTCGAAACATTGATAATAATGGCGGACCGGGTGTAAGTGGTGATCTGTGTCATGATTTCTTTCATAACTTTGACATTGGTCTGCAAAAGAACCATACGGTCTCTGGAATTGCCAGGCTGGATGCTGGGACCTGCGGTATTAATGATAATCTGGGCATCTTTGCAGTCCTCGTAAGTGCCTACCCGGATATTGGCGTTAGCGCTGTATGCAAAAGCAGTAGTGTGGCTGGCATCCAGCACCACACCCAGAGCTTTTTTCTCATTTCTGTTTATCACAACAATCTCATCAGCAAGATTCATTCGCAGGAGGGAATCCAGAATGGCGGAACCCACATGACCTGCACCGATCAGTACGATTTTTCCATAACTTATGTTTTCCATGATGTCAGTCTCCTTTTTATATGCTCTGGAGCGTGAGGAAAAGCAGTCTTCAATCGGCACACTCCATTTTGGTGGTTTATTTCTAAACGGACATGTCTGTTTACGCAGACATCACCATAAATCATAAGAAACACGCATTGCGAGTTTCTTATGATTATCGCGGCAGTCGCCAAGGTTTCGTGCAAGCACGAACTTTGGCTCGTTGCTCGCGTAAATGAAAGTCGATTGCGACCCGCCTATGGTGCTCCCGCAATCGCCGACTGTATTCGTAATCCGGGCTATCGCCCTACTTACTCATACAGTCTAGCCTGTGCAATATCCATAAATCCAACATGCAAGCATGCTGGATTCATGGCTGCTGCACAGGACTTTCATAGTAACTTGTGAATAAGGATAGCACTTGTATGTTTTAGAAACAAGAGAAATTTTGATTGCACTGTAAAAAATACCAGAGTCTGTTTGAAAAATCATTCCTGCAGAAAACTTTTCAAACACGTTCCAGATTGGATAAATTGTGAGAAAAAGATAAAATGAAAACGATTTTCATATTGACTTTGAAAAAGAAACTGCTATAATATGAAAATGATTTTCAAATTGAAAGAAACAGAAGCTGTTTAGAGATTGCGGTGAACGGTAATCTTTGAAATAAAGGAAGCGCAATGTTACTTTGGAGGCAAAAGAATGAGTGAAAAAGCACAATACCGTACCCGGCAGATCACAGAGCTTGAGAATTATCTGTGTTCCATGGAGGGGAAACACGTTACGGTCAGTGATATCTGTAAATACTTTAAAAGTCAGGGCATTTCCATTGGGACGACTACAGTGTACCGGCAGCTTGACCGGATGGTGGAGCAGGGATTGGTCGCCAAGTATGTGGTAGATGGTACAAGCAGCGCCTGCTTTGAGTATCTTGGACATGAGGAGCATTGCCATAAACATGTATGCTTCCACTGTAAATGTGAAAAATGCGGGAAGGTGATTCATCTGGAATGTGAAGAGATGACGCATCTGGGCGAGCATATGCTGGCAGATCATGGATTCCAGTGGGATTTTACCAGAACTGTGTTTTATGGAATCTGTGAGGAATGCAGAGCAACTGAAGGATTGAAGTAAGGCGGAAAGAGAAAGCCTTTTTCCAACATGCTCTAGTACTTCATCCGACCAGTAGCCGTACTGTCTGGATGGAGTATTAGCAGACATGTCCGTTTAGAATAAAAGAGGATAAGATGCATAAATTGAAAAAAATATATAATTCAAAAAGTAAAGTCAAAAAGCTGTTACTATCAGCGGTTGCAGCAGGCGCGGCATTTATGCTTACCGCTTGCGGTGCGGGAAATGTAGCGGGAAATGTAGTGGGAGATTCAGCGGAAAATCCAGCAGCCAGTTCAGCGGAAACGTCTGGAAACCAGAGTGCCCAGGCCGGCGACAAACAGAAGCTCCAGGTAGTGACCACCATTTTCCCGGAATATGACTGGGTAAAGGAAATTCTGGGCGAACAGGCTGATAATGTAGAGCTTACCCTGCTCCTTGGAAACGGAACAGACATGCACAGCTTTCAGCCAACGATGGAAGACATTCTGAAGGTATCCACCTGTGATGTATTTATTTATGTAGGTGGAGAATCAGACAACTGGGTAGCGGATGCACTGAAAGGCGCAGGCAATCCGGATCGGACGGCAATCAATCTGATGGAAGTACTGGGAGATCAGGTGAAAGAGGAAGAGGTTGTTGATGGTATGCAGGACGAGGATGGGCATACACATGTGAGCGCGCAGGAGAATGAGGAATCATCCGCAGAGACAGATTCCGATGGTGCTGAGGTGCATGCAGACACAACTTCGGGGTCTGCACACGAACACGACCATGAAGACCTGGAATACGATGAACACGTCTGGCTTTCCCTGAAAAATGCGTCCCTTTTCTGTGATACCATTGCAGAGACCCTTGGCCAGGCTGACCCGGAGCATGCGCAGCTTTATCAGAAGAATGCAGATGCTTACGAGGAAAAGCTGGCGGTTCTTGACGAGGAATATAAACAGACTGTGGATCAGTCCCAGTGGAAAACCCTGCTTTTTGCAGACCGTTTTCCGTTTCGTTATTTAACAGATGATTATGATCTTACCTATTATGCCGCTTTTACCGGCTGCTCTGCAGAGACTGATGCAAGCTTTGAGACGATTACATTTCTTGCTGGCAAACTGGACGAGCTGAAGCTTCCCGTGGTGCTTACCATTGAGAACTCTGATCAGAAAGTGGCGAAGGCTGTGATCGAAAATACGAAAACCAAGGATCAGAAGATTTTGTCCCTGAATTCCATGCAGTCTGTGACAACACAGGAAGTGGAAGAGGGAACCACCTATCTTTCTATTATGGAAAACAATCTGCAGGTCCTGAAGGAGGCATTATGAAGCTGATAACCTGTGAAAATCTCACATTAGGATATGAAGGAAAGGCGATTTTGTCCGGACTGAATTTTACGGTAAATTCCGGAGATTATCTTTGTATTGTAGGAGAAAACGGCTCTGGAAAATCTACCCTGATGAAGACCCTTCTTCATCTGCAGCCCCCAATGAGCGGCAGCATCACTATGGGAGAAGGGCTGAAAATCAATGAAATCGGTTATCTGCCCCAGCAGACTGCTCTTCAGAGGGATTTCCCGGCCTCTGTGGAGGAAATCGTAATGTCTGGCTTCCTTGGCAGAATGGGACTTCGTCCTTTTTACAATAAAGCGGAGAAAAAAGAAGCTTACGAGCTTATGGAAAAAACCAGGATCGCAGATCTGGCGAAACGATGCTATCGGGAGCTTTCCGGTGGACAGCAGCAGAGAGTACTTCTTACCAGGGCTCTTTGTGCCACCAGGAAAATCCTTCTTCTGGATGAGCCTGTCTCTGGTCTGGATCCGGTGGCGACGGCGGATATGTATCAGATTATTAATGAATTAAATAAAGAAGATAAAGTTACGATCATAATGATTTCCCATGATATCAGTGAGGTGGCCATTTATGCAAGCCATGTGCTGCATATCGGACAGAAGGTTTTTTTCGGAACGAAAGAGGAATATTTGAACAGTAAGATCGGAAAACGTCTGGTAGACGCAGGAGAGGAGGAAAAAGCATGAGCGGAATATTTGAGAAGCTGGCATTTTATTTCCAGTATCCATTCGTGTGGTATGCACTGATCGTAGGTGTGCTCATTGCCCTTTGTTCCTCCCTTCTTGGTGTAACACTGGTGCTGAAGCGTTTTTCCTTTATCGGTGATGGACTTTCCCATGTGGCATTTGGTGCCATGGCCATTGCATCTGTACTGAATTTCAGCAATAATATGCTGTTTGTGATGCCGGTAACTGTGATCTGTGCAGTACTGCTTCTTCGTACCGGGCAGAGCACCAGGATCAAAGGAGATGCGGCGATTGCCATGATCTCTGTTGGGGCACTTGCAGTGGGATATTTGCTGATGAATGTATTTTCCACAGGCTCCAATATTTCCGGAGATGTGTGCAGCAGCCTGTTTGGCTCCACCTCCATACTCACCCTGACGACTGCTGAGGTGTGGCTGTGTGTGGCAGTATCAATAATTGTGGTTGCACTTTTTATCGTATTTTACCATAAGATCTTTGCAGTTACCTTTGATGAAAATTTCGCGAAAGCGACTGGAACAAAGACGGATGTATATAATCTGCTGATTGCGGTGATCACAGCGGTGATCATTGTGCTGGCTATGAATCTGGTAGGTTCCCTGCTGATCTCGGCACTGATCATTTTCCCGGCATTGTCTGCGATGCGGATTTACAAACGGTTCGGGGCTGTGATCATCTGTTCCGCAGTTTTGTCAGTGGTGTGTGCTTTCCTTGGAATCATCGTTTCCATTCTGGGCGGTACGCCGGTGGGTTCTACCATCGTAGCGGTAGATATTGTGGCATTTCTGGTAACAAGCCTGATCGGGAAAGTGTTGGAAAGATAGAAGTTAATAATCTAGGAAAAGAAACGTTGCTGAACCATCTGGGCTAATAATTCAGCAGAACCATCAATTCCAAGCACACTGGAATCCAGAAGCATATGCTTGTGCAGGCAGTCATCTGGAAGATATCCGGCATATCGCTTGTGGTAGGCATTTCGGGCCCGGTCCACTGCCTCAATAGAACGTTCCGCTTCTTCCAGAGACATTTTCAGGTATCCGGTGCAGTTTTCCAGACGGGCTTTATACGGAGCATAAATGTAAAAATTCAGATTGTTAGGACGGTTTTCCAGAATGTAATCAGAGCAGCGTCCTACAAAAATACAGGATTTCTTTTCTGCAAGAGACAGGATAACATCCTTTTGTACATCAAAGATCATATCCTGTTTCGCACTGGTCTGTGTACCAAGTGGAAAACGCATATTAAAGAAAGTGGTTTTTCCGGCAGTTTCCTCCAGATCGCTGATGGTGGAAACGGGAAGATGCATTTCAGCAGAAACGGCTTCTACAATATCACGGTCATAGTATTCGATTCCAAGCTTCTGTGCCAGCTTTTGTGCAATTGGACGGCCGAGACTTCCAAATTGGCGGGCAATACAAATTGTGTAATTCATGCGATACCTCCTTTAGCTTTTCGCTGGGCGAACTTTTCCAGTCTGGCCAGCAGATAATTGACACTGAGAGCCAGGGCAGCGGTCAGGATCGTGCCCCAGATCATTTTTACATAATTCTGTGTACGGAGTCCCTCGAAGAGCAAAACCCCGATGCCTCCTGCATTGACAGTCTGTGCGATTGTGGCACTTCCGATAATGACAACTGAGGCAATGTGTATTCCACTGACGATAACGGGCATAGCCAGTGGAAGTTGTACCTTGAAAAAAATCTGCACAGGAGACATTCCCATTCCCTTTGCTGCTTCCAGAAGGGAACTATCGATTCCATTAAAGCCTGCCAGAATATTGCGGACCAGAATAAACTGGCTGTAGATGGTCAGGACAATCTTCGTTACTTTTTTGCTCCGCATTAGCAGGGCACAAAGAGGAATTGCGATTAAAAGGGAGAGAAGAAGAGCTGAAACGCACATCATGATATGGTCTCCCAGATAACCAAGCATTTTATCATAGTGCCGGACAGCATAGTTAAAAAATTTTTCCATAGCGCAGCCTCCTATTTTTTCATCAGATCAGCGAGGCGGTCACGGTCAAGGGTTCCGATCACTTCGCCGTTGTTGCAGATCGCGATATCCTCTGAGGGATGTGCAAGCAAAAATGGAAGGGTATCATTGATGGTGCTGCTTCCTTCCAGGCTGAGTTTACTGTCTGTTATGCGGCTTTTATCAGCCAGTGAGGATACACAGACAACTTTTACCCGTTCCATTGGATCATCCGCGCCAACAAGTCGGGAAACAAATTCATTGGCCGGATGAAGGACAATATTTGCAGGCGTATCAAACTGCTGTAATTCCCCGCCATGCATGATGATAACCCGATCGCCTAGTTTAAAGGCTTCCCCAATATCATGTGTGACGAACAGGATGGATTTCTGAGTGGATTTCTGAATACGCAGAAGCTCATTCTGAAGAGTTTCCCTTGTGATCGCATCAATTGCGCCAAATGGTTCATCCATAAGCATGGCTGAGGGATTGGCTGCCAGGGCACGTGCGATTCCAACACGCTGCTGCTGTCCACCGGAAAGCTGTCTTGGGAAACGCTTCGCATATACAGAAGGCTCCAGCCCAACCAGAGTAAGCAATTCCCTCACCCTGGCATCTATCCGGGCTTTATCCCATTTTAGGATTTTGGGAACAACTGCAATATTATCTGCAACAGACATATGGGGAAAAAGACCGCTCTGCTGCACTACATAACCGATTTTTCTTCGGTATTCCACTTCTGGCTGTTCTTTTACGCTCTGTCCATGGAAAAGAATATCTCCGTCTGTAATGTCATAAAGACGATTTACCATTTTCATTAAAGTGGTTTTTCCAGATCCACTGGTGCCAAGGATAGTAATAAACTCTCCTGGTTTTACAGAAAGACTGACATCGTGTACTGCGTAGGAATCCATGCCTGGGAAACGTTTGCTTGTATGGATAAACTGAAAAACCGGAACATCTGGATTTGTATTTGTATTCATATGAAAACCTCCTGGTATACCTAAACTGTATAAAGATTACGGCAGACATAGGCCTGCACGGTGGAAAGAAGCAGATCCGTCATGATGGACAAAATAGCAATGGTAAGTCCTCCTGCAAGCAGGATGTCTGTTCTGTTGGACCCGATCCCAGTGAACACCAGATCTCCAAGACCGCCGGCACCAATGTAAGCTGCAATGCTGGTACTGGCAACTGTTCAGAGTCTGATGGATTTTTGCGCAAATTTCGAAAAATATTTACAGAACCGGACTGGAATGCTATTATGGACGAAAATAAAAAAGAAGAAAATATAAAAAAGAAAAGATAAAGAAAAGGGAGGAAGTAGAAATGTATAAGGTTGAGATACATTTTCTGCAGGTGCCTGAAGTGACGGTGGATGGCACCAAAGTGATTTTCCCTTATAAGAAGGCAGAAGCCCTGCTGTATTACCTGGCAGTAGAAAAGCATGTTTCCAGGGAGCAGGCAGCTACACTTTTGTGGGAAGATGCCGATGAAGAGAATTCCAGAAAAAATCTGCGGCATGCGATTTACATGCTGAAAAAGACTTTTGGATTTGAAATCGTAATTTCTGAACAACATTTTAATCTGGGACTGAGCCCTGAAATCTGTCTTATCACAGATATTGATAATTTTGCAGAACAGGACGATACTTCCTTATATAAAGGAGATTTCTTAAGTGGATTTTTTGTTAAGAATTCCGAATCTTATGAGGAATGGATGGAACACTGGCGGGATTATTACCGTAATATTTATCTCAGCCGGTTATACCGGGATATTTCAGAAACACCAGATGAAGAGCTTTCCCATCTGGAAGAGGCATGTTCCAGATATTGGCTTATGGATCCCTACGATGAAAGGGTCAGCAGCCGGATGATGAAAGCCTACAGTAAAAATCACCTTTATCTGAAGGCAATTGATGTCTATGAGCGTCTTTATCATTTGCTGGAAAAAGAAATGGGAATCGTGCCTGGGCCGGAAATTACCAGACTTTACCGGACAATCCGGGTAGAATGGGTGAATAATACTGCGGAAAAAAATGCAGAAGAAGTGTTGATTCCAGGAAGGGAGCAGGAAGTTCTGCAGATTCAGAAAAGTATGGACAGAGTCAGTTCCGGGACAGTTGAAGCGATAGCTTTACTGGGAGAGTACGGGGCTGGAAAATCAGAACTGGTGCAGAAAGTAACGGCAAAGATAGATAAAACAGCAGTATTAAAAATAGATGCAGGCTGTTATTACTCAGACCGGCATATTCCCTTGTCTATGTGGAATTCGGTAGTTATGCAGCTTGATGAATATATAAGGGCGAATAGGCTTCAGATTTCCAAAACCATTTTGCAGGCAGTTGCACAGTTTTTCCCTACCTTTGGAAATGAAAAGGTGGAAGTACCTCTTCCTATTGATATGGCCAGCAGTTTTAATATCCGCGCTGTGCAGAACGGGATTTTCCAGATTATTCAGACCATTACGGAAAACCACACGGTGCTGTTGAATGTGAAGGACATCCAGTATGCAGACGTGTACAGCAGGAGACTTCTGCTGATGCTGCTGGAAGGAATCCAGGAGCATTTACTGGTTACAATGACCTCCCTGGATGTTGTCAGCCAGGAGCTGGACAATTTTTTTGATGTATTAGAGGGAGAAGGAAAGCTTACCAGAATGGTAGTGCAGCCTGTGGGAGACAGGAAGGAGCGCCAGGGATCTGGCAAGGAGAATCTGGGAAAATGCCTGCGAGGTCTGAATCCAAAATCCAGAAAGCTGCTGGATATTATATCCCTGTTCAGTGATTATGCAGTTTTGGAATTGCTGGAGCTTGTAAGCGGCATGGATACCATGAATGTGGTAGAAGCTGTGGAAGAGCTGGAATTACGTTCCCTGATCGGGGAACAGATGGTACAGAAAGAGATCCGGCTTTTTTTCAAGCAGAAAAAGATGCAGAAGTATGTTGTGTCAGAGATTCCACCTACCAAACGCAAGGTTCTGCATAACAAGATCGGTCTTGCAATGGAAGCACATTTCACTGGCGAGAGACGGGATTATTATTATCATCAGATGGTATATCATTTCAGTAAAGCATCTAATATTCCCAAAACATTGCAGTATCAGATCTGTCCATATGAAGAAATTTCTATTTCCATGTTTGAATTATATCCTACGATGACAAAGGGATATGAAGAAACATTGCCAACAGATATGGGAGCTTATTTCAAGGAGCTTGCCCAGAAGCTGAAACAATCGGGTAGTCAGTTTGAGGAGGGCGGATTATATCAGGAATTGTCTGCCAGGCTGTTGATAACAACAGGAAGATATGAAATCTTGACCGGGCAGTATGGGGAAGGTGTGCGGGATGTAAAAGCAGCTCTGGAGCATCTGTATGTTTTGTCCCATCCGGCATATTATATTAAAGTCTGCAGGGAAATGATCTATTATGGAATCCAGCTTTATGAGCCTGAGACCATGTGGATTTATCTGAAGAAGAGTATAGCTCTTGCAGAAGAGCACGATTTATGGACAGAAAAAGCTATTTTGAAAAGGCTGGAAGGACTTTACTATATTATGACCCGTCAGTACGAGGCCGCAGAAAGGACACTTGGAGCATCTATTGATCTTTTCGAGCGATACAGTGGAAATGATCCAGGGATGGTGATGAATGAGGCTGCTGTTTATAATTATATGGGTGAGCTTGCCAGAGCCCGGCAGCAGTATACAGAGGCAGTTTATCATTTCCAGTACGCAGTGAGTATTTGTGCAGAGCATAACATTGCAGCCAGCTCAACCTTTTACACAAATCTTGGATGCACGTATTATGAAATCGGACAGCAGGAGGATGCGTGGAAAATGTTCCTGAAAGCATCCGAGCTTTATGACAATTCATTTACTCTGATGGGACGAAGCACAGCGAAAATATATTGCAGTCTGTATTACTGCCAGCAGGGAGATTTTGAAAAATCTGGAACTGCAATGCAGGAGGCAATGGAAGCCTGCAGGAAGCTCGGTTCCCCAAAGGAGAAATACTTATTGAGAAGGATGCAGGCGAAGCTTCTTGCAACGCATCCGGAGGAATACCGGGAGCTGCTAAAGGAATCAGCAGATTTCTACCTGAGAGACAGCCAGCGCTTAAAGGCTGGTATGGAAGCACATATCCAGGAGGCCTTGAAAGAACAGAATATTTTGACGCTTTTTTGACTATCTGCTGTTATATTAATGGGCATAGAAACAAAGAGGCACAAAGTCGTGACTGAAACCGGAAGGTTTTAGTTACGACTTTTTTGATTTCACAATAACAGGAAAGCGGGTGATAAGGCCGATGGATGAAAAGTACTTATGTGAAGTTTTCCAGATTCCTGTATGTGCACAGAAATACCTGGATAAATGGTTTACCTGTGAGGAAATGGAAATGCTTACACATATGGGAACAAATAATTTCTTTCCTCTCCAGCTTGCAGAAATTATGCACCTGGAAGTAGAACAGGCAGAAAAAATCATAAAAACAGCATATAGTCGGGCGGTACTTAATAAAGACGAAGAAAATCCACTGACTTACCGGGCGTCAGATTTCTATTCCAGACTTGGTGTGTTTTGCCAGTTTGAAAATGAAAAATGGCATCAGATACCGGAAGATGACAGAGTGAAAATAGGAAACTGGTATCTGGATGAATTTATCCGTCTGAACCGCCCACGGTGGGAAAAAGGTGAAAGAAATGACAGGGTAGTGCCGTTACATGAGGCGCTGGAAGCATTGGATGCACAGGACGATCCTCTTTACCTCTGCCTGTGCGACTGCAGAAGTATTTTTGAAAATTGCACACATTCCAGGGAGACCTGCATTTCTTTCTATAGTGGAATAAATTCCCCGGCGGACAGGGGACATGCCAGAGAGATAAGCAGGGATGAAGCAAAAGAACTGGTGAAAGCTCTTGATAAGGAAGGTCTGGTTCATACATTGGAAGGAACTTCAGGAATGTGTAACTGCTGCGGAGATTGCTGCTTCGAGTACCGGACTTCGAAAAAGCTGAATCTGATCGGGACATTTCCGATCACACATACCATTGCCAGCTGGAAAGAAGATACCTGTATTCATTGTGGAAAATGTGCCAGAAGATGTCCAATGGAAGCATTCGTAAAAAAAGATAAAGTGGTTTCCTTTTACCCAGAGAAATGTATTGGCTGTGGAATATGCAGCACCGCCTGTCCCAAACAGGCGATAGAGATTGTAGAGAGATAAAAAAATATTTTTCAATATAAAAGAATAGCAGAAAGGAAGAATTTGTTATGGAAAAAGTAATGACGATCAGATTAGACGATGAGCTCCCCGAAATGCCAGAATTTGTCCCTGGAATCAGACGTGCACCATCCAGAGGTTTCCATCTGACCAAGGAGCAGACAAAAACCGCTTTAAAAAATGCACTCCGCTATATTGACCCGAAATACCATGAAAAGCTGATTCCGGAATTCCTGGATGAATTATATACATATGGAAGAATTTACGGATACCGTTTCCGCCCGGCAGGACGTATTTATGGAAAGCCTATTGATGAATACAAAGGAAAATGTGTGGAAGGAAAAGCCTTTCAGGTTATGATCGACAATAACCTTGATTTCGAAGTGGCATTATATCCTTACGAGCTGGTAACTTATGGAGAAACTGGTTCTGTGTGCCAGAACTGGATGCAGTACAGACTGATAAAGAAATATCTGGAAAATCTGACAGAGGATACCACATTGGTTATGGAATCCGGACATCCGTTAGGCTTATTTAAATCACGTCCGGAAGCTCCCCGTGTAACCACCACAAATGCGATCATGATCGGTGAGTTTGACAATCAGAAGGACTGGGAGATCGCAGAAGAAATGGGCGTTGCCAATTATGGACAGATGACAGCTGGTGGCTGGATGTATATCGGACCACAGGGAATTGTACATGGAACATACAACACCCTTCTGAATGCCGGACGTCTGGAGCTTGGTGTTCCAATGGACGGAAACCTGGCAGGCAAGCTTTTCGTAAGTTCAGGACTTGGCGGTATGAGTGGAGCACAGCCAAAAGCAGCAGAAATTGCCGGTGCAGTAGGTATTATCGCAGAGGTAGATCTCTCCAGAATCAAAACAAGACTGGATCAGGGATGGGTAAGAGAATATTCAGACAGCCTGCCGGAAGTATTTGCATCTGCGAAGAAATGGCTGGACAAAAAAGAAGCCTACTCCATCGCTTATCATGGAAATGTTGTGGACCTTCTGGAATATGCCATTGAACATAAGATCCACATTGATCTTCTTTCCGACCAGACTTCCTGCCATGTGCCATATGAAGGCGGTTATTGTCCACAGGGAATTACCTTTGAAGAGAGAACACGGATGCTGGCAGATGACCGGGAAAACTTCTGCAAGCTGGTAGACAAGTCTTTGAGAAAGCATTTTGAGTGTATTGTAAAATGCCATGAAGATGGAACCTATTTCTTCGACTACGGAAATTCATTCCTGAAAGCTGTCTATGACGCGGGATTAACAGAAGTATCAAAAACAGGCGATGTAAAAGATGGCTTTATTTTCCCATCTTATGTGGAAGATATTATGGGACCGCAGCTGTTTGATTATGGATATGGACCATTCAGATGGGTATGCCTTTCCGGAAAAGCAGAAGACCTGGAGACTACAGACCATGCGGCTATGAGCTGTATCGACAAGGAACGCAGATATCAGGATCTGGATAACTATAACTGGATCCGGGATGCAAAGAAAAATAAACTGGTAGTTGGAACCCAGGCAAGAATTCTGTATCAGGATGCAATTGGAAGAGTAAACATTGCCCTGAAATTTAACGAGCTGGTACGAAAAGGAGTGATCGGACCGGTCATGATCGGACGTGATCATCACGATGTCAGTGGAACAGATTCTCCATTCCGTGAAACTTCAAATATTAAAGACGGATCTAATGTAATGGCGGATATGGCTGTCCAGTGTTATGTAGGAAATGCAGCCAGAGGTATGAGCCTGGTGGCACTTCACAATGGCGGCGGTGTTGGAATCGGAAAAGCCATCAATGGTGGATTTGGTCTTGTTCTGGATGGAAGCAAGCGTGTTGACGAGGTTATCAAAGATGCCATCCTCTGGGATGTTATGGGCGGCGTTGCAAGAAGAAGCTGGGCACGAAATGAAAATGCAATGTCTGTAGTAAAAGAATATAACGAAAAATATGAAGGGGAAAGCCAGATCACAGTTCCGTACCTTGCAGATGAAAGCCTGATCGGTAAGGCAGTAGAAGACACATATAAAGACTGAAAGAGGTGACCAGGGTGGAAGACAAAATAAAAAATGTTGCAATTGTGGGAGTCGGAACCCAGGGCTCGATGATCGCATTCCGAAACGCACTTTATGGAAAAAGCGTGACAGGATACAGCCGCACAGAAGCTTCCATACATACCTGCAAAAATAAAATAGAGAAGTGGGGCCAGTATTATGTGAAAACTGGCAGACTTACACCGGATGAAGCTAAAGAACTGGCAGGAAGGATCCGGTATACTACCGATTTGAGGAAATGCTGCCAGGATGCAGATCTGGTGGTGGAGAATGTACCGGAAAAGCTGGAACTGAAGCAGGAAATATTTAAAAAATTGGATGAATATTGTCCGGAGGATACCCTGCTGAATTCAAATACATCTTCCCTGCTGATGAGTGATATTGCAGCCGGAATATCAGATGAAAGAAAAACAAAAACATTTTCAGTGGATCATGACGGTCCGGTAAGAAATAGTTATCTGGAAATGATGTGGAATCCCTGGACCTCGGAAGAAACAAAGGAAAAAGCACTGGCACATTACCATAAGCTGGGATTCCAGCCTGTTATAACAGAAAAGGAAATAAAGGGATATTCCATAAACCGGGTATGGAGAGCTGTTAAACGGGAATGCCTGTATCTCTGGGCAAATGGGTATTGTGATCCTGCTGAATTTGACCGGGCTGGATGATCGAGTGGGGAACGGATATAGGACCCTTCCGGTTAATGGATCTGATCGGGCTTCAGACTGTTTACAATATTGAAAATTCTTACTATGCAGCCAGCAAGGATGAAAGAGATAAACCACCTCAGAAGTTAAAAGATCTGATAGATGCAGGGCATCTTGGGATGAAAACCGGAAGTGGTTTCTACGACGGGTATGATACGGAAGCAGGAAACATTTTGAAATAAAAAAGGAAGGCCGATTGTAGCAGAGAAAGGATGAATGCTGTGGATGTACTGATTTTGAATGGAAAAGGGCTTACCGTGGAGGAGGTTGCGGAGGTGGCCCTCAAAGGCAGAAAAGTGGAAATAGCAGAAGAAGCCTTCGGACGGTTGAAAAAAGGCCGGGAGCTTATGCAGAGCCTGGCAGACTCCGGAAAGGCCATCTATGGATTTAACAGAGGAGTAGGCTGGAACAAAGATATCTGCGTGGCGCAGGATGAAATCGATGCTTATAATTATGAACTGATCCGGACACATGCCCTGGGTGTTCCACCTTATCACACGGATGAAGAAGTAAGGGCGATGATGGTGATCCGCCTGAATAATATGCTTATTGGCACTGCCTGTGCCACTGATGAACTGGCAAAGCGGTACAGGGATTTTCTCAATCATGGCATTCATCCTCTGATTCCCCAAAGGGGATCTGTGGGAGATGCGGATATTACCACCCTGTCTCATATGGGACTGGCTTTTTCCGGAGAAGGGGATGTCCGTTATCATGGGGAAGTGGTTCCAGCTGAAGAAGCAATTAAAGAGGAAGGGCTTCCGGAATACAGGCTGAAATTAAAAGATGCCCATACCATTATCCTTTCAAATGCACAGGGAGAAGGTCTGACAGCACTTCTGGCAGTAAAAACAAGGCAGCTGGTGGATCTGGTGAATCTGATCTACTGTCTGGATTATGAAGGCCTGAATGGAAATGTGGAGGCTATGTGCAAAGAGGTAAATGAGATCAGAGGATTACCAGGACAGATGGAAAGCGCAGCCAGATGCAGGGAATTTCTGGAGGGCAGTTATCTGTATGAGCCGGATGAGAACCGGGCACTTCAGGACTCTCTTACATTCCGGGGAGGGTTTGCCATTCAGGGAACAGTGCTGGATGCGTTACATGTGGTTGAAAAATTTCTGGCGATACAGATAAATTCTCCCTCTGATAATCCTGCAATTGTACTGGAAAAAGAGAACACCTTTGTTACAGCCAATTTCGAAACGGCTACGCTTGCAGCGGCGGTGGAGATGCTGGCAATCACATTAAGCCATATGTCAAAAGCAATCAGTTACCGGATGATTAAGATGACAGATCCGCATTTTACCGGGCTGACCAGATATCTGGCGGCCTGGGACGGTTCCAGTCTGGGATATGCAACGATCCAGAATACCTATACAGCGCTGGATGTGGAAAATCGTTTTCTGACCAATCCTTCTTCTGTGGATTTTTATCCAATGGAGGGAATGATCGAGGATCATGGGGCAAATCTGCCACTGGCAGCAGAAAAAGCATTAAAAATGGTGGATAATATATATTATCTGGCTGGAATGGAAGCTCTTTATGCTGCACAGGCAGTGGATTTGCGGCAGATGAAATTCGGAGAGCTGAAGCTTGGAAAATACACTGGAAAAGCTTATAAAGCAATCCGAAGCTGTATTCCATTCCTGGATGAAAACAGAAATATGCACGAAGAAATCAAAAAGATTTACGCATTTATGACATCGGATGAAATGGGAAATATTTTACAATGAGTAAGAAGAACAGTTGAAACTTGGGAAAGAACATGAGAGGAGCGATTATTATGAAAAAAAGAAGATGGTGTGCTGCGATTTTAGCAGGAGTTATGGCAATGACAACAGTGACTGGCTGTGGAAGTTCTTCTGGCTCAGAAGACAAAGACCCACTTGTTGTTTCCTCAAAGGATTTTACAGAATCCCAGGTCCTTGGAGAGGTTTACGCATTGGCCTTTGAGGACGCAGGAATTAAAGTGGAAAGAAAAATGAATATCGGTTCCTCTCTGATCCATGATGCCATCGTAAATGATGAGGTGGATTTCTATGTGGGTTATACAGGTACGGGTCTGATAACGCGTCTTGGAATGGACACGATCCAGGATCCACAGGAATGCTACGACACAGTAAAAAAAGCTTATGAAGATAAGTGGAAGATCACATGGCTTGACTCAACAGATATAAATGATTCCGAAGGATTATTCATGCTGAAAACAAAAGCAGAAGAATTAGGAATCACAGATTATACCCAGTTATGGGAACAGGCAGATTCTCTGGTCCTGGGAGCATTTGGAGAATTTTATGAAGACCTGTATCAGGATATAAAAGATGTTTACGGTGATGTGAAGTTTAAAGATGAGCTGGTTATTGATTATGCATTGAACTTTGAGGCGTGCAGAAGCGGACAGATCGATGTATTTAATCAGTATACGACCAACGGAATGTTGTCCACCGGTGAGTTTGTGGAACTAAAAGATGACCAGGGTGTATGGCCTCCATATTATATCTGCCCTCTGGTCCGTGATGATGCACTGGAACAGTGGCCGGAAGCAGAAGAAATCGCCAATAAGGTTACAGCACTTCTTACCAAAGAAGATGTGATCGCTATGAATGCAAAATGTGACGTAGACGGGGAAGACTTTGAAGACGTGGCCGAAGAGTATTATGAGAGCATTAAGGATAAGCTGTAAATATGTGTGGGAAATGTGAAGAGGTTGAATGAAAAAGTAATTTCAACCTTGCATTAGAACTGGAAAAATAAGGTTTTGATGCAGGACTAACTTCCAGATAGCTCTGGATAAATTTATTGCTTTAGCATATAATAAAGGTGGAAAACAGTGTTTTTTCTGGAAAATTGGCATCATTTTGGGACCGCTGGGAAACTTTTTGCAAAAGTAACTTCCACCGGTCTGAGGAGAAAACCGATACTCGGGGATGGATCCTGCGTTTACTTTTTCAATAGTGATGGTTTAAGAATCACCTGGTTAGCGGGGATACTTTCCAGGCCACAGAGATCCAGCAGTTTTCTGTCTATTAGTAACTGAGCCAGTTTGAACGGAGTGCAGCCGTTCAAACTGGCTCTTGCTACGCTGTTGATATGATTTGCAATCAGAGTTACCTGCTCTTGGTCTAAACCTGCAAATGTCATTCCTTTTGGAAGAATGTAGCGTATAAATTCATGGTTCTTTTCCAGCCGGCCTTTCTGCCAGGATGCCATTGGATCACAATAAAAGACATGAGATAAGAGTGGTCCATTTCCCGGACATTCAAAAATCTCTGGATCTTTAAAAGAGGAACCATTGTCTGTAAGTATAACAGGGAAAAGTCTACTGTAGAGATCAGTACCCAGATGGTCATATATCCATTGAAATACTGCCTGTACATTATTATGTCTGTCTGCATCCATCAGGAAGATAAGCATAAGGCTACAGTTGCGAAAAAGCATGGTCAGCAATACTTTTTCTGATTTGCCCCCGGCACCTTCAACTACATCTAATTCTACAACGCTTGTATCAGGATGTTCTTTTAGATAGTTCTCAAAATCCTGATAGGAGCGGTTTTTTCTATATCCTGTATTATCTGACTTCCTATGGACTTTCCTGCGCTTTTTGTAGCGGACTTTACGTGGAAGGTCAAGATTGATCGCAGTGAAATATCCCTGGTCTATATAGTTGTATAGAGTTCTTATAGAGCAGTCAACAGATTCCTGATTGGAAGCATAAATATGGGATAAAGGCTGACCCTGCAGGAGAAGAGGGGAAACCAGGCGGTCCAGCTGTTCGAGGGATTCAGGGGTCTGATTTATACCGGAACGGGAAACGGACCGGGTTTCTGTGTAAACATCGTTTGCATAATTGGCTCTGTAAAAATAAAAATCATGGGAACAGCTGCGTATCTGAGTGCAGTTATTGCAGACATAAGGAGGCTTTTGCAGCCTGGTACAGATTCTGGAAGTAAAGTCAGAACAATACATAGAACAGCGTTTAGGCCGGCATTTCCAGCATAAGGAATGGCAGGACTGGTTGCCGCAGATATGCTGTTTTTCACAATTCTGGTAATGCTGACACTCTGAACGTTTGCGCTGTGCCTCGTTCTGAAAATGAGGAACACATATAAGATGCCGGCGGATCTCCTTGGATATTGTAGAAGAATCCTTATTGATCCGGAGAGCAATCTGGGTAAAATTCTCTCCATTGCTGATACCATGTTCAATGGCAGCACGATCAGCGAGAGTAAGATGTTTTTTGTTTCCGATAGCTTTGGTAGACATAAAAAAATCCTCCTGTGTAATAAAAATGAACTGGTTCCCGGGCAGTCGGAGGATATGACCAGAGGTGGCTCTGGTATTTCTTATAGAATAAACGATTGCAGCATTAACTTCCACCCTTGTTTTTAAGTACAGAACAAAATAGACTAAGGGTGGAAGTTACTTTTTCATTTTACGGGAAATGTAAAGAAATTGTGAAAATAGCACTCACCTCTTGACAGTGCTAATAATAAGTGCTATATTACAAATAGAACAAAGGAAGGGGATAAAAAGAGAACGAAAGGTTATAGGTTCTCACCAATCCAGAGTTCCGTTAATATAATAAAAACCTGAAAAGGCAGACAACATATATTTTAAATATGAAAAGGAGAGATGACTTATGTTAATGCCTAGTATTTTTGGAGAAAACTTATTTGATGATTTCTTTAATGAATTTCCATTCTATTATGATGATAAAGCACTGAAAGATACCGAGAAGAAACTCTATGGTAAGAGAGCCAGCCACGTTATGAAGACCGATATTAAGGAAATGGATAACGGATACGAGCTGGTTGTGGATCTTCCGGGATTTACCAAAGATGAGATCAAGGCTTCCCTTGAGAATGGTTATCTGACCATCAGTGCTGAGAAGGGCCTGGATAAGGACGAGAAGGAGAAAGAATCCGGACGTTACATCCGCAGGGAGCGTTATGCAGGTGCCTGCAGCAGAAGCTTTTATGTAGGCGAGGATGTCCAGCAGGAGGATGTAAAGGCTGAATTCAAACATGGTATTCTGAAACTGTTCGTTCCGAAGAAAGAAGCGAAACCAGCAGTTGAGGAGAAGAAGCATATCGCCATTGAGGGATAAGGGTTACCCCTCTTGGGAAATGTTTCGATAGCTGTATAACGCAGTATATAATAAGAAGTAAATAATTAAAAAGGCATTCCGGAATTATTTATAAAAGTGGTTCCGGGGTGCCTTTTTTGTAATAGCAAATTAAAAATTCTGTAGGAATCCCGGTTTACGGGAAAGTTTATAGAAAGTTTATAAAAAGGTTTTATAAAAAGGCAAGATTGTTGTCTTGACAATGGTTCCTGATTTCGCTATAATGGTGAAACTGTGAATATCCTAGTGAATTTGTACCCTTTTAGAAGGGATTAAGCGTCCGCATCAGCGGGAAAATGGAATTTTCCGGGAGAAACAGCATATAAGAAGTGTATGACACGGGGCATATAAGCCGCCGGAATGAAAGGGAGTAAGGCTAAAATGGAAGAAAAGAAGAACTTACTAACCTATGCAGGACTTAAAAAACTGGAAGAAGAGCTGCATGATTTAAAGGTAGTAAAAAGAAAAGAAGTAGCAGGTAAGATCAAAGAGGCAAGAGAGCAGGGAGACCTGTCCGAGAATGCAGAGTACGATGCAGCTAAAGATGAGCAGAGAGATATCGAAGCACGTATTGAAGAGATTGAGAAAATCCTGAAGAACGCAGAAGTTGTAGTTGAGGACGAAGTTGACCTTGACAAGATCAGCGTAGGCTGCAAGGTGAAAGTACATGACTTCGAATTCGAAGAAGATATAGAACTGAAACTGGTTGGTTCTACAGAGGCCAACAGCCTGGAAGGCAAGATCTCCAATGAATCTCCTGTAGGAAAGGCTCTTATGGGCGCACACACAGGTGATATCGTAGAAGTTGAGCTGCCATCCGGTATCATGAAGTACAAAGTGCTGGAAATCCAGCGTAATATTTAAGGGAGGCACAAAAGTGGCAGAGCAGAAGAATCAGGATCTGAATCAGCTTCTGAAAATCCGCCGTGATAAACTGGCAGAGCTTCAGGCGAATGGCAAGGATCCATTTCAGATAACCAAATTTAACCAGACCCATCATTCACTGGAAGTAAAGAACCTTTATGAGGCACATGAGGCTGAGCTCCTTAAGGACCGCACTGAGCCAGATGTAACAGGTCTTGATGAAGAGCAGGCGAAAGAAGTCCTGAAGAAGGACTACGAAGAGAGAAGAAGTATCATGGACGCCAGCCCGATCCACGTGACAATCGCTGGACGTATGATGTTCAAGAGAGTCATGGGAAAAGCTTCTTTCTGCAACATCCAGGATTTACAGGGAAATATCCAGGTATACGTAGCAAGAGACGTTATTGGAGCAGATTCCTATGCAGACTTTAAGAAATCCGATATCGGAGATATCTTTGGTCTGGAAGGTTTTGCGTTCAGAACAAGAACCGGTGAAATTTCCATTCACGCAGAGAGCATGACTCTTCTTTCCAAAAGTTTACAGATCCTTCCTGAGAAATTCCACGGACTGACAGACACAGATATGCGTTATCGTCAGAGATATGTGGATCTGATCATGAATCAGGATAGCAAGAACGTATTTATCAAACGTTCCAAAATCCTTAAAGAGATCCGTAACTTCCTTGCAGACCATGACTTCATGGAAGTAGAGACTCCAATGCTTGTTTCTAACGCTGGTGGAGCTGCTGCGAGACCATTTGAGACACATTACAATGCACTGAACGAAGATGTTAAGCTTCGTATTTCACTGGAGCTTTATCTGAAACGACTGATCGTTGGTGGACTTGAGAGAGTTTATGAGATTGGCCGTGTATTCCGTAATGAAGGTGTTGACACCCGTCACAATCCGGAATTTACACTGATGGAGCTTTACCAGGCATATACAGATTATGAGGGAATGATGGAACTTACAGAGTCCATGTTCCGTTATCTGGCAGAAAAAGTCTGCGGTTCTACCAAGATTTCCTACAATGGCATCGAGATCGACCTTGGAAAGCCTTTCGAGCGTCTGACCATGAATGATGCGATCAAGAAATATGCAGGAATTGATTTTGATGAAGTAGCAGATGACGAAGCAGCCAAGAAGCTTGCTGCTGAGCATCATATTGAATATGAGGAGCGTCATAAGAAGGGCGATATCATCAATCTGTTCTTCGAGGAATACTGTGAGAAAGAGCTGATTCAGCCGACCTTTATCATGGATCATCCGATTGAGATTTCTCCGCTGACCAAGAAGAAACCTTCTGATCCGACCAAGGTAGAGCGTTTCGAGCTTTTCATCAATACATGGGAAATGTGTAATGCTTACTCCGAGCTGAACGACCCGATCGATCAGAGAGAGCGTTTCAAAGCACAGGATGCTCTTGCAGACGCAGGTGATGAGGAAGCGAACCATACAGACGAAGATTTCCTGAATGCACTGGAGATCGGTATGCCGCCTACAGGTGGTATTGGATACGGAATTGACCGTCTGGTTATGCTGCTGACAGACAGCGCGGCTATCCGTGACGTGCTGCTCTTCCCGACAATGAGATCTCTTGATGCTGACAAGGCTTCCTCAAAGTCAAAAAATAGCACTGATTCAGCACAGGCTGCACCTGTAGTTGAAGAGAAAATTGATTTCTCCAAGGTACAGATTGAGCCGCTGTTCACTGATTATGTAGACTTTGATACTTTCAGCAAGTCAGATTTCAGAGCCGTTAAGGTTAAAGAGTGTGTTGCAGTTCCGAAGAGCAAAAAGCTCCTTCAGTTTACACTGGATGATGGAACAGGCACAGACCGCACCATTTTAAGCGGAATCCACGCTTATTATGAGCCAGAAGAACTGGTAGGCAAGACCTTGATCGCTATCACAAACCTGCCGCCAAGAGCAATGATGGGAATTGAATCCTGTGGAATGCTTCTCAGTGCAATCCACGAGGAAGAAGGAGAGGAAAAACTTCACCTTCTGATGGTTGATAACCACATCCCGGCTGGTGCTAAACTGTATTAATAAAAGAATATCAAAAAATAACACTATGCTTTGTACCAATTTTCGAGAGTTTGTACCAATTTTGTACCAATCATTCGGAGATTTTTGAAGAAGTATGGTAGGATATGTGAATGGAAGAGACTGGAATGAGAGTTCTGGTCTCTTTTTTTGTGTATTCAAATTTGCAACAAGGTGTGAAAGTTTAAATATGCTCATAGAAGGGAGAATTGGAACCAGAGCAGGTTCGGAACATTATGGACAGTATGATAAGAAAATTGTATGACATGGAACTGGAAGAACTGGGACGGAGCGGCTGGCAGGATGAAAAATTACTGTCAGAAGTCAGAAAACTTCTGGAAAAGAACAAGGCTTCTATCCAGATGGAAGATAAAACTGGACGTGAGGGCGTTGATCTGGCGTTTGCGATTGCTGAGATAGGAGAAGAAATTGGTTTTACACAAGGATTCAAATGTGCCTTTCAGCTTTTTATGGAATGCAGAAGGGAATAGGTTCAAATGGTACAAGATATTAAAGAGAAGGCTATGCGTGGGGAATACGCATAGCCTTTTAAAGAGTCTTTATAAATTCAATTAATGCACGCTGTTGTTCTTCTGAGAGGGCTGTGGAAGCCTCCAATAACTGTGCCTGAGTTTTAGTAAGAGTATAAGGCATTTCACTCTCTGCGAAGAACTGAGAAAGCGTAATACCGAAGGCATTACATATTTTTTCAAGTGAGGGAATAGAAGGTAATAGTTTTTTTCGATACCAGGATGAAATTGTAGATTGTGTCAAACCAGACTCGGTAGCAAGCTGGTATTCAGACCAACCTTTCTGATCACGGTAGTGTGTAATACGATCCAGTACAGGAACCACGGTATCACCAACTTTCTATATAAGATATCGTTAATTTTAGACGATAATGCGTTGCAAATTAATATGTAGTGTCGTATAATTTTAACGATAGAACAAAACGGACGGCGTTGAATTTCTATAACATGTACAAGGAGGAGACAAGCATGAAGAAGAAAAAAGCGTTAAGTTTAGTGATGGCAGCTGTCTTGGCACTGGGAGTTGTGCCTGGAACGTCAGTTTGGGCGGAAGAGCAAGAGGTAGTTGTTGATGATTCGGAGATAAATGGTTTTTCTGCATTGGATGAAGATGTAGTAACTGATTATGATGAAAGTGAATTTGTGAGTAATATAAATCAGATAAATGAGAATGAGTCAAATGGTTTATTAGATGAAAATAAGTCAATAGAAGAAAATTCTGAATTTACGGATGAAATTTTAGAAGACACGAATGATATCGCAGAATTCCAAACAAATATTGAGACTGGTAAGTATGGGTATTATACTACTAATATAATTGAACCCAATAAATATTATAAAATGAATGAAATGTGTAGGGACTATGGGAATGATTATTATTTGGAACTTAATTTACCAGTTTCAGGGCGAGCCAAAATAGTTGTGTCAGATGTAACAGAATTGGTAACTGACACTGGAGATGATTGGAAATATGATTCTGGGATATATGCTAATTATGGAGAGTATGTGATTGATGGAATAAATGCTAAAGATTCAGGATGGATTTCTGTAAAATCTGGTAAGGCTGTATTTGTAATATATTCTAGAAGGAGCAGTATAAACAAAGAAGCTCAAGTGATGATTCAGTATGAAGAGGCTGGACAGTATGTTGGTGAGGTAGAGGATAATGATACATTTGATACAGCAAATATAATTGAAAATAATGTGGTTTATGAAGGTAATTCTAGTAAAGGTTCAGATAAGGATTACTATAGATTTGAAATGAAACAATCTGGTCTGGCAGAAATTATTTCAAATAAATGCACTTATAATTTATACGAAGAGGATGAAAATAACAATGTGTATCAAATAACCTACTGCAAATCAAGTGATGATAATTCGAAAAAGTATACGAATCGTGTACGCTTAGCGGCTGGAAATTATTATTTATTAATGCGTCCAGATCGGTCGGCTGGTTATAGAGAATATTCTTTTTCTGTTAATACGACATATGAATCACCAGATGATTTTGAACAAGAAAATAATAATGTAAAAAGCATGGCAAATGAGAAAAAAACAAATCATTGGTATGCTGGAAACATGAATACAGAAGAAGATATTGACTGCTTTAAAATGACAATCTTAGAAGATAGTTTTTTATCAATGGAGTTTAAAGTACCAAGACAGATACAAAAAGATACATTGAAAATCGGATTGTATGATAGCAGTATGGAAAATGTACTATCGGAAGCTACTAATACAGAAAATCCATATTTAAAAACAAAAGAAATTTTATGTCCAGCCGGAGTATATTACGTAAGAGTAGAGAATGTTTCTAAATATTCAGAATTACAATTTGTTGATGATTACTCCTTTAATCTGAATCAGCGTCCATACAAATATGTGATTGCCATTAATATACCTTCAACCAAAACAATAACAGAAGGTCAATCTTTTACAATGGCACCAACAATTACACCATCTGACGCTGAAGACACGAGCGTAAAATGGAGCAGCAGTAACCCATATGTGGCAACCGTAGACGAAAACGGAAAGGTAACAGCTAAAGCTGTTGGAAAAACAAACATTGTTGTCACCGCAACTGATCGTGGTACTGTATCTGCGACTTGTGTATTAACAGTGCAGGAACGTGTAATAAAATATGTTACAGGAATAAGCCTTGCAAGCACAAAGAGCGTAAAACAAGGAACTGCATTTTCAGTAGCACCAGTTATTACTCCAAGCGACGCAGAAAATAAAGCGTTGAGATGGCAGAGTAGTAATCCATCTGTAGTAGAAGTAGATTCTAATGGAAATATGATAGCAAAAAGTTGTGGAACTGCTAGAATCACCGTAACAGCGAAAGACAGAGATGTGATTTCAGCTTCCTGTGTTGTCACTGTATATAACACAGTTCGTTACAATCTGAATGGCGGTACTAATAATGGCAGCAATCCATCTGTATTTTATGGAAAAGCAACTAATCTGCTGAATCCAACCAGACGAGGCTATATTTTTAAAGGCTGGTATAGCGATAGGGGACTTAAAAAGAAAGTTACCCAGATCACTTCTGGAAATGTAGGAAACACTATATTTTATGCGAAATGGCAAAAGGTAAGCGTAGGAAAAGCAACTATTACATCTTTTACAAATAAGTCTGGCAAGAAAGCATTTGTGAAGTATAAATCAGTAAGCGGAGCTTCAGGATATGAAATTGTATATTCTACAGATAAAAAAGTAAAGAAAAGCTGCACAAGCGTCAAGACAAAGGCGAAGTCCAGAACTTTAAGCAAATTGAAAAAAGGTAAGACATATTATGTAAAAGTAAGGGCATATAAAACAGATTCTACGGGACAGGCTGTGTACGGTAAATATTCTGCTATTAAGAAAGTGAAAATTAAGAAATAGGCTAGTTAATCACTATTGATTCTAGTAACTGGGGAAAGAATCAATTGCTTCTTTCCCTAAAAATAAAATTTTCTATAAAGGGAGGACGTTATTATGTCAAAGAAAAGAAAAAGTTTGTTTATTATGTTACTGATTGCTGTATTAACGGTAGTCATGGCGATTCCGGTTTCTGCGTCTACAACTAGACAGAAAAAGAAAGCCTTAAAGAAATCTTTGCTCTATTATACACATGATAAAGATAGTAGATACCAAAGTGCGTCTAAAAATAAATCTTATTATGTTGATATTAATAAAGACGGGTATCCAGATCATGTTGAATACCTTACAGGACCAGGTCTTGGAAGAATGGGAAAAGCGGTAATTATTTATACCTGTGATAAGAAATATAAGATCAGAAAATATGTGTTTGATGGAGTTTCAAGTAAATTATACCGAACTGGAAAAAATATTGTTTTTGAAACATTCGATGGTTATGTAGGACCAAGACAGCCTAAGTATACTTATGGCGTTTATACCATAAAGAATGGAAAAATGTATGTGAATAGATATTCTATGGTATCTGGACCAACAACTAAATATTATAAAGATGGAAAACGGATTTCTTATAAAACATATAGAAAGTTTGTTAAATCTTTAAAAACATTTAAAGATAGCAGTTATTGGCGCAGTTTGTGCAACGGCCTTTTTGACTGATTGCTAAGTAATTATAATGGTTCCTAATAGTTTTTGGGGGACTGTGCAGTAAGTTGGGACTACATAAGAGAACTGATATATGAAAAAATATGGCATGCCGTGTTTGTGGCATGCCATATTTTTTTGTCCGAATTACAATTGTGAAGCATTCAAGATATAATTCTCCAAAGCCATTCGGCTAATCTTCCAGGTAGATCCCATGCGGAATCCATTCAGCTTTCCAGTATTAAGTAATTCATAAACTCTGTTCTTTCCCACTCCAAGATACTCAGCAACTTCTGAGACACTTAAAACAGTCAAAATAGAATTTTCTTTCCCTACAGGTACTGGATTAGATGTAGTTGACATAATAGTTTCCTCCTGTCTGATAATTGTTTTTACTTATATGTGAGTAAGGTTAGTTTTGTAAGAAAAAAATACAAGCAGAACAATCCTATAAAAGAAAAAATAAAGAAGCTCAGATGTATATAACTTTTTTCAACTTCAAAATACTTATTTGAACGAGAACAGGAGCTTCCTGTATAATAAAAAGCGTGGATGTTGAAAATTGAAAATACCTCAGAGTACAATAAGACTACTGACTGGCAGGTTAGTAAAAATCTTATTATACAGAGAGGTA